>JAOPZJ010000233.1 GCA_025964155.1 Solirubrobacterales bacterium
GTCGAGGGCCGACGTGCTGGGCACGGCGGCGACGGCGCCGGACGACCGACCCGGCCCCTGGCGTCGTGAGCCGGCGTCGCCGCGCGCTGGCCCTCGGTGCGCTGTCGCTGCTGCTCGGAGCCCTCGCGGTCTCGGACGTCGCCGGACGGGAAGCGGCGCTGGACCGGCGCGTCGGGCCGACGGTCCCGGTGATCGTCGCGCGGGTCGACCTGCCCGTCGGGGCGGCGCTCACACCGGGGGCATTGGCGGTGCGGCGCGTGCCGACACGCTTCGTGCCCAATGCGGCGTTCACACGCACCTCGCAACTGCAGGGGCTCAAGGCGGCCGTCGCGATCCCGGCGGGCACCGACCTGACCGGCCCGCTGCTGCGCGACCCGGCCGCGACCGCCACTGCAGCCCCAGACGGCCGGGGCGGTGTCCTCACCGGCAGTGGCACCCTGCGCGCAGGTGAGCGCGCCGCCGAGGTCGTGGCCCGCGGGGACGCGCGCCTGCTGGGTCCGGGGTCGCGGATCGATCTGCTCGTGACGCGGGAGACCGCCGACGGGGCGGGGGACACGACGCTCGCGCTGGAGGACACGGAGGTCCTCGCCGCCGCTCCGGCGACCGCGGACGATGGTCACGGCTCGGGCGGCGGGGGCGGGGCGGCAGGGCCCCGGGTCGCGCTGTCGCTGCGCGTCAGCCTGCGCGAGGCCGTGGCACTGGCGGCGGCACAGAACTTCGCGAAGGAGCTACGGATCCTCGTGCGGGTGGACGGCGATCACCGGCACGGGGCGCGGGGGATGACGGTGACCGACAAGTAGGCGCGTGGCCGGCGGAGGGGTGGACGCCCCGTCCGGAGGCCCGGGATACCGTGGGCACGTGCCACGGCGCCTGATCTCCCTTGTCTGCGCGATCGTCCTCGTGGACACGATGTTCTACGCGGTCGTCGCGCCGCTGCTGCCGACGCTCACCGATGAGCTGAACCTGTCGAAGGCCGCCGCCGGCCTCCTCGCCGCGGCCTACCCGGCGGGCACCCTGCTGGGATCCCTGCCGGGAGGTCTGCTGGCCGCCCGGCTGGGGCCGCGGCCGACGGTGCTCATCGGGCTGGGCCTCCTGGCGTCGTCGACGCTCGTCTTCGGCCTGGCCCACGACATCGTGCTGCTCGACGCCGCCCGCTTCGTCCAGGGCATCGGTGGCGCCTGCTCGTGGGCCGGAGCGCTGGCCTGGCTCATCGCCGAGGCGCCGCCCGAACGCCGTGGCGAGCTCATCGGCACGGCACTCGGCTGGGCGATCGGCGGATCGCTCTTCGGCCCGGTGCTCGGGGCACTCGCGGAGGCCACGGCGCCCGAGCTCGTGTTCAGCTCGGTGGTCGTCTTCGCCGGCGCGCTGGCGGTCTGGGCGGCGCGGATGCCCTCGTCGCACCTGCCGGTGGCCCAGGGTGCCGCGGACGTGCTCGCCGCGGTCCGCCGCGCCGAGGTGCGCAGGGCGATGTGGCTCATGTCGCTCCCGGCGCTCGGGTTCGGCGTCCTGAGCGTGCTGGGCCCCCTGCGGCTGTCGGATCTCGGGTTCTCCAGCGCCGCGGTCGGCGCCACCTACCTCGTCGCCGCGGGCCTCGAGGCCCTCGTGAGCCCCGTGGTCGGCCGTCTGTCGGATCGGCGGGGGCGCCTCGTGCCGATCCGCCGCGGGCTGGTGGCCGCCGCCGTCGTCCTGCTCACGGTGACGCTCCCCGCCAGCGGGCTCCTGCTGGCGGCGGTGATCGTCCTCGCGGCCGTGTCGCTTGGGCTCTTCTGGGCGCCCGCGATCGCGATGGTCTCCGACGCAGCCGAGGACGCCGGTTTGGCCTTGGGTTTCGCGTTCGCGCTCGTCAACCTCGCGTGGGCGGTGGGGCAGGTCAGTGGTGCCGGGATCGGTGGGGCGGTGGCCAAGCTGACCACGGATGCCGTCCCGCTGGCGGCCGTCTCGGCGCTGTGCCTGCTGACGCTCATGGCCCTCCGGGGGGCGAGACTCCCGCCCGCGCGCCTATAGGAGGCATGGAGACCCCCGCACCCGTCCCGCCGCCAGCCGGCGGTGACCTGGACGCGCTCGCCACGCAGCTGCGCGACCGGCTGTTGGCCAACGCCCAGCAGGCCATCGGGATGGACGTTCCCGCAGGCGAGCGCGTGCGCGCGCTCGTGGACCGCGACGCCGCGCCCCTGGGACCGCGTGAGCGCGACGAGCTCGTGCGCATGGTGAGCGAGCGGTCCTTCGGCCTCGGCCCGCTGGAGGTGCTGCTCGCCGACCCTGACGTCGACGAGATCATGGTCAACGGCGCGGGCACCGCTGCGGGCGACGTCCACGTGTGGGTCGAGCGGGGCGGGCGCCTGGAGGCGACAGACGTCGTCTTCACCGACGAGGCGCAACTGCGGCACGCGATCGAGCGGATTCTCGCGCCGCTCGGCCGGCGAGTCGACGAGGCCCAGCCGATGTGCGACGCCCGCCTGCCGGACGGCTCCCGGGTCAACGTCGTCATACCGCCGCTGGCGCTCGACGGTCCGGTCCTCACGATCCGGCGATTCCGCCGACGGGCGTTCACCCCGGACGAGCTCGTGGACATCGGCACGTGGACGGCACCGCTGGGGACGTTTCTCGCGGCAGCGGTGCGCGCCCGGCTCAACATCCTCGTCAGCGGCGGGACCGGATCGGGGAAGACGACGACGCTCAACGCGCTGTCGTCGTTCGTGGAGTCCGGTGAGCGGATCGTCACGATCGAGGACACCGCCGAGCTCGCGCTCCAGCAGCCGCATGTCGTGCGCCTCGAGGGCCGCCCGGCCACGATCGAGGGCCGAGGCGAGGTCACCATCCGCGTGCTCGTCCGCAACGCTCTGCGGATGCGGCCCGATCGGATCGTCGTGGGGGAGGTCCGGGGTGCCGAGGCGTTGGACATGCTCGCCGCGATGGCCAGCGGCCACGACGGCTCGCTGTGCACCGTGCACGCCGGGAGCGCCGAGGAGGCCCTGCGGCGGGTCGAGACGCTCGCGCTCATGGCGGATGTCGGGCTGCCGCATGCAGCCGTCCGTGAACAGGTCGCCCAGGCCCTCGACCTCGTCGTGCACCAGGCCCGCCAAGGGGACGGGTCGCGCCGTGTCGTCGGGGTCAGCGAGGTCGTCCGCGTGGTCGGTGGCGCCGGCACGCGCGAGCTGTACGCCTTCCGGCGCGGACGCCCGACGTGGCGCGCACCGCTGAGCCCAGAGCTGACGGAGCGCCTGGGCATGGACGGCCGATGGGATGCGGCGTGAGCGCCGCACAGCTCGGAGCCGGCCTGTCCGCGGCGTGCGCTGTGCTCGCAGCCTGGGAGGCGATCGGGCTGGCGCAGGCCGCCCAGCTCACCAGGCGCCTGGGCCTCGTCCTGGCGCCGCTGCGCGTGGCCGACCGCGCCGGCCAGGACGTCACCACGGCCGTGCGCCGCCGGCTCATCGCGCTCCTGGCCGCGACGCTGCTTTGCGCGGGCTGGCTCGTCGGCGGGGTCTGGCCCGCGCTGGCCGCGTCGACCGCCGGGCCGT
>JAOPZJ010000237.1 GCA_025964155.1 Solirubrobacterales bacterium
GAAGGCCGCGCCGAGGCAGCGACGCACGCCACCACCGAAGGGGATCCAGGTGTACGTGCCGGGCTTGACCCCGAGAAACCGCTCGGGGCGGAACGCGTGCGGATCGGGGTAGACGGCGGCCCGCCGGTGCACGAGCACGATCGACGGAGCGACGGTCGCGGCGACGCGGGGCCCCCTCGTCGGTCGTGGGCGCGGCGGGCGCCACGTCCGCGCTCGCAGCAGGCGCGGGCGCAGGGGCGGCGGCAGGCGCGCCGGTGACGACCTCGATGCTGGCGATCGGCAGGCTGATCCCCGGGAGCTTGACCTGCTCCAGCGGCGTGCCCGGCGGGATGTCGGCCGTCAGGGTGAGCTTGCCTCCGCCCTGCAGCGTGACCACGACCGTGACGGGGTTGGCCGCGGCAGGCGTCGTCCCGGACCCGACCACCGCGGTCAGTGCCGCGGCCGTCCCGAGTCCCACGAACGTCTTGCGTCCGGCTGATCGTCCCATGGTCCGATCCTCCCCGACGGGTGCGACCACAGCCCTCCCCCCTTCGGCTGATCTCGCGGGGTCGTTGGGGGCGTGCTTGCGGGGAAACTGCCCGACCCGCGTGCGGATCCACACCAGTGGTCAGCTCGCGGGTGCGTTGGGGATATGCTTCCAGAGGTATGAAACGTGACGCCTCCGGTGCGGGCCGGGCGCGCGGGAACTGAACACAGGGAGCAGGGGAGGACCGCATGTCCAGCAAGGCTGCGACGACGCTTGGCGCCGTGACGAACACCCACCTCGGCGACGCCGTCGAGGTCGGATCGTCGCCGGCCGAGCGGATCTCCCAGTTCGTCACCGCCGTGAACGATGCGTTGTCCGACGCGGATGCCGCGCGGCGCGTGGCCCAGGCCGGGGTCCTCGTCCGGCTGGATTTCACCGACCGGCCCGTACAACCGGTGTTCCTCCAGCTCGACATCGACGCACCGCGGGCCACGGTCGACCCCCAGAACCGGCGCCCCGATGCGGTGCTGACCCTCACGACCGCCGATCTGGATGGCTGCCTGCGCCACGGCGAGGAGCTGCCGCTGCGCATCCTCTCGGGCGAGATCCGCTTTCAGGGCTTCATCCGGAAGTTCCTGCGTGTCCTGCCGGTGCTCCGCGCCGCCATCGAGCAGCGCGACGCCGAGCGCCGACCGACCTGAGCGGCTGCTCGCCTGCGCGTCAGCTGACGCCGGCCGTGGTGTCCTTCGTCGCGACCATCTCGCGGTACATCGGAAAGAGCGGCTTGGTCAGCGGCACGAGCTTGAGCAGCTTGTTGACCGGCCCGCGTGCCTTGACCTTGCCCTTGGCGAGTCCGACGGCCAGGTTGTACTCACCGCGCCAGTAGCGGTCGGCGATGTCGGACGGCATGCGCAGGATGATGTCGGCGTCGGGGTCGTCGCCGCCATCCTCGACGGTCATCGGGTCGTGCATCCGCACGGTCAGCGAGGCGTCGGGATCGGTGTAGTAGACCTGCATGGTGATCCCGGCGGCGGCCATCTGCGGCCCGACCTCCGGGTGCTCGGCGGCGGCGCGGAACACGCCACCCACGTACTCGTACACGTCGCTTGCGTCGTTGAAGAATGGCATGGTGCGAGCGTGCCCGCTGGCCCACACGCGGTCATGCCCCCCACGGGTGAGGCATCTCAGTCAAAGGAGGATGTGTACCTCGTGCACGCCGGCGGCGGCCGCCACCCAGGCATGTATGATCGCCCTGGGTCCGAGAGGAAGATGAGGTTGTGATGGCGTCTGCCACCACGCAGGACGTGTCTGAAACGTCCTTCACCACGCTGGAGCGGTCCGCGCAGTCCTTGGCGCAGCGCGCACGGGAGCTGATCGATTCGCACACGCTGGCGACCGACCCGGCCTACCCCGATGAGCTGGCAGAGCGTCTGGAGGCGGTTTGCGAGCAGCTGCGGACGCAGCTGTTGGAAGACCGCTCGATCGCGCGGGAGCCGCTGAAGGCGGCGGCGCTGTGTGACGCCCTGGTCGAGCTCACGGACCTGCAGCAGGATCTTCGCGAGACCGTCATCGCCCAGCGCTTCGAAGTGCTCGCGCGGATCCACGGCGGCCTCACCCGGCTCCGCGGACTGGGGTCCGTCGCCGAGCTGCTGAAGGAGGCGCCGGAGGAGCTGTGCCACTGCTGCGACTTCGACCGTGCGGTGCTGTCGCGGGTCCACGGGTCGTCCTGGCGGCCCGAGGTCATCTGCATCGCGGCCGGCCAGGATCCCGAGGTGACGCGGGCGACCGAGGAATTCCTCACGGGTGCCGAGATCCCGCTGAGCCCGATGCTGCTCGAGACGGAGCTGGCGCGGCGCGGAGCGCCGGCCCTCGTCAGCGACGCACAGGCGAACCAGCGCACGTACAGCCCGCTCATGCAGGTCAGCGACACGAAGGCCTACGTCGCCACACCGGTCCTCCAGGGCCGGCGCGTCATCGGCTTCCTGCACGCCGACACCTACGGGAGCGGCCGCGAGCTCACGACGCTCGACCGCGACAACCTCTGGACGTTTGCCGAGGGCTTCGGGCTCATCTTCGAACGGATGGTGCTCGTCGAGCGCCTGGGTGAGCAGCGCGTCCGCGTGAAGACCGCCTTCCGCACGGCCGAGGCCGACCTGGATCGCCTGTGCGACGCGGAGGTCAAGCTCGCCCGCCAGGAAGAGGAGACCCAGACCGTCGCGCGGAGTGCCGCCGGCATGCTGGCGCCGACCGAGTCGCGCATCAACCTGTTGCTCACCGCCCGCGAGCGCGAGGTCCTGAACCTCATGATCGGCGGTGCCCGCAACAGCACGATCGCCGATGAGCTCGTCATCGCCGAGGGCACGGTCAAGTCGCACGTGAAGAACATCTGCCGCAAGCTCCGGGCGTCCAACCGGGCCGAGGCGGTCTCCAAGTACCTGCAGATCGTCATGCGGTCGCGGCTGTGAGCGTCATCGCCGGCGAGCCCCGGGAGCAGCCCTTCCCCGCCGCCTCCCCCACCATCCGCTGGCGCCGGCGGCGCACACAGCTGACCGCCCGGATCAACGAGGCCGTGCAGCGCGCGAAGATCCTCATCGGACCCGACCTCGAGATCGAGCCGCTGGACGCCAGCAACCCCGGCCGCGCCGGTGAGGTCATCGCGTCGCTGAGCTGGCTGGCCATCGAACGCCTGCGGGAGCAGCGTCCCGGACGCGCGGCCACGGTCGGGACCTGCCAGCTCGTGTGTGACCTGCAGCGACTCGCGCTCGAGCTCCACGACCACGACATGGCCAGCCGCACCCGGAGGATCGCCGCCATCGAGGGCGGCCTCGCGAGCCTCCGCGCCATCACGACGACCTCCGACCTCCTGGACCGGGTCTGCAAGGAGCTCATCCGCAGCGGCGGCTTCGGCCGGGCGCTGCTCTCCCGCGTCGAGGACGGCGTCTGGTCGCCGTGGGTCGGTCACTTCACCGACGCGATGCCGGGGTGGTTCGACACGTGGCTGGACACGCGGATCCCGCTCGGTGACATGGTGCTCGAGACCCAGCTCCTGACGGAGCACCGGCCGGCGCTCGTCCATGACACGTCGGCGCCGGAGGTCCACCAGATCACCCGCGATGGGCTGTCCTCCTCCTACGTCGTCGCCCCGGTCATGCCCGCCGGCAAGGTCGTCGGGTTCCTGCATGCCGACCACCATCCGTCCGACCGGCGCGCCGACGAGGCCGACCGCGACGTGCTGTGGGCGTTCGCCGAGGGCTTCGGCCACATCTACGAGCGCACCGTGCTGCTGCAAGGCGTCCGTGCCCAGCGCGAGGAGCTGCGCGAGCTCATGTCCGACGTGGACTCGGCCATGCAGGAGCTGTGCGAATCGGAGATCGAGCTCGCCTCCCAGCCCGGCACGCGTTCCGTGGTGACCCGGACCGCGGTGTCGGTGCTGACGACGATGAGCTCGAAGATGGAGGAGCTCACCCCGCGTGAGGCGGAGGTCCTGATGCTCATGGTGGCCGGCGCGAAGAACGGCGCGATCGCCGAGAAGCTCGTGATCACCGAAGGCACGGTGAAGTCGCACGTCAAGCACATCCTGCGCAAGCTCGGCGCGGTCAACCGCTCGCAGGCGATCGCGCACTACCTCGGCGTCTCGCACGAGGACCTGACGCATTGACCCGCCCGGTGCCGGCCGCGGCGCCCCTCTGACGACCGACGAGCACCATGCGCCGGGAGGACGCCCGCCGCGCGGCGGGCACCTACGTTGGCTGCATGAAACTCGGTCTCCACATCGCCTACTGGGGCCTCGGCCTCGACGCCGCCGAGCAGATGAGGCTCGTCCTCGAGGCCGAGGACGCCGGCTTCGACGTCGTCTTCGTCGGCGAGGCCTACGGATCGGACGCCGCGACCGTCCTCACGTGGATCGCGGCGCGTACCAGCACGATCGGCATCGCCTCCGGCGTCTTCCAGATCCCGGCCCGGTCGGCCGCGATGACGGCGATGACCGCGGCGACGCTGGACCAGCTGTCCGGCGGACGGTTCCGCCTCGGGCTCGGCACCTCGGGCCCGCAGGTCGCCGAGGGCTGGCACGGCCAGCGCTTTGACCGCCCGCTCGCGCGGACCCGTGACTACGTCGCGGTCGTGCGCAAGGCCCTGGCCCGCGAGCGGCTCTCCTACGAGGGCGCGACGATGACCCTCCCCCTCCCCGACGGACCGGGTAGGGCCCTGAAGCTCACGATCGGTCCGCAGCAGGAGACGATTCCGATCTACCTCGCGGCGATCGGGCCGAAGAACACGACGCTCGCCGGGGAGATCGCCGACGGCTGGATCCCCGTGCTGTTCTCCCCCCAGCACGTCGACGCGGTCTCATCGCTGCTCGCCGAGGGTGCCGCGAAGGCCGGGCGGTCGCTCGGCGACGTCGCGATCACGCCGCTCGTCTACGCCGCCGTCGAGGAGGACCTGTCCGTCGCCCGCGATGCGGTCCGGGACATGACCGCGTTGTACGTCGGCGGGATGGGGTCCAAGGAGAAGAACTTCTACAACGCCCTCGTCCGCGGCTACGGATTCGGCGAGGAGGCCGACCGCGTGCAGGACCTCTATCTGTCCGGCGAGAAGGAGGCGGCGAAGGCAGCCCTGTCGGACGAGCTCTTGGACACGGTGTGCCTGTGTGCCACCCCGGACACCATCGGCGAGCGGCTGCGTGCCTACGCCGGCGCCGGCGTGGACACCCTGCTCATCAACCCGATCGGGGCGACGCTCGAGGATCGGGTCCGTCAGCTGCGCACCATCGCAGGGGCGGCAACGGGCGTCTCCCACTAAAGGGGGGGCATCGTGCGCCGCAGGCGGGATGCCACCCGAAGCCGGCGGTCCTAGGTTCGTTGCAGATCACGTCCGGCCTATGGCCTGACCCGTATGCCGAGAGGAGCCTCATGAGGAACCACACCGTCGAAATGACGCCGCAGGAGCAGCAGAAGGCCATCGACATCGCCAGGGAGCTGGCGAGCGAGTTCGACCGCGTCGGGCCGGGCTGCGATGAACGCAACGAGTTCTGCCACGAGCTCGTCCCGCTGTACAAGGAGAGCGGCCTGGTCGGCATCGCGGTCCCTAAGGAGTACGGCGGCGGTGGCGCCGACATCTGGACGCTGACGCAGATCTCGCGTGAGCTCGCCAAGGGCGACCCGGCCTCGGCACTGGCCTTCAACATGCACCAGACGATGGTCGGGATCTTCCGCGGCCTCATCGACGACGACGCCAAGGCGAAGTGGTTCCCGCAGATCGTCGAGGAGAACAAGCTCGTCTGCGGGCCGTTCTCCGAGGAGCGCGCCGGTCTCCTGGGCCTGGCCGACACCACGGCCACCCCGGCCGCGGACGGCGGCTGGGCGATCAACGGCGGCAAGACGTGGGCCACGCTGTGCATGGCCGCTGACATCATCGCCTTCAACGCCACGGTCGTCGACGAGGCGGGCATCCTGCCGGCCGACCACCTGGCGCACGCGATGGCCGAGTCCGTGTTCATCTACGACATGAACACGCCGGGCATCTCCATCAAGGAGACCTGGGACACGATGGGCATGCGCGCCACCGGCACGCACACGGTCCTGTTCGACGATGCGCGCGGTCCGGCGGACGCGATGGCGGGCAACTTCCGAGGCGGGCTCTTCGACGAGTTCGAGTGGGCCGCGCTGACGTTCTCCGGCTGCTACCTGGGCCTGACCGAGAAGGCCTACGAGGTGGCGAAGGCGAGCCTGCGCAAGAAGACCCTCGGCGCGACGATGGAGGGCGGCGACGTCGCCCTGAAGGGCATCGGCTACATCCAGAGCGGCCTCGGTCGCATGAAGCTCCTGACCGAGACGTCCGAGCGCGTGGTCGACGCCACCTGCCAGCAGCTGTTTGACGGCAAGGACAAGGACATGGCCACCTACGAGCGCGTCTCGTGGGTCGACGTGTCGAAGATCGTCACGACCGAGAACGCCATCGAGGTCTGCGATCAGGGCATGCGCCTCATCGGCGGCTCGACGTTCCGCCGTGGTCACACGCTCGAGCGTCTGTTCCGCGACTCCAAGAGCGGCCCGTTTCACCCGCTGACGACCGATCAGGAGTACGACATGCTCGGCAAGCTCGAGCTCGGCCTGATGGACCCGCCGGCGGAAGAGCCGGCCGCGTCCGCGGGCGAGGGGACGCAGGCAGAAGCTCCGGTCGCGGTCTAAGCCCACCGCCGTCCCGGACACCGTCACGAGGAGAACGGAACGATCATGACAACCACCATCGGCAGCCTTCCCGCATTGACCGCCGCGTTCTTCAAGCGCGCGGCACAGGACGAGGAGCTGAGCGAGCGGATGAGCTTCGCGGACACCGTGGTGCACATTCACTTCACGGATCTCGAGGGAGTGAACGCGTGCACGGTGTGGCTTGACCGCACGCCGATCGGCGCGGAGGTCGGCGCCATCGGTCAGGCGGAGGTCGAGCTGTTCGCGACGGGCCAGGTCTGGATGGACCTGTTCGTCGGTAAGGGACAGCTCCCGATCTCGATCGTCCGCGGAGACGTGAGTTACAGCGGCCCGGTGCGCAAGTTCCTGCGCGTCGTGCCGCTGCTCTCATCGTTCGACTTCGAGATGTTCAAGGCCTCCCAGCCCATGACGGGCGGGGCGGTCCGCAGTCCGGCGAGCTGACGACCTCTCCCTCTCGTCGTCAGCAGCAGAGCTGGCGGATCGGACAACGACGACGGGCGCTCGCTTCCCCGAGCGCCCGTCGTCGTTCCGCGGAGTTCAGCGCGAGCCGCAGGCCCCCGTTTACAGCAGATGCTCAGAAGGCGGGACCGTCGACGGCGGCCATCCGCTCCCACGCCTCGGGGCGCCCGCCGGGCCAGTACCCGACAGCCAGCAGGCCCAGGCTCACAAGCCACGACAGGAACATCGCGTCCCCGATCGGCAGGATGACGAGCGCGCCGGCGGCTGCGACGCCCCAGTAGCCGAGGAAGCTCGTCAGCAGCCCGACGCGCATGGCGTACAGCGAGAGCATCCCGACCCAGACCCCGAACACGATCCGGGAGCCCAGGTCAAAGCTGCCGGCCGCCTTCAGCGTGCCGTCGGACTCGATGAGGTCGGCCGCGCGCCCGGCGCTCTGCGGGCCCGACGCGACGTAGGCGTCGGCGATGTCCTTGAAAGCCAGAAACCCGACGATCGTCGCCGCGACGACGAACAGCGGGCCCGCGACGAGCGAGCGCCTGACCCAGATAGACACGTCGGCGCCACGGCGGCGCACGAGCGCGATGAGGTAGAGACCGACCGGGATGCAGAGCAGCAGGCCGACGCTGCGCAGGCCGGCCGCGATGGCCTGCAGGTCCGTGCTGGCCGCGAAGTCGACGAGCTGCTTCTGCCGGTCGGCGTCCAGCCGGTCGACCATCGCGGAGCCAGGCTGGGTGAGCGGCGAGTCCGACGCCGAGTTGGCGACGCCAAGCGCGCAGACCGACGCCGTGACGGAGGCGAACGCGATCAGTCCGGCGCGCCGGCCGGCGCGCCGCTCCTCGGTGACGTCGCGCTCGGTGAGGTCGGGCATCAGGCGACAGGCTCCCGGACAGGGTCGTGCGTGACGACCGGGGCGGGGCCTGGCGGGCTCGCCTGACCGGCGTGAGCCGTGCGCTCGGACGCGACCGCGAGCGCCGGAACCAGCGCGAGCGAGGCGAGAACCGACAGCGCGAGTTCGAGCGCCGCAACCAGCCCGAACTGCTGAAGGACGGGCAGGCGGCTCAGCACGAGGACCAGGAAGCCCAACGCGACCGTGCCCGCAGCGACGATCAGCGGGGTGGTGAGCAGCTCCACCGCTCGACGGGCGGCCGCGTCGGGCGACAGCCCGTTCACGCGCTCCTCGCGGTACCGGGCCTCCAGGAGCAGCCCGAACTCCACGCCGACGGCGAGGACCAGGGGGTCCAGGCCGGCGCTCAGCGGCGACAGCTCCACGCCGGACACCTCGACGAGCACCGCCGTGGCACCGGCGGCGAAGAGCGCCGGGACCAGCGGGATCGCCGCCCGGCGCACGTCCCGTCGGGCCGCCAGCAGCAGGACGAAGATGATGAGCGCGCAGAGCAGCAACAGCCACGGTCGCTCGCGCTGCAACCCGTCGACGCTCGAGGCCGAGAGCGCCTGCAGCCCCGCGACCTGCGCCGTCAGGCCCGCGGGAGCGCCATCGAGGACTTCCTGCATGCGGCCGATGAGCCGCGCCTGCTCCCCCGCCGACCCGAGCGGGATGCCGAAGCTCAGCTCGGCCCGCCGGCGATCCGTGGTCAGGATGCCTCGCACGAACTCCGGCGGGATCAGCCGCAGGATCCGCGGGATCGCGGCCGCCTCCGGCACGCCGGACCCACCGGTCCCGATGATCGTCGCCAGGTTCGGACCGGGCGCCAGGCCCTTGTCGAGCGCGAGGATGCGCTTCTCGACGTCGGCCATCCACTTCAGGGCGACAGGGCTCGCGACATCCTCGCCGGTGACCGCGACGCGGATCTGCCCGCCCGTCCCCAGCTCGCGCTGGAGACCCTCCAGACGCTGGAGCTCGGGCATGTTGCGGTCTGCCAGGCGCCGGACATCCGACTGCACGGGGGTGCCGCTGCTGAGGACCAGCCCGGCCATGGTGATGCCGATGACCCCCGCCAGGAGGGCGAAGCGCGCCCTGGCCGACAGCGCCGGGCGCGGCAGCCGCAGGTGCGGGACAGGCCGCCCCGGCCGGTCGAAGGCGACCATCAGCGGAGCCGCCAACGCGAAGAGGCACACGAGGCTGCAGCCGACTCCGACGGCCAGCGTGACGCCCAGGCGGCCGACGAGCGGCACGGGACTCAACAGCAGCGCGAGGAAGCCCGCCGCCATCGCGCACCCGGCCAGCAGCAACGTGGGACCGACACGCCGCACCGCGGCGCGCGCGGCCTCCGTGGGCGGCGACCCGCCTTCGCGCTCGGTCCAGTACCGCGCCTGCAGCTGGACGACGTAGTCGATCGCCAGCCCGAGGACGACGGGCAGCGCGGCCAGGGTCGCCGCGGTGAACCCGAGCCCGAGCGGCCAGCTCAGTCCCGCGGTCAGCGCCACCGCCGCGCCGGCCGGCAGCAGCAGGTGCAGTGCGCGGTTGCGCCGCCCCAAGCCGAGCAGCAGGGCGATCGCCATCGCGACGAGGACCACCGGCACGAGCCGCCGGAGCTCGTCCGCGACCGTGGCCGTGGCCTGCGCGACGACGAGCGGCGCGCCGGCCACCGACGTCCTGACGCCCGGCAGGCGGGTCCGGCCGACCAGCGTGCGCGCCTGGTGTCCGATCCGGGTGACGGCGGCGTCCGGCAGCCCGGCCGTCGTGCGCAGGACGATGAGCGAATGCGTCCGGTCCGGGAAGAGCCAGGCGAAGCGCTTCTTGGGCACCGGGCTTGCGCCGAGCACGAGCTCGGCCACGAACGTCCGGTTCGTCACCGAGGGCAGGCCGATCGTCCCGAAGCGGACGAAGAGCTCTTGGTACTGCTCCCGGAGCGGGCCGAGCGCGCGCAACCGTGCCTCGTCGCTGATCGCCTGCACCTCTGTCGCCGTGAACTTCCCACTCTTCTGTGCCCGACCGGCCGCGGCGCGGGCCGCCTTGTCGGCGCGCTCCGCCGCGGGGCCGAGCTCCTGCTGCACGACGCCGAACATCTGCTGGACCGACCGGTCGACGAACGTCGCCGGACCGATCACCGTGCGGACGCCGGAGAGCTTGCCCAGGCGGCGTTCGAGCGTCAGCAGCTTCGCGAGGTTGTCCGGCTTCAGGGTCGCGTCCAGGACGTCGCCCTCGAGGACGACCACGACGGGCTCGCCCCCGAACGCGCGCTCTTGGGCGATCGTCGCCGCCCCGACGTCGGAGCCGGACCGCGCGAGCAGGCTCTGGGGCGAGGCGGGCTTCAGCTGCAGCGCGGCGAGCACAGCCACGACGACGGCCACGAGTCCGAACAGCAGCGTACGGCGCGGGCTACAGACCGCGCCGTACGCCAGCTGCGTGCAGATGTCAGCGAGCCGCCGCATCGGCGGACGCTACTTCGCCGGACCGATGACCGGATAGTTCCCGTCGAACGAGTTGTCGGCGTGCTTGGCCGATCCCGGAGCGCGGAAGTGGTTGTTGTGGGTCTTCTGGAGCTGGGAGATGATGCCCTGCTGCAGGAGCACGTCCGCCGCCTGCTTCAGCGCCGGGGTCCAGTTCGCGAAGCTGCGGTCGCCGACCGGACACGAGCAGCGCCCGATGCCGCCGTACTTGTCGTAGAACTCGTTGCCGCCGAACACGGCCAAGAAGTGCGTGAGGTCCCGGTTGTATGGCTTCAGGAACTCCAGCGCCGGGTTCGCCTGCCGGAGCAGGGCGTCGAGCGCCGGAAGCGCCGGCCCCGCGACCTTCGAGAAGGACCGCAGCTTCGTCAGCAGCGGGTCGGCCTGCTTGGTGAACTTCGGCAGCTCGTCGAACAGGCGGTTCGCCGCCGTCGCGGTCGGCCCGAGGTCGCGCAGCACCGGTGTCAGGTCCGTCAGGGCGAACTTCATGTCGCGGACGACCGGCACCGCCCGTCCGGAGAAGCCCGACAGCTTGGTGACGCTGCCCCGCGCCTGCTTCAGCGTCGACGGGAACTCGGCAAAGGCCTGCTTGAGCTGCTCG
>JAOPZJ010000249.1 GCA_025964155.1 Solirubrobacterales bacterium
GCAGCGGCAAGGACCCGGCGCAGCTGCGCGAGGTCGCCGTCGCGGTCGGCGCCCTCGGCGGGCGCGTGCTGGCCGTCGAGGCCGAGCTGTCCGACACGGAAGCCGTCCGCGCGATGTCGGCGCAGGTCCGCGAGCGCCTGGGTGTCGTGGACCTGCTCGTCAACAACGCGGGGGTCGCGGGCCCCGCCGGCCAGCACGACCTGCTCGAGCTGCCCGACGAGGACTGGTACCGCACGGTCAACGCCAACCTCCACGCCGTCTACCTCGTGACGAAGGCGTTCCTCGGCGGCATGCTGAGCGTCGGCGACGGGGCGATCGTGAACATCGGATCGGTGGCCGGCCGGGCCGGGCAGCCGCGCATGGGCGCCTACTGTGCAACGAAGTTCGCGGTCATCGGCCTCACGCAGCAGCTCGCGCTGGAGTTCGCGCCGCAGGTCCGGGTCAACTGCATCTGCCCGGGGTCCACCGACACCGAGATGATGGACGGCACCTTCGCCCGGCGTGACGCCGCCGCCGGCGCCGCGCCGGGTACCGCAAAGGCCACGCGCATCGCGGGCCTGCCGATGCGCCGCCAGGGCCGGCCGCACGACATCGCCGAGGCGGTCCTGTTCCTCACCGGCAGACAGTCGTCGTGGATCACCGGCCAGACCCTGAACGTCGACGGCGGGCAGCGGATGGACTGACACCCGTGCTCAGCTCGGGGGAATCGGTCATCCGACCGATGGCGACGGCGGGACCCCCGGACTACCGTCGGAGGATGACCGTTCAGAGCACGCCCGTCACCGCAGGACCCGGGTTCGTCCGTGACCCGTCGCCAGGGGACGAGCTGTGCTTCATGCCGGCCGTCGACCTGGCTCGCGAGGTCCGCGAGAACCGCCTGTCCCCGGTGGAGATCGCCGAGGCGTACATCCAGCGGGTGCAGCGGGTCAACCCGCAGGTCAACGCGCTGGTCCACTTCGACCCCGACCAGGTGCGCGCCGATGCCGTGGCGTTGGAGCGCGCCCAGCGCGGCAGCGAGCCGCTCGGCCCCATCCACGGCGTCCCCTACACGATCAAGGACCTGACCGCCGTCGCCGGCCTGCCGCTCACCTTCGGCATGACGCCGCTGAAGGACAACATCGCCGGGGCCGACGCGACGGTCGTGACCCGCCTGCGTGCCGCGGGCGGCCTCTTCCTGGGCAAGACGAACACGCCTGAGAGCGGCTACTACGGCGGGACCGACAACCACCTCTTCGGCCCCACCCACAACCCGTGGAAGCACGGGCACACGGCCGGCGGGTCCAGCGGCGGTGCCGCCGCCGCCGTCGCCGCCGGGATCGGTCCGCTGGGTGAGGGCTCTGACGGCGCGGGCTCGGTCCGCATCCCCTCGGCGATGTGCGGCGTGGTGGGCCTGAAGCCGTCGCTGGGCCGCATCCCGCAGACCGTGCTGGAGGGCCGCTTCTACAACTGGGCCTACCACGGCCCGATCACGCGCACCGTCGCCGACAACGCGCTCATGCTCGACGTCCTCTCGGG
This sequence comes from Solirubrobacterales bacterium, assembly GCA_025964155.1. Lineage (GTDB taxonomy): Bacteria > Actinomycetota > Thermoleophilia > Solirubrobacterales > Solirubrobacteraceae > Paraconexibacter. The sequence goes on from JAOPZJ010000249.1 coordinate 1,516, forward strand.
GGCGTCGATGGCCGACCCGATGACGCTGCCGGACCCGGCGCAGCCCTTCCGCCATCAGCTGGACGGCGACGTGCGGGGCTGGCGTGTCGCCTGGTCGCCGGACCTCGGCCTCGGCCACGTCGACCCCGAGGTCGCCGCCGTCTGCGAGCGCGCCGTCGCCGCCTTCGAGGAGCTTGGGGCGCACGTCACCGCCGCGACCCCGCCGTGGGAGCACCCGGAGGAGGCGATGTGGCACGGGGTCTGGGTGCCCGGCTTCGCCTCCGAGTACGACCTCCTGGACTGGGACGCCATGGACGGTCAGGTCGATGACCGCCTCATCGCGCTCATGCGTGAGGGGGAGACGCTGACCGCGGTGGACATCGGCCGCGCCGACGCGTTCCGCGGGCGGATGTGGGACCAGTACGCGGCGTTCATGACCGACTACGACCTGCTCGTCTCCCCGACCCTGGCGTCGGCCGCCTTCCCGCACGACCGCTTCGCCCCCGAATGGCTGGACGGCGAGTCGTTGCGCCGCGAGCTGCTCGGCTGGCTGCTGACCTATCCGTTCAACATGCTCGGGGTCCCGGCGGTCACCGTGCCCGCCGGCTTCACCGCCGACGGCCGCCCCGTGGGACTGCAGATCGCCGCACGCCTGCACGGGGACGCGACGGTGTTGCGCGCCGCCGCGAACTTCGAGGCCGCGCGGCCTTGGGCGGATCACAGGCCCGCCCTGTGATGCTTGCCGGCGGGGCGGCAGGCCGGTGGTACGGTCGCCACGATGGCGCTCGTCCTGCAGCCGGATGTGCCGCAACCGCCGTGCGAACCGTCGATCGCCGACCTCGTCGCGATCTGCGATCCCGGCGCGGCCCCGGCGCAGCGCGCCGCGGTGCTCCTGCGCCGCCTGGCGGTCGTCGTGCCGCACGCGGCGGCCGCGGTGAGCTTCGTCGACGCCCGGACCGGCCGCCACCGGGCACTCGCCAACCGCGGCTACGCCCCGCCCGTGCTGGCCTACCTGCTGGACGGCTTCGTGGCCGAGGACCCCGGATGGCGGCGGGTGCGGCGCGACCCGCACGCCGTCCTCAGCTGGCACGACGTGCCCGGCTACGCGCAGTCCCACAGCGCGCGGGACGTCTTCGGGGCCGAGGGCTACCGGGAGGGCACGTCCGTCGCCCTGCTGGACAAGCAGGGCGAGCTTGTCGGGGCCGCGCACCTCAGCGTGGGCGAGCCCCAACTGCCGGAGGCCGCGCGCACGTCGCTGGCGGCCCTGCGCGCGACCTTCGCCGCGCTGGCCGGAACGACGGCGACGCGGCTCGCCGTGGCGCTGTCCGGCCGTGAGCTGCAGATCGTGCGTCTCATCGCCGCCGGGCAGTCGAACGCCGAGATCGCGCAGACGCTCGTCGTCGCCCGCCGGACCGTCGCAACCCATGTCGAGCACATCCTCGCCAAGCTCGGCGCGCGCAACCGCGCGGACGCCGCGGTCCGGGCGCTGCGCCTCGGGCTGCTGTAGGACGACCACAGGCCGCGTGGGGGTCGCGGCACCGGCTTGGACCAATCACAGACACGCGCCTTCGTCGTCGTGCTCCACCTCGGTGACCCGGGTACGTTCGTCATCAAGGTGCCAGGTCTCGTTGAACGACAACAGCGTCCAGCGGCCCTCGGGCATCCGGGCGATCCGGGTCACGGACCCGTTGGCGCAGGACAGAAACGCGAACGGCTCGCTGCCGGTGACCTGCCGGCACATCTCGCCGATCACGCCGGCGTGGGTGACCGCGACAACGACCCCGTCCCGTGCCGCGCCGGCGAGCTCGTTCAGCACGCCGTCCACCCGGGCGGCGAAGACATCGGCGGCCTCCGCCCCGGGGATCAGGTCCCACCGCTGTGCCTGCATCATCGCAACGAACTCCGGGTCGGCCGCGGCCCCGCGGGTGGCGATGCCGTAGCCCTCCCACTCGCCGAGGTAGACCTCGGTGAGCGCGTCGAGCACCGTGGCGTCACGGCCGGCGCCTGCGACGGTCTGCGTCGTGCGGCGCAACGGCGAGGCGAAGATCGGGGCGCCGGGCAGCGCGGCGAGGCGCCGGCAGACCGCAGAGGCCTGTGCCTTGCCGCGCGCGTTCAGCGGCGGATCGCTGCGCCCGGCGATCAGGTCAGCGGCGTGCGAGGGCGGGTCGACCGACCCGTGGCGGACGAGGATGAGCTCGCTGGCGCCCGCGGGCAGGGCGAGCGTACGCTGGAAATCGACTTTCACGCAAACATGATCGCGGGCGCCGTCGGCGCCTGCCCAAGCTGGAGACTGCCCGTATGGAGATGAATCAAGAGACGGTCAAGGCGTTGCTTGACGCGTTCGATCGCAGTGACTGGCGGGAGATGGTGCTGACGATCGGCGGTGACCGCCTGCACGTCTCGCGTGACCCGCTGCCCGCCGGGGCGCCCGCGCCACCGCCGGCGGCGCCCGCCTGACCGACGGCGACCTCGCCAATGGGTACTTCGTGCCGCCGACGGTGTTCGCCGACGTG
>JAOPZJ010000253.1 GCA_025964155.1 Solirubrobacterales bacterium
GCGGTGAGCACCGAGGCGGCGAGGATGGGTAGGGCGGCGTTCTTGTTGCCGGCCGGGGTTACCGTGCCGGACAGCGGGACGCCGCCGTCGATGACGAACTTCTCCATGAGCGAGGAAGGCCGCAGCGGGTGCTCCGTTGGAGGAACATCGATGCGGCGGGGGGCTAGGGTACCAGCCATGTCCCAGACCCTTTCGCGCGCCTCCGCCTGGTCCCTGCTGAGCGAGTGGGTGCAGTCGGACTCCCTGCGCCGGCACTGCCTCGCCGTCGAGGCGTCGATGCGGGCCATGGCCGCATCCCGCGGCGCCGACGAGGAGCTCTGGGGTATCACCGGGCTGCTGCACGACATGGACTACGAGCGCTTCCCGGACCTGGAGACGGGCCATCCCCGCATCGCGATGGCCGAGCTCGAAAAGCTGGGGTACCCGCCCGAGCTCATCCGCGGCATCGCCTCGCATGCGGATTACCTCGGAGTCCCGCGCGACAGCGAGATGGAGAAGGCGCTCTACGCCGTCGACGAGCTGTCGGGATTCATCCTCGCGTGCGCCTACGTGCGCCCTCAGGGCATCCACGGCATGACGCCCAAGTCGGTGAAGAAGAAGCTCAAGACGCCGGCGTTCGCCGCGGCCGTCAACCGGGACGATGTCCGGCGCGGCGCCGAGGAGCTCGGGGTCGACCTCGACGAGCACATCGCCTTCGTCATCGCTGCGCTCGAGATCCGCGCGGACGAGCTCGCCCTCCACGGCTCCGAAGGCCGCGCCGCGTAGCCGGACGTCCGTGGCCCGGGGTCGATGCGGCGGGGTAGTCACTAAGGTCGGCAGCGATGCCCGAACCACTGAAGATCGCAATTCTCGAGGGCGACGAGACCGGCCAGGAGCTCCTGGAGCAGGCCGTCCGCGTCCTCTCACCCGACGTCATCGGCCTGCAGCCGACGCTCGTGCGCTACGACCTGTCGCTCGCCAACCGACGTGCGACGTCCAACGCCGTGGTGACCGAGGCCGCCCAGGCCATCCGCGAGTGTGGCTTTGGGATCAAGGCCGCCACCGTCACGCCCGAGGGCAAGGACGACGTGGGCTCCCCCAACCGCATCCTGCGCGAGGCGATCGGCGGCAAGGTCATCGTGCGGACCGGGCGCCGGATCCCCGGCGTCACGCCGCTGGGCGGCACCTACCACCCCATCTCCGTCGTCCGCATGGCGGTCGACGACGCCTACGGCGCCGCGGAGTCCCGCGAGGGGACGCCCGGAGGCCCCGACGAGATCGCCTACCGCACCGAGAAGATCTCGCGGTCGGTGTGCCGCGCGGTCTCCGAGTACGCCTTCCGCCAGGCGCGCCAGATGGGCGGCAAGGTCTACGGCGGGCCCAAGTGGACCGTCTCGCCCGTGTACGAGGGGATGCTGAAGGAGGAGATGGACGCCGCTGCGGCGCTCTACTCCGACGTCGAGTACCGCCCGATGCTCATCGACGCGACGTATGCGGGTCTCATCTCGGGTGCCACCGAGACGCCGCTGGTCATCCCGGCGCTCAACCGCGACGGTGACTGCCTCTCGGACCTCGTGATGCCGATGTTCGGCTCGATCGCCGGCGCCGAGTCGGTCCTCCTGGCCTTCGACGAGGAATACCGCACCACCGCCGCGATGGCCGAGGCCCCGCACGGGACCGCGCCGACGCTCATGGGCAAGGACGTGGCCAACCCGATGGCGATGATCCTGAGCTGTGCCGCCGTGCTCCACTACGCCGCCGACGCCGCGTACGAGGGCACCGAGCGGGCGTCCCGCGCGATCTACGAGTCGGTACTGGAGGCCACGGCCGCCGGCGTCAAGACGCCGGATCTGGGCGGGAACGCGGGGACGACCGAGTTCACGACCGAGGTCATCTCACGGATCCGGACGAAGATCGACGTCTGGTCCTCGCTCGGCACGACCGTCTGACAGCGCTCACGCCGCGCCCGCGATTCGTGCCCGGTGGGCGCGCCGCCGGCGTGCGTACTGCGCACGCTGGATCGTCAGGGTGAGCGTGCCTGCAACGAGCAGCGACGAGATGTTGACGCCGAGCTGCCCCAGCGAGCCGCCGAACGTCGCCCAGTCCCCGTACGCGGCCGCGACCCCGGCGTTTGCCGCCGCGGGGATCGTCGTCACCGAGATGAGGACGCCGATCAGGGCACCCGACTTGGCGGTGCTGAGCGAGATCATTCCGGCGATCCCGGCGCAGAACGCCACGAAGAAGGCGAGGAAGTCCGGCTTGGCGATCGCGTCCGACAGGCCGTGGGCGGCCGTATCGAAGTGGCCCGGGATCACCCCCGTGGCCTTGAACGCGAGCACCGTGAGCACGGTCAACCCGATGCCGAGAGGGAAGCCGACCACGAGGGCGAGCAGCGACTGGGCTGCCAGTCGCGGTCGCCGCTGTACGAGCGCCACGCACACGCCTGCCACCGGGCCGAACTCGGGGCCGACGACCATCGCGCCGACCACGAGGATCGGGCTGTCCAGGAGGATGCCCACCGCCGCGATGAGCGAGGCGAGCACCATGAACACGATGTAGCCACCGGAGATCGTCGCGGACTCCGACGTGTTCGCGGTCACCTCTTCCCACACGACCGCGTCCGACGGCGAGCCGGAGGCGTAGGACTCTGCCGCCTCCGCGGCCGTGGACAACGACGTGTCGACGTTCTCGACCGCGATCGTGCCGTGCTCTTGGAGGCCCAGATCGCGCAGGTCCGCGAGCACGACGCTCGCGTCCTCCCGGGCAACGTCGCACAGGACGACGTCGCCCGGAGGCTTGCGCGCGGCGCCGGGCAGGTGCACGACGTTGATCACGCTCGCACAGGCCTCCAGCAGCGCGAGGACCGCGTGGGCACTCGCCGAGGGCACAACGATCCGCAGATGCACCATGCGCAGCAGGCTACCTGCCGCATGATGCGGGCCCTCGCGCAACATCCATTGCAGCAGGGGTGCTGGTTCTCGGCTCTGTAGAGCCAAACCCCCGGTCCACCGCGTACGAACACGCGTTCCGTCCGCGCACCCGCCTACGGTTACGAACACATGTTCTCCTCTACGGATGATCTGAGCCGGACGCCGCGGAAGTGGCGTACCGCAATGCACCGCGCCGCCGGGCTTGTCGTCGCCTTCGCGACCCTCGACAGCTATGCGCTGCCGGGAGGCCCGCACGACTCCCCCGCCGGCGCCGGCGCACCGTCGGATCCGCATCACCACCGCCAACCGCTGCGTCGGGCCGGCCGCCGGCGCGGCCACGGAACGCCGCCCCGCGCCCACAGCGTCTGCGTGGGTTCGCCGGCGCCGCGGCGTGACGCCGCCTCGGCTCGCCCGCGGATGCTGTCCCGCACGAGCTCGTAGCCCGACGACCTGGGAGGGCGTCGGTCGACGAGCTCGTGCGGTGGCCGCAGTGGCACCCTGTGTGGGACGGTCCTTCACGCGGGGTGCCAGTGCGGCCAGCGCGCCAAATCGGGGGAAGGCCCACCACGCGGGCCCGCCGCCGGCGAACCGAGTGACGGGACGCTCGGCCTCCACCGGGCACCGAATGACGGATCGACCCGGCTGACACGGGCACATCCGACGCTCGGCCTCAACGGCGACCCAACGCGGCCACGACGGCGACCGGTCGCTCCACGAAGAACGCGAGCGCCCACAGCCCGGAACGACCGCGAGCCACCCGGAGGTGGCTCGCGGAACGAGAAAGGGCCACCCGAAGGGTGGCCCTTTCCACTATTAAAACCGGCGGCGTCTTACTCTCCCGGGCCCTTGCGAGCCAAGTACCATCAGCGCTGAGAGGCTTAACTGCCCTGTTCGGAATGGGAAGGGGTGTTTCCCTCTCGCCAAAGCCACCGGAAACTCAAGAAAGATCGGTCACGCCTCCACGCAACGCGTGGACGAGTGACCGCTCTCGGCGGCCCTTCAAAACTGCACAGTTCACCACAAGGTAATCAAAAATCCGTCAAGCCCTCGACCCATTAGTACCGGTCTCCTACGGACATTACTGTCCTTCTAGATCCGGCCTATCATCCTGGTGGTCTACCAGGGGCCTTACTTCCTCAATGGGAATGGGAGAACTCATCTCGAGGCCGGCTTCCCGCTTAGATGCTTTCAGCGGTTATCCGATCCAGACGTAGCTAACCTGCTAT
>JAOPZJ010000273.1 GCA_025964155.1 Solirubrobacterales bacterium
CGACGACGACGTCCAGGGCCTCGTCCTCACGCCGACCCGGGAGCTGTGCATCCAGGTCACACAGGCGCTGCGCGCCTACGGCAAGAGCAAGGGCGTCGACGTGGTCGCGGTGTTCGGCGGCGCGCCGATCCGCACGCAGCAGGCGCAGCTGAAGGCCGGTGGGCACATCGTCGTCGGCACGGTCGGCCGCGTGAAGGACCTCATCTCGCGCCACTCGCTCGTCTTGCACGACTGCCGCTTCGTCGTCCTCGACGAGGCCGACGAGATGCTTGACCTCGGGTTCCTCGAGGATGTCGAGCACATCCTGTCGCTCACCCCGAACTCGCGCCAGACCGCGCTCTTCAGCGCGACGATGCCGCCGCCGATCGCCAAGCTCGCCGACAACTACCTCTACGACCCGGTGCTCGTGAAGGTCAAGTCCGCGAGGCTGACCGTCGACACCGTCGAGCAGTTCCAGCTGGAGGTCAGGACCTCCGACAAGCCGGACAAGCTCGTCGAGGTCCTCAAGGCCGAGCGGCCCGACCAGGCGATCGTGTTCGTCCGCACGAAGATCCGTTGCGACCAGCTGGGGCGCGCGCTGCGCGACAAGGGCCTGAACGTCAAGGTCCTGCACGGCGACCTCTCCCAAGGCACGCGCGACGGCGTGATGCTGAGCTTCAAGGGCGGACGCGTCCCGATCCTCGTGGCGACCGACGTCGCCGCCCGCGGCCTGGACATCTCCACCGTCACGCACGTGGTGAACTTCGACGTCCCGATCTCCCCTGACGTGTACGTGCACCGCATCGGGCGCACCGGTCGCGTCGGGCGCTCCGGCCGTGCGGTGACGTTCGTGGAACCCAAGCAGCAGCGGGAGCTCGAGGCGATCGAGGACCACATCTCCACAAAGCTCACGCCCTGGGAGCCTGGCGCGCACACGAAGCCCGCCGTCATCACTGAGGAGCCCAAGCGGCATACCAAGCCGCAGCTCACCCGCAGTGCCGACGAGCCCTACCGGCGGCTGATCGCACGGGCGGGCAGCGCCCAGGGCATCGAGGTCGCCGACGTGGTCAAGGCGGTCACGCAGGCGTCGGGCCTCGACGGCGAGGCCGTCCGCGACGTCCGCGTCCTCTCGCAGTTCACCCTGCTCAGCGTCCCGGCCGCCGAGGCCGCGCGGATCGTGCAAGAGGTCGACGGCGCCGAGGCGAACGGCGTCAAGCTGCACCTGGCGGTCGCCGGCGCCTGATCGCCCTTCGCCGGGTTCGTCCGCCCGACCGGAACCTTCGAGGCGCGCATGCGTCATTGAGAGCAGGCGAAACCTGTTCCAGTCACCGCGGTCGATCGTCACGGCTCGTCTGGAACAGGTTCCGACCCGGATGTGCGACCCTGGAGGCGACGTGCAGCAGTCCGCAGACCAGAACGCAGGACCCACGCAGGGGAACGCAGGCGAGGCCGTCGCCCCGCCGCGTGCCTGCCGTGCCTGCTCGGCGCCGATGCAGGACGGTCAGGACTGGTGCCTGTCATGCGGCACCGCGGCGCCCGGGCGTCTGGGGAGCCGTCCCGGGTGGCGCACCGTCAACTCGGTCGCCGCGCTGACGCTCGTGCTCATCACCGGCGCCGTGGCCGCAAGCTACGCCGCGCTGTCGGGTGACTCGAGCTCCAAGGCCGGTCAGCCGGCGCCCGCGAACGTCGCGCCGATCCCGGATCAGGTCGCCCAGGTGCCGGCCGCGCCGGCTCCCGCACCGGCGACGCCCGCGACCACCGCCCCGACGACGAGCACGCCGTCGACGACCCCGGTCGTGCCGGCCACGCCGGTCGCCCCCGTCACGCCCGTGGTTCCGGTGACGCCGACGACCACGGCGACCACCCCGACGACGACGACGCCGGCGACGACGACGACCACCCCGACGACGACGACGCCGGCGACGACGACGACCGACCAGAGCACGCCCACGACGCCCGCGGTGACGCTCACGAAGATCCAGCTGGGCGCCGACGCCATGGCCAAGTACGACCCATCCGTGCGGATCACGCGGTCCACCGATCCGGCCGACGCGTACGACGGCAACAAGACCACGGCCTGGTCGGTCACCACACCTGACGACGGATTCCCGATGCAGGTCGGCCTGCTCGTCGACCTCGAGTCCCCCAAGACCGTCAAGCAGCTCAACCTCACAACGACGACCCCGGGCGGGCGAGTCGAGGTCTACGGCGCCGCGGGCAGCGCGCTGCCGCCCGACATCCTGGACACGCGCTGGGAGCACGTCGCCTCGCGGTCGAGCATCGACGAGACGGCGGCCTCCGGCAATGTCAAGGGCGACAACCTCGAGAAGATCCGCCTCCTGCAGGGCGGTGGCAAGTTCCGGTACGTCCTGGTCTGGTTCACGACGCCGCCCAAGGCCTCGCCGACCGCGCGGGTCGCCGAGCTGGACCTCCTGGGCTGAGGGCGCGGGCGGTTGCGGCGGAGCGTCGCGCCCGTGGCGCTGACGCGAGCGGGCTGGGCGTGGTGCGAGGCGCTTTACGCCGCGGACGGCCCACAGGGCCGGTGCACTAGCCTCGACGACGTACCGACACAACACGAAAGGCCCCGCTCATGTCCCAGGCCGTGATGAACACCTCCGCTGGACCGATCACCTTCGAGCTCTTCGACGCCGACGCGCCCGAGACCGTGGCGAACTTCAAGAAGCTCGCCGGCGACGGCTTCTACGACGGGCTGATCTTCCACCGCATCATCAAGGACTTCATGATCCAGGGCGGCTGCCCGGAGGGCACGGGCACCGGTGGTCCTGGCTACCAGTTCAAGGACGAGTTCAACGACCACAAGGTCGTCCGCGGTGCCCTGGCGATGGCCAACGCGGGGCCGAACACGAACGGCTCGCAGTTCTTCATCGTCACCACGGACGCCGCGCCGTGGCTGGACGGCAAGCACACCGTCTTCGGCCAGGTGAAGGACGGGATGGATGCCGTCGACGCGCTGGAGGCGCTGCCGACCGACGCGCGGGACAAGCCGCAGGAGCCCGCCGGCATCGAGTCGATCGCGCTCTCCGAGGGGTAGCCCCCGGCCGCGTGGCGCTCCCGGGAGGCGACGTGCCTTCCGGGACGCCGCCGCCCGCCGCCGCGCCGCCGGGACCCAGCCGTCTGCCGAGCTCCCGGCGGGACGGTAGAGTTGACGCACTGTCGAGCAGTCCCAAGACCTGGGAGAGGGTTCATGACGAGCGTTGAAGAGCAGGCCGTCCGGGAGACCACGAACGGACCGGGAGCGTCGAGCACCGACATCCCCGTCCAGAACCCGGCGACGGGCGAAGTCATCGCCCACGTCCCGGACCTGGACGCCGCCGCGATCGCCGCGATGGCCGCGAAGGGTCGCGCCGCCCAGCCGGGGTGGGACGCGATGGGCTTCGAGGGTCGTGGCCGCATCCTGCTGCGCATGCAGAAGTGGCTCACCGACAACGCCGAGCGCGTCATCCGCACGGTCATGTCCGAGACCGGCAAGACGTACGAGGACGCCCAGCTGGCGGATTGGTCCTATGGCATCGGCGCCTTCGGCTTCTGGGCCAAGAACGCCCCCGAGTACCTCGCCGACGAGAGCGTCAAGTCCGCCCAGGTGATGCTCAAGGGCAAGAAGCTCATCCTGCGCTACAAGCCGCTCGGGCTCGTCGGCGTCATCGGGCCGTGGAACTACCCGCTGACCAACTCCTTCGGGGACGCGATCCCGGCGCTGGCCGCCGGCAACGCCGTGATCCTCAAGCCGTCCGAGGTCACGCCGCTCAC
>JAOPZJ010000335.1 GCA_025964155.1 Solirubrobacterales bacterium
ACGCCGATGTAGCTCGTCCAGAACCCCATCCCGCGCAGTGATTCGGGGATCGACGACGTCGACCAGATCGTCCCCGGTTGCTCGGTGAACGGCAGGAAGTCCAGCCCGTACCGGCTGTGCACGAGCAGCGGCACGATCCACCACGCGTTCGCGACGAGGACGAGCGGGACGAGCCGCACGAGCCACGGCGCCAGCGCGCGCCGGTCCACCCCGCCCCACAGCAGCTCGAAGGCCACCAGCAGCGCCGGCGCCGTCAGCACCCAACCCGTGACGGCCGCGTTGACGCCACCGCCGGTGCAGGCCAGCACGAGCGCGAAGATCGCCGGCCAGCGCAGGCCGCGGGGGTCGCGCAGCCCACGATGCACCGCCAGCAGCAGCCACGGCAGCGCGGCGTACGCCAGGAGCGAGATGCTCGTGCGGTCCATGATCACCGCGACGTACGGGCAGACGACGTAGAGCACCGCCGCCACGGCGTGCAGCACGCCGCGTCGTCGGTCCACGAGCGCACCGAGCAGCGCCACGACGCCGAGGGCGGCCAGCGCGAGCAGCGTCCCCAGCCACAGCCGGTGCACGAGCCACACCGGCAGGCCGAGGCTGTCCCCGAGCGCGAACCACGGAGCCATCGGGAACAGGTAGCCGTTGTACTGCCCGCCCCACACGTGGCCCAGATCGCTCGTCGGCGACCACACGCTGACCACGTCGTGCAGCAACCGGTGCGGGTCCACGTAGAGGGCGAGCTTCGTGTCGGCGATCGTCTCGCCGGGGCGCTGCAGGAGCGCGAGCACGTACGCGCCGAGGACGAGCAGGGGCGCGAGCAGCCCGCCGGCGCGCGCGCGACGACGGAGCGCTGACGCCGCGGTGGCGCTGATGGAGGACCCGGGGACAACCATGCCGACTGGGCAGAGTACGCTGGCGCGTCGATGCGCCACCTGCCCCCGCGCGCGCTCCTGGTGAGCGGCCCCGTCGTGTTGGCGTTCTTCTCCGGTGGGTTCGGTGAGCAGGCGCTGCTCGTCGCGCTCGCGGTGGCCGCGCTGACGCTCGCGTGGACCGCGGCGGCGGCTCCGGCCCGGGACCTGTACCCGGCCTCCCCCGCGGCCCGTCTGGCGGTCGGGTCGCTCGTGCTCTTCGCCGGTTGGGTCGCGCTGAGCACAACGTGGGCCCCGCTGCCCGCCCGAGCCCGCGTGGACGCCGAGCGCGCCGCGCTCTACGCGATCGTGCTCATCGCCGGGACGTGCCTGTGGCGCGCACGCGACGCGGCGCGGCTCGTCGAGCCCGCCGTGGCCGCCGGCACGCTCGTCGTCACCGTCTACGGCCTGGCCGGACGCCTCGCGCCGGGGATCGTCACGCAGCATCCGTCGGCCAGCGCCGGCGGACGCCTGGACCAGCCGCTGACGTACTGGAACGCGGAGGGCGCGCTCGCCGCCCTCGGTTTCGTCCTCTGTGCGCGACTGGCCGGGGACCGCGACCGCCCGACGGCCCTGCGGGCTGCGGCCGCCGCCGGTGCGGTGCCCCTCGCCGCCGGCGTGGCGATGAGCTTCTCCCGCGGGGCGATCGTCGCGCTCGCCGCGGGCCTCATCGTGCTCCTCGTGCTCGCGCCGACCTGGACGCAGCTGCGCGCCATCGCCGTGTGTCTGGAGGCCGGGGTCGCCGGGACGATCGCCTGCGAGATCTCCCCGGCCGTCCGGACGCTCGACGGCTCAGCCGGCGTGAGGCAGTGGCAGGGCGCGGTCGTCCTCGTCGTCCTGCTGGCGGCGATGGCCGCTGGCGCCGCCCTGCTCATGTGGGCGGCGCGGGCAGAGGCCGCGGGCACCACGCGGTTGGGGCGCCTGCCGCTGCCCTCCTGGGCCGGGGTGGCCGCGACCGCCACCGTGTGTGCGCTGGTCCTTGTGCCGGTCGCCGTCGGGCGCGGCGGCGACGGGCCCCAGTTCGGCGCGACGAGCCAGCGCCTGCAGACCGCGTCGTCCAACCGCTACGAGTACTGGAAGGTCGCGCTGCAGACCTTTGCCGACCATCCGGTGGCCGGTGTGGGGACGGGGGGTTACGCGGTGGAATGGCTCAAGCGGCGCACGATCCAGGACCGCGTGCGCGACGCGCACTCCCTCCCGCTCGAGACGCTCGCCGAGCTCGGACTGGTCGGGGCCCTGTTGCTGGCCGCCAGCCTCGGCGGCGTGGCGCTCTGTGCCCGCCGCGTCCAGGCGCGTGATCCCGCGCTGGCGGCCGGTCCGGCGGCCGCGCTCACGGTCTGGGCGGTGCACAGCGCGGTCGACTGGGACTGGGAGATGCCCGCCCTCACGCTGCCGGCGATCACCCTGGCGTCCGTGCTGCTGGCGCGGGCGTCGGCACGACCGGCGCGGGCGGCACCGTGCGCCCCGGGCGCCGGTGCACCCGGTCCAGCAATGGCCGCTCCAGCGCGTACCAGCTGACGGCCGCGCAGATCGCGGCGCCCGCCAGCGCTCCGGCCGGCCACCACAGGTAAGAGTGCAGGACGACGTGGTCGCCCCACCCCCAGGCCGCCAGCCGGTTCAAAACGGCGTCGTGCCAGAGGTAGATCCCGTAGGAGACCGTGCCCAGCCACACCAGCGGGGTCCACGCAAGCACGCGGCGCAGCGTGCCGTGCCCCGGGTCCCCGATGACCGCCGGGGCGAACAGGCACGCCCCGACGACCGCGTACAGCGCGTGCAGCGCGCCGTACTGCGCGCCGCTCATGGGCGCGAGAAAGCGCCCGCTGATCCCAAGACCGGCAGCAGCGACGAGGAACGCGGCGCCGCCGGCCGCCCAGGCCAGCCCCGGGTGGCGGGCAACCGTGCGCCACGCCCGCCCGGCTGAGGCCGACAGCTCGGCATGGCGGACGCTCATCACGGCCAGGGCCATGCCGATCGCGAACTCGTCCAGGTGCGCAGGGAGCGAGATGAGCCACGGCGTGATGACGACCTGGTCGTGGTCGTCCTGCAGGAGCAGGACGACGACCTTCCAAACCACCGAGAAGAGCGCCAGCAGGCCGAGGGCAACGAGCTCGATCCGCAGGCGCCTCCCGGCATCCGAGGCCCTGCGGGCCGCGGCACGGACGCCCCACGCCCACAGCGGCAGAAACGCGTAGAACGTGATCTCGACGCACAGCGACCACGCCTGCGTGAGGCCGAAGCCGATCGTGGGGGTGTCGTAGATCTGGCCGAAGAGGTAGTACCGCAGCGCGCCGGTGTTCAGCCCGACGCCCGCAATCGGCGTCGCGAGCGCGATGACGGTCAGCGCGAGCCAGTACGCGGGGACGATCCGCGCCAGGCGTCGGACGGTGTACGCCCCGGTCCGTGGGACGCCGTCGCCCGTCAGGTGCGCGGCGACGAATGGCCGGTACAGGAGGAACCCGCTGATCACGAAGAACACCGCGACGCCGACCTCGAGGCGCGCGGCCAGTTGCGCGGCAAGGCCCGGGTGGCCGTAGGCCCCGGCGAAGAACGCGGCGTGCGTGCCGAGGATCGCCAGCGCCGCGATGGCGCGCAGCGAGTCGACGAGCGGGAACCGCGGGCGCACGGTCGGCGCTCGGGCCCGCTGCCCCGGGACGGCCGGTAGGGTGCGCGGCGTGCTGGCCCGGGGCATGTCCTCATTCTGGCGAAGCCTCAGCGCCATCGTCGTCGTCGCCCTCGCGGTGCGCGTCGGCGTGTACCTCCTGGTCGGTCGTGAAACCGGCGGGCTCGGCGACTTTCAGTTCTTCCACCAGCAGGCCAACCTCCTGGCCCAGGGGCACGGCTGGCTCGAGCCCTTCGACCATGCCTACGGGGTTGACCACCCCTCCGCCGGCCATCCGCCGCTGTGGCCGCTCGCGCTCGCCGCGCCCTCATGGTTGGGCCTGGACTCGGTGGACGCGCACCGGATCACCGGGCTCGTGCTCGGCTGTGTCGTGGTCCTGCTCGTCGCGCTCGTGGCCCGGCGCCTGGCGGGACCCCGCGCAGGGCTGATCGCTGCGGCGCTGGCGGCGGTCTACCCGGTCCTCGTCGGCGCCGACGGATCGCTGCTGAGCGAGACGCTCTACGGGATCTGGGTGCTCATCGTCCTGCTCGCCGCGCTGGAGCTGCAGGCGCGACCACGGTGGGCGCCGGCGGTCATCCTCGGTGTGGCGGGCGGACTGGCGGCACTCACGCGCGGCGAGGGCGTGCTGCTGGCGCTGTGCGTCGCGGCGGCGGCACTCCGGGTCGCCGACGGCCCAGGCCGTGCCCGGGGCAGGCTGCTGGCCGTCGTCGTCGTGGCGTGCGGCCTGACGATCGCGCCGTGGACGGTCCGCAACTGGATCGTCCTCGGGCAGCCGGTCCCGATCTCGACGAACGACTCGACCGTGCTGGCGGGCGCCAACTGCGCCAGCGCGTACCGCGGGGCGAACATGGGCTCGTGGGATCTGGGCTGCATCGAGGTCCCCGACCGCCCGTACCGCTCGGAGGTGGAGCTGGCGGACGGTTGGCGGGCGGACGGGCTGCGGTACGCCGGCGATCACCTGGGCCGGCTCGCCGTCGTCGTCCCGATCCGCGTCATGCGGACCTTCGACCTCTGGCAGCCGCGGCGCCAGACGCTCTTCGCCGAGGGCCAGGACCGCACGGTGGCCGAGGCGGGGGTCGCGGCGTGGTTCCTGCTCGTCCCGTTCGCCGTGTGGGGGCTCGTCGTGCTGCGGCGGCGCGGGCAGCCCGTCGCGATCCTGCTCGCCGTCCCCGCCGCGATCGTCCTCACGAGCGCCATCGGCTACGGCATCCCGCGGTTCCGGTATCCCGTCGACCTCGTGGCGGTCACCGCCGCCGGTTGCGCGCTGGCCGCGTGGAGCGAGCGCCGAAGTCGGCTGAGGGGCGTCTCGGCACCCCCAGACGCACCCGCCGGCCGTCACATGGCCTGACGGCCTATGTGACGGCGCCGTGCACGCCTGGAAGGCGCCGATCCGCGCCTCACCCGCCTCCGGCCGGCGCGGACCCCAGCCGTTCTCAACCGCGGGCGGTGCCCAGCGGATTCAGCTGCCGCACGTGCCGCCGGGCCGTCGCGGCTGCCGCGCGATCCCCCGTCGCGTCGGCGGCCAGCGCCAGCGCACCCCACGCCGAGACGTCCCGCGGCTGGCGGTCGGTCGCCGCGCGCGCCAGCTGCAGCGCCAGCTCGCGGTGCCCGGCCACGAGCATCGCCTGGGTCCCGGCGACGTACGCGTCGGTGTCACACGCCTGCCGCAGCCGCCTGACCGCGGCTGCCGCCGCGGCGAGCGGCGGCGCCCCCGGCCCCGTGCGCTGCACCCCGATGGTGAAGACCTGCTGCCGGGCGTCGGCGCACGCGTCCAGGTCGCGGTGGCGGACGACCGCGTAGCCGCCGGCGCCGAAGGCGATCAGGAGGAGCAGCACGCGGACGACCACGGCTCGCAGCCTACGCGCCCGGGCGCAGCGTGAGCGCCTCGTAGTCGCCCGTCCGGAACGCACGGATGTAGTGCGCGGCGACGTACACGTCCAGCAGCGTGGCTCCACGCCCGCGTCCGGAGGCGTTGGGTTCGCGCCTCCGCGCCGCGGGGCCAACCCACCGGACGACCTGCGGCGCCCGGGATGCCCGCAGGTCGCGGATCATCTCCCGCTGCACCGATGCCGTCGTCACGACGCCGGGCTGCATGACGTCGTAGCGGGTCGGATTCCGGCGGTCGAGGATGACGTTCAGCAGCGGGTCCCCCACGCTCACGCGGTCGGTACGCGGGGGCAGGACCAGCAGCGGCGCGCGCGTGGCACCCAGCCTGTCGCGCAGGACACGCAGCGCGGCGGCGTCCGGGGCGCTCGTGCGCACGCCGTCGCCCGCCGGTCCCGGCACGGCGGCGAGCGCCCCGGGATGCAGGAGCCGTCCAGCCTGCCGGTCGACGCCGTGCAGCGCGACGACCGCGAGGACAGCGGCGAGCACCACGCGCGCCATCGGCGACGTGGCTCGTGCGCCCGCGACGGCCAGACCGACGGCGACGAGGACCCCGAGCGGCGCGAGATGGAACTCGTCGGCGCGGCCGAGCAGATACCCGACGGCCGCGACCATCGGCACCACCAGCCACGCGGGCCCACGGCGCAGCGCGGCCCACACCACCGCGCCGGCGACGAGCAGCAGCGCGATGTGGCCCTCCAGCAGCTCGTTCGGGTCAAGCCCACCGTCGTACGCGGGCGGGAACGGCAGTCGCTGCTGGGATTGGATCGACACGAAGCCGAGGACCTGGTCGGCGACGTCGGATGCCGCCAGGACGACGAACGGCGCCCAGCCCGCCACGAACGTCGCCGTCGCCGCGACCGCCGCACGACGCCCGGCCCCCGGCCAGGCGCCCGCCCGCCAGACCGTCGCGATCGCCATCGCCACGCCGAGCTCCGGGCGCCACAGCCCGGCGGCGCCGGCGAGCACACCGGCGGCCACCGGACGACGCCGCGCCAGATAGAGGCCGCCGAGGCCGAGCGCAAGCGCCGGCACGGTAGGGGCGGGTAGGATCGGCCATGCGAGCGTCGCGGCGCTGGCCGCCCACGCGCCCAGCGCCCAGCGCTCACCGCCCGGCAGGTCTCGCGTCTCGTCGGCCACCAAGCGGTAGGCCAGCCACGCGGCGATGGCGCCGACGACGACGCGGACCAGGCGCCACGCCAGCAGCGAGGGCCCGGTGACCGCCATCAGCGCCCCGAGCGCGAGCGGCTGCCCCGGCCCGTAGTTGCACCAGAAGTCGCGGTACGGCAGCTGCCCGTCGCTCACGCGCTGCGCCCAGGCGAGCATCAGCCCCTCGTCGTGCGGCGCCGTCCCGTCGCGGAGCGCGACCCCCGCCAGCAGCACGCCGCCCGCGAGCAGGACGACGTCG
>JAOPZJ010000363.1 GCA_025964155.1 Solirubrobacterales bacterium
CCTTCCAGTAGGGGTAAACCGCTGACCCACGCATTTGCGGGTGAAGACTGGTTCGCCGGCGGTTCGCGAGCGTTTGCAGGCCCACGTCGTCGAGCCGATTTGGCCCATCGGTACTGGTTATCCGCCCGCGATTTTGCAAAGGTCTCATGCGCGGACGATTTTCGGGCATGTCAAAAATCGTTCGAACACGCCTTACCCATCCCGCCGCCGAGGTAAACCGTTCCCCCATCAGCTACATCGAGCGATGTCGTCGCTCACGAGTCCTTCTGTGCCACCGAGCCTGACTTTGCGGTCGTCGACGCATGGGCGGGCGAGCGCGCGGAGCCGCGGGGGCTCCGTGCCTTCGACCTCATGGTCACGGTGCTCGTGTTGCCGTTCGCTCTGGTCATCGGCAGCCTGATCGCGCTCTTGATCATGCTCGACTCACCTGGACCGATCTTCTACCGGGCGGTGCGGGTCGGCAAGCACGGCAAGACGTTCCACATGCTCAAGTTCCGCAAGATGCTGCGCTCCGCGACCGGCATGCCGCTGACGATGGCGAACGACGAGCGCTTCACGCCCATCGGCCAGTTCCTCGCGCTGACGAAGCTCGACGAGCTGCCGCAGCTGTGGAACGTGCTCCGCGGTGAGATGCGCCTCGTGGGGCCGCGGCCGGAGGACGTCGACTTCGTCGACCGCTACCGCGACCGCTACGCGGAGATCCTGTCCGTGGTTCCCGGCATCACCGGCCCGGCCGCCGTCCAGTTCGCGAGCGAGTCACGCCTGCTCGCCGACCAGCGGGATCCGCTGCGGTACTACGCGGAGCAGCTGATGCCCCTCAAGATCGACATCGACATCGCCTACACCCGCCAGCGCACCGTCGCGGGCGACATGCGGATCCTGGCGATGACGATGCTCGTCCCGGCCTTGCGCGTCGTCCGCCGGCTGCGCTCCCGCAGCCGCGCGCGGCGACGTCATATACACGTCCAGATCCTCACGGGCGGCGGTACCGTGCTGATGGTGCTCTTCGCCATCGCCAGCTTCGCCGGTCTCTGAGTGTCGAAGATGCGCCTCAGTGTGGTCGGCGTCGTCGCCGCGATGGCGATCACGATCGCCCTGTCCGTGACCGGCGGCCCTGAGGGCAGCACGCCGCTTGCCACGCAGAACGCCCAGGGCGCGCAGCCCAAGACGCTCAAGCTCATCTGGGGCGGCAACACGCTGCCGAATGGCACGTCGGCGTTCCCGACCTACAAGCGCCTCGGCGTCGACGTCCTGCAGGTCCAGCTGAGCTGGGCCGGCACGGCGGCCACCCGCCCGGCCGATCCGCGCGACCCGAACGACCCGGCCTACGCGTGGCCCAAGGCGCTCGACACGGCCGTCGCCGGCGCCCAGGCCAGCGGCATCTCGGTCGCCCTGCTCGTGCGCCAGACACCGGGCTGGGCCAACGGCGGCCAGAGCGTCGCGCGGGTGCCGACCGATGTGTCCGACTACGCGGACTTCCTCGTCGCGGCGGCCAAGCGCTACCCGGGCGTGCGCCGCTGGATGATCTGGGGTGAGCCCACGCGGGAAGGCAACTTCGAGCCGATGCCGGCCAACAAGCCGACGGGCCCGCGCCGCTATGCCCAGCTGCTCGACGCCTCGTATGGCGCCCTGAAGGGCGTCAGCAAGCGCAACGTCGTGATCGGCGGCATGACCTGGACGCTCGGCCTCGTGACGCCGGTCGACTTCGTGCGCTGGATGCGCCTGCCGAACGGCAAGGCGCCGCGGCTTGACTACTACGGGCACAACCCGTACTCCACGCGCTTCCCGAACATCGCGAGCCCGACGTACTACAAGGGCCTGATCGACATCTCCGACGTCGACACGCTGCACAAGCTGCTCAAGCGCGCCTATCCGCAGAAGACCCCGAAGCTCTGGCTCTCGGAGTTCTCGATCGCCGACAAGAAGAACCGCGCGTTCGACTTCGCCGTCAGCCGCACGGAGCAGGCACGATGGCTGACCGCGGCGTACAAGCTCGCGGCGTCCCAGTCCTATGTGGCGGGCCTCGGCTGGTACACGCTCGTCGACGAGCCGCGCACCGTGAAGGACGCGATCACGAACGGGCTGCTGACCGACACGGGCGCCGAGAAGCCGGCCTTCAAGGCGTATCAGCGCGTGCCCTAGCGCCGCGTGCGCACCAGCGCGAGCGGCTCCACCGGATCGGCCCGCCCGCGCGGCAGCGCGCAGGCGGCGGACCGAAGGCGGCCCGGACCAGGTCGCTCCAATGGCCGGCGGGGTCCCCGGAGCGATCGATGTCGTGCAGCGAGTACCAGAGCAGCATCGACGGAGGCCCGCCGGCCAGCGCCGCGTCGCGCTGCGCGCGCAGCTGCCTGAACGTCGGGAAGCCGATCGCTCCGGGGTAGTCGCCGGGGTACTGGCTCCAGTCGAAGGCCTGTAGCACGAGCGCCGTCCGGCGCCGGGCCGGCGCAAGGATGCGGCGGATGAGCTGCGCGATCGTCTCGGTGAAGGACACGCTCTGGACCGTGCCCACCGGGTAGGTCGCGGCGCCGGCCACGTCGGCCACGCTCGCGAACGGCTGTAGGTTCTTCCCGAGCGTCGCCATGTTCTCGTAGGCGAAGTAGAGCGTGGGGTGCTGCGGATCCAGCGCCTTGACGCGCGCCGCGAGGGCCTGGACCGCGGGCAGCTCCTCGGGCGTGACCTCGTCACCGATGTAGTACCCCCAGGTGCCCGGCTCGTGTTGCGCGAGCCCGATGACGTAGGCGAGCAGCTCGTCGCTGCCGCAGCCGCACGCTGCCGCCAGCTGCGGATACTGCTTGGCCAGTTCGCCGCCGCGGCGCCAGACCGGATTGCTCAGTGGCCAGATCAGCTTCACGCCGAGATCGGCGGCGTGCCGGCTGAGCGCCCGCAGCTGCTCCGGCGACGCCGTCAGCTGGGAGTAGTTGAGCATCAGGGAAAAGCCGGCGCCGGCGACGCGGTCCAGCGTGCCCAGGCAGGCGGTCGGGTCGGTCGCCGGCGAGCATTGGTCGTACACACCCTGCGGCGGCAAGGTCGCCGCCCGCGCCGGCGTGCCGGCCAGGGCGATCACCGCCAGCGTCAGTAGCAACGTAATTCGGTGTGTCGCGGTAGAAACGATCCATAAACCGTGCTCCCCGTCAGGCGCTTACAAAGGGGAACTCTGTTGCACGTGCTG
Organism: Solirubrobacterales bacterium; assembly: GCA_025964155.1. GTDB lineage: Bacteria > Actinomycetota > Thermoleophilia > Solirubrobacterales > Solirubrobacteraceae > Paraconexibacter. Next base: position 3,170 of record JAOPZJ010000363.1, read on the forward strand.
ACCCGCGACTGCGGGCGACGTAGGGTCGGGGCTGCACCCGCAACACGCTGGCGGATCCCCGGGTGCCGGGGATCCGCCTCACCTCTACGATCCTCCGGTGCGCATCGCCATGCTCCTGCACAAGTCCGTCGTGCAGGACTCCCGTGTGCGCCGCGAGGCCGCGACGCTGGCCGAGGAAGGTCACGACGTCGTCGTCTTGGAGCTCGCGCCTGTCGAGCAGGAGCGCCTGGACGGGTTTCGGCGCGTCAGCGTCCTGCCCCCGGCACGCCTGCGCCGCCTGCCCTTCCACCTGCACCGGGCGATGCTCGCGTGGACCTTCGCGCGCGGCGTCGTGCGCGAGCGACCGGACGTCATCCACGCCCATGACGCCGCGATGCTCGTCCCCGGCCTGCTCGGCGCCCGCATCACCGGCGCGCGGCTCGTCTACGACACGCACGAGCTGGCGACCGGCGTGCCGTACCGCGAGACGTTCTGGGCCTGGTTCGTGGACCGCATCGAGCGCCTCGGCCTGCCGCGCACGGCCGCCGTCATCACCGTCTCCGACGGCATCGCCGCGCGCCTGGTGCAGCGCTACTCCCTCCCGGTGACGCCCGTGGTTTTGCGCAACGTCTGCGACCTGCAGCTGACGGGCACCGGCGCGCTGCGCGAGCGCAGCGGCGTGCCCGCGGGCACGCCGCTAATCCTGCACCAGGGCGCCCCGGCGCTGGGGCGGGGCTGCGACGTGCTGGTGCGCGCGATGGCGCACGTCCCGGACGCGCACCTCGTCTTCCTCGGCGACGCGGACCCGCCCATCCGCCGGCAGCTCGACGCCCTCGTCGCCGAGACCGGACTGAATGACCGCGTGCACTTCGTCGCCAGCGTCCCGCTCGCCGAGCTGCTGGCCCACACCGCCGAGGCGGACGTCGGCGTGACGCTCCTGCAGGACACGTGCGAGAACCATCGCCTCGCGCTGCCCAACAAGCTGTTCGAGTACCTGGCCGCCGGCGTCCCGGTCGTGGCCAGCGCGCTGCCGGAGCTGTCGGGCATCGTCCACGCGCGGGGCGTCGGCGCGACGGTGGACCAGGACGATCCTGTCGCGGTCGCCGCGGGCATCGCGCACGTGATCGCCGCGCGGGCGGCGGACGCCGGGCTGCTGGA
>JAOPZJ010000204.1 GCA_025964155.1 Solirubrobacterales bacterium
CCTCCCTGTCCCGCTCCACGACCCACCTTCGCTCGATCATCACCGAGCGCACCCTGACCGCGGAGCAGCTCACCCAGATCCTGACCGGCATGTGCACGCTCGCCATGTCCACCGTGACGGCGAAGGGCGAGCCGCGGATCAGCGGCGCGGACGGGCATTTCCTGCACGGCGAGTGGTACTTCGGCACGGCGCGCAGCGCTGCCAAGGCCCGCCACCTCGCCGCCCGCCCCGCCGCCAGCGTTGCGCACATGCGCGGCGAGGACTTGGGCGTGTTCACGCACGGCACGGTGGGGACCCTCAACCCCGAGGACGGCGAGCCGGTCGTGGACTGGCCAGACCTGCTTGCGTACTTCAAGGACTTCTACGGCAACGACGCCTTCGACTGGGACAACGACGTCGTCTTCTACCGGTTGCGCCCGCACTGGATGACCGTCTACGCCCCCGACGTCGCGAAGCTCACCGCCAAGTGATCGCAGGCTCATGACACAGACCCTGGGCCTGTTTCATGAGCGATCACAGCCACTCGTACGCCCTAGATCGCGGGCCGATCACAGCATGGCGAGCAGCCGCTCCAGGTCGGCCTCGTTGTTCCACGCGCCGACCGACGCCCGGACGTAAGGGGTGCCGGGGAGCGGTCGGACCGTCACCCCCGCCGCGGTCGCCCGTGCCACGACGGCCGCGGGATCCGGGTCCGTCCAACTGACGAGCGTCGACGGGCCGCGCGGGGCGACCTCGCAGCCTGCTTCGGTCAAGGCCTCCACGAGCTGATCGCACAGCATCTGTGCCTGCGCGAAGACGGCGTCCCAGCCGGCGTGCGCCAGGACGCCCGCGGCCGCGGCGCCTGCCAGGAGGATCTCCAGGGACAGGGCGGGGGCGTCGAACGCGCGCGCGTCCTGGAAGGGCTCGGCGTCCAGTCCGGCGGCGGGCGTGGCGAGGTTGACGTACGTCGGCGTGATGTCCGCCAGACGCTCGCGCCACGCGGGGTCGACCCACAGCATTCCGGTGCCGACAGGCCCGCACATCCATTTCTGCCCCGCGGCGGCGTACGCGAAGCAGCCCAGTGCGCCGACGTCGAAGGCCAGCGCCCCGGCGCCTTGCGCGCCGTCCAGGAGGACCGGGATCTCCCGGCCGACCTCCGCGAGGCTTGTGGGGGCCAGCGCTCCGGTGGTCCAGTTCACGTGTGAGCAGGCCACGAGCTTCGTGCGCCCCACGTCGGCGGCCGCGGCGATGTCGGCCAGCGGCGCCGTGCGGATCGTGATGCCCAGGTGCCGGCGGGCGGCGGCCAGCGGACCCAGTAGACCGGGGTGCTCGTCCGGCGCGGTGAGAACCTCGTCGCCCGCCCGTAGCCCCAGGGCGCTGATCATGCGCGTCAGGCCCTCGCTCGTGCACGTGGTCACGGCCACGTCCTGCGCTTCGGCACCGATCGCGCGCGCATAGGCGCGGCGCACGGTGTCACCCGCCGCGAACATCGCCTCGAAATACGGCAGCGCCCGCCCGTCCTCGGCGGCGCGTAGCGCCGCGTCGGCACCGGCGCGCAGTGCCGCCGCCGGCAACGGGCCGCAGGACCCCGCGTTCAGGTACGCGGTGCGCTCGAAGACCGGGAACTGTTCACGAAGGGCAACGGGATCCATGGTGGGCAGCGTAGTGACGCACCCCGCCGCGGATCAGCGCGTCGGGACCAGCCCCGGCTCAGCGCCCACAGACCGGCCACTGCCCGGCTCCCGACCGGGCGTAGAGCATCGCGGCACGGCGATCCTGCTCGACCTCCGGGGCGGCCGCCGGATCGCCCCGCCCGCCGACGGCGGCCCAGGTGGCGTAGCTGAACTGATACTTGCCGCGGTAGGTGCCGCCACCGCCGACGGCCCCGGGATTGCCGCCGGACTCACAGGCGGCGATCGCGGCGAGCTGCGCCGGGATCGCGACCGCGGGCGCGCCGCCGGTCCGCTTGACGGCGCGGATGTCGTGACGCAGGCGGCGCTGCAGGGTCAGGAGGCCGTGCACGGAGCGCCGCGCCAGGCTCCGGCGGTAGCTGGGGACCAGGTGCCGCCCGCGGAGGCGTGCCAGATGGCGGGCGCTGCGCATCGTCGAGGTCAGCGCCCGGGCGTGGGCGGCCGCGCGCAGACGCTCGGCGATGACGCCGCCCGAGGCAGCGGGGGCGGTCAAGGACACGGGGGAGATGACCGTCGGGGCGGAGCCCCGGTCGGCCGCGAGCGCCACGGTCGCCGGGGCGCCTAGGACGCCGGTCAGACCGACGAGGGTGAGGGCACGACGCGCATCGGGAACGAAGGCGGGCATGAGTCGTCCTTCCTGTGGCCGCGTCGTCACCGGACGCACTCACGAGAGCGCTGGGGCAACGAACGACCGGTCGGGTTCGACGAGGCGGGACCGCCGGGAGCGCCTCCTCCATCGCTCTCGTGACGAGAGGCGCGGCACTCCCCAGACAGCGCGCAACGGGTGCGCAGACCGCCTCGAGGTGTCACAAGCTAGCACAAGCGCCGAACGTGCGTTCGCCTGTGTGACGCATGTGTGACGAGAATTGCCTGCAAATCCGTCACTCCGTCGCGGTTCGGCCCCCGCGTTGCCGCTCCGGGCCGAGGTCGGGCCGGCCGTGCCCAGACGCCCTGTCGTAGCATCGGACCCATGACGGTCACCCTTCCCGACGGCACCAGGCTCGACCTTCCCGATGGCGCCACGGGCCAGGATGCGGCTGCTGCCATCGGTGAAGGGCTGGCCCGCGCGGCCCTCGCCGTCAAGTTCGACGGGGAGGTGCGCGACCTCAGCGCCCCGCTGCCCGACGGCGCGCAGCTGGAGATCATTACCCAGCGCTCCGGCCAGGACGCGCTGGACCTCGTCCGCCACGACGCCGCCCACGTCCTCGCGGCGGCGATGCTCGAGCTCTATCCGGGCGTGAAGATCTCCATCGGTCCGGCGATCGAGAGCGGCTTCTACTACGACTTCGAGTTCCCCGACGGCGTGACCTTCACCGACGCCGACTTCCCGGCCGTCGAGAAGAAGATGAAGGAGCACGTCAAGGCCGCCGAGGCGTTCACGCGCGAGGACGTGAGCCCCGCCGAGGCGGTGGCGCGCTTCAAGGCGGAGGACCAGCCGTACAAGGTCGAGCTCATCGAGGACCTCATCGCGAACAACGGCGTGAAGACGGTCTCGCTCTACACGAACGGTCCCTTCACCGACCTGTGCCGGGGCCCGCACGCCCCGACGACGAAGAAGATCGGCGCCTTCAAGCTCCAGTCGGTCGCGGGCGCCTACTGGCGCGGGGACTCGAACCGCACGATGCTCACGCGCGTGTACGGAACCGCCTTCTTCGACAAGAAGGAGCTCGCCGAGCACCTGGAGCTCCTGGAGCAGGCCAAGGCGCGCGACCATCGCAGGCTCGGCCGGGAGCTCGGCCTCTACTACTTCAGCGACGCGGCCCCCGGGTCGGCGTTCTGGACGCCGGCCGGGACGCGGGTCTTCAACCAGCTCGTCGCGCTCTCGCGCGAGATGGGGGAGGAGCGGGGCTACACCGAGGTCAAGACGCCGCAGCTGTACGACGCGGAGCTGTGGAAGAAGTCCGGCCACTGGGAGAAGTACCGCGACGACATGTTCCTGACGCAGACCGGCGACCATCACCAGATGGGCCTCAAGCCGATGAACTGCCCCGGCCACTACGAGCTCTTCGGGCAGTCGCGCTGGAGCTACAAGGACCTGCCGGTGCGCTTCAGCGAGCCCGGTCTGCTGCATCGCAACGAGCTCTCCGGGACGCTCCACGGGCTGATGCGGGTGCGCCAGTTCTGCCAGGACGACGCGCACCTGTTCGTCACCGACGACCAGCTGCTGGACGAGATCACCGCCTGCATCGCCTTCGCCAAGGCCACGTACGACCTGTTCGGCTTCACCGACGACGACATCCGCTATGAGCTGTCGACGCGCCCGGACAACCGCCTGGGCGACGACGCGCTGTGGGACCGCGCCGAGCACATCCTGCACCAGGCGCTGGAGGCCAACGGCCTGACGTACGAGGTCGGCGTCGGCGGCGGCGCGTTCTACGGGCCGAAGATCGACTACCACTTCACCGACTCGCTGCGGCGCTCGTGGCAGCTGGGCACGGTGCAGGTCGACTACCTCGCCCCCGAGCGCTTCGACATGACGTACACCGGCGCCGACAACGCCGAGCACCGCCCCGTCGTGCTGCACCGTGCGCTCATGGGCTCCTACGAGCGCTTCATCGGGATCCTGCTGGAGCACACCGCCGGCGAGCTGCCGTTCTGGCTCACCCCGGTGCAGGCCGTCGTGCTGCCGATCGCCGACCGGCACGTCGATGCGGCGCAGGCCGCGGCAGCGACGCTGGGCGCGGCCGGCGTCCGCGTGGAGGTCGACGACCGCACCGAGTCCGTCGGCCGCAAGATCCGCGAGGCCGAACTGCGCAAGGTCCCGTACATGCTCGTCGTCGGCGATCGCGAGGCGCAGGACGGCACCGTGAGCGTCCGTCGCCACCGCGAAGGGGACGAAGGCTCCGAGGCCGTGGACGTGCTCGCCAGGCGACTGGCCGCCGACAGCGCCACGCGCGCCTACTGAACCTGGGCGCGGGGGCTGTTCATCCACGAAGCCCCGTGGCTATACTCCCGCGGGTTGACTGCTAATCATCTCCGCGGCGCGCCGTCCACGCGTCCCCACAGCTAGTGCCGGTCCCTCGCAGGTTCGACCGGCGGATGCCGGAGCGCGATACCACGCGCATCAACGAGCGCATTCGCGTACCTGAAGTCCGTCTCATCGATGAGACGGGCACCCAGGTCGGCGTCATGCGCACGGACGAGGCCCTCCGGTACGCACAGGGGAAGGATCTCGACCTCGTCGAGGTCGCCCCCGAGGCCCGGCCGCCCGTCTGCCGGGTCCTGGACTATTCCAAGTACAAATACGAGCAGGCCCAGAAGATCAAGGCCGCCAAGAAGCACCAGCAGCAGATCACGATCCGTGAGATCAAGTTCCGCCCGAAGATCGCCGAGCACGACTACGCGACGAAGAAGGGCCATGTGGAGCGCTTCCTGCGCCACAAGGACAAGGTCAAGATCACGATCATGT
>JAOPZJ010000429.1 GCA_025964155.1 Solirubrobacterales bacterium
GCCAGCACCTTGGCGTCCATCACCTTGCGCCACAGCGGGGTCACGTACGCGAGCGTGATCATCGTGCCGTAACCCGACGGCAGCTCCGGGGTCTCGTCGAAGTGGCGCAGGGCCTGGTAGCGGCGGACCGGGTTGGCGTGGTGGTCCGAGTGCCGCTGCAGGTGGTAGAGCAGGACGTTGGAGGCCGTGTTGTTGGAGTTCCAGCTGTGCTCGGGGGCGCAGCGCTCGTAGCGGCCGTCCTCGCGCTTCTGTCGGACGAGTCCGTAGTGCTCGAGGTAGTTGACGACCTCCAGCAGCGAGAAGCCGTAGATGGCCTGCAACACGAGGAACGGCAGGACGACCGGGCCGAAGGCGAGCGTCAGGGCGCCGAAGAGCACGAGCGTCATCGCCCAGGCGTTCAGGACGTCGTTCTTGTACGTGAAGACGCGCGAGCCGACGCGATCCAGGCGGATCTTCTCGAGCTCCCAGGCCGACGTCAGGCTGCCCTTGACCGTGCGTGGCAGGAAGGCGTAAAGGCTCTCCCCCAGCCGCGAGCTGGCGGGATCCTCCGGCGTGGCGACGCGGACGTGGTGGCCGCGGTTGTGCTCGATGAAGAAGTGGCCGTAGCCGGTCTGCGCGAGGGCGATCTTGGAGGCCCAGCGCTCGCCGTTCTTGCGCTTGTGGCCGAGCTCGTGCGCGGTGTTGATCGCGACGCCGCCGACGGCACCGACAGTGAACGCCAGGCCGATGCTCTCGAGCGTCGAGAGGTTGCCCGAGGCCCACAGCGCGCACGCGAAGACGAGTCCGGCGTATTGCAGCGGGATGTAGAGGTAGGTGCACCAGCGGTAGTACCTGTCCTCCTCCAGGCGCTTGACCACGCTCTCGGGCGGGTTGTCCGCGTCGGACCCGACGACGGTGTCGAGGAGCGGCAGCAGCACGTACATGAACATCGGGCCGAACCACCAGAACAGGCCCAGGCCGGACGCTTCCACGAGGCCCAGGGCCAGGAACGGCAGCGAGGGCACGAGCAGCCCCAGCAACCACAGGTACCGCTTGGGGTCACGCCAGGTGACCTCGTCGGACGTCGCCATCCGCTGCATCGTTGCTGCCTCCATCGCACGACCTCCTGGATCCGCTTGACACAGACGGGCGCCGTCCCCCGGCCCGTTGTACAGCGAAGGTACCAGGTGTAAAACGGTTTGACAAGGTGTCAATATCCGGTAGCGACCATTTACCTTCGTCGACCCGTCCCGCTACCATGTGGACTTCGACGCACCCCAACTCGTTGCGGGCAACCGCGGCGGGAGTGTCTATTCCCCAGGCACGCCACATCAATTAGGTCCTGGGACTCGTATTAATTAGGTGGGTGTGATCGGCAAGCTCTGAGCGGACACCAGTCGTCCGCTCATCTTGCTTAAGCGGTCGGTTGGGGCGGTCTGGCAGGACTCCGGCCGGCGGGACCGACGCCCTGGCAGGCGCTCAGGACGCGAGCGACAGCTCGCGACGGGCGCTGCCGAACTGCTGGCTGACCTCGACCAGGATGCCGAGCATGGCCTCCTTGGCCGGCGAGCTGTAGGAGTCCGCCAGCGTCGCGGCCATGATGCGCCGTACCGGCGGGCGCGCCCCCAGGGACCGCACGACGATGTCGTCGCGCACGGTGATGAGCGCGAGGTCCGGGATGAACGACACGCCCATGCCCGCCGCGACGAAGCCCTGGATCGCCGGATAGTCGTTGGACTCGAAGGCGATCCGCGGCTCGAAGCCGGCGGCCTGGCAGGTGCGCAGGAAGATCGACGTGTCCGGGCAGGTACCGGTCGCGCCGAGCGTCCAGTGCTCCTCGGCGAGGTCTCCGAGCTGCAGCGTGCGCCGCCGCGCCAGCGGGTGCGTCTCCGGCAGGATCACGTACATCGGGTCGTCCATGAGGTGCACTTCCTCGATGTCGGACCCGTAGGCGCAGACGCTCTCGAACGCGGTGGTGATCGTCAGCGCGATGTCGACCTCCCCGCCGCGGATGAGCGCCACGCCGTCATCGGGCTCGGCGAGCTGGAGCGAGAGCTCGACCGCCGGGTGACGGTCGCGGAAGACCGCGATCGCCTTCGGCATGACGCTCGCCCCCGCCGACGGGAACGACGCGAGGCGCAGGCGCCCCCCGCGCAGGCCGGCGATGGCCTCCAGCTCCGCCTCGGCATCGGCGAGGCGCCCGAGGATCGCGTCGGCGTGCCGGACGACCACACGGCCGGCGTCCGTGAGGCGCACACCCCTGGCGTTCCGCTCCACGAGCTTCGTCCCGGCCTCACGCTCCAGGGCGGCGATCTGCTGTGAGACAGCGGACTGGGTGTAGGCCAGAGCCTCGGCCGCGGCGGAGAAGGAACCGCGCTGGGCGACTTCCCGGAGGACGCGCATTCGGCGGACATCGAGCATGAGCGAATCTTATACCGCCTGGTGCTCAAAGTCATTTGTACTGATAGCTCGGGCGGAGGAACATGGTTTGCATGACCACTTCAGCCCCCATCCTCACCACCCCGATCGTCGCCCTCCGCCCGGCGACACAGGACGACGCGGCGGCCGTCCGTCGCGTCGCGTCCCTTGACAGCGCGACCGTCCCCGTCGGCCCGTTGCTGCTTGGCATCATCGACGGCGAGGTCAGCGCAGCGGTGAGCCTCACCACCGGCGCGGTCGTCGCCGACCCGTTCAAGCCGACCGCCAACGTCGTCGAACTGCTCGTCCTGCGTGCAGCCCGACTGCGCGACGCGGGCCGATCCCAAGGGCTCGTGCAGCGCGCCCGCGAGGGTCTCCCCACGCGCCGCCGGCACGCCCGCGCCTTCACCTCAGCCTGAGGGACCCGCATCAGAGGCCGGGCCGTCGGGCCGCGGGCCGGCCTCGCCGGCCGCCACCAGGAGTGGGTGGCCGGGCCTGGCGCCCGGCCCCGCCACCGCACGGACATCCCGGATGCTGGTGGCCCGGACGCCACACGACCGGCAGACACGGTCTGCGTCCAGTTCCCCGCCACAACCGTGATGCGTGAGGACCGTCGGGGGTCCTTCCGCTGTGGGCGCGTGCTGGTCGCCCCACACCATCAGCGCGTTGACGACGGGCCACAGGTCACGGCCCTTGTCGGTCAGGACGTACTCGTGGCGCGGAGGGCGCTCCTGATAGGCGCGCTTCGCCAGCACCCCTCGCTCGACAAGCCCTTCAAGACGGCTGGCAAGGACGTTGCGTGCGATACCCAGATCGCGCTGGATGTCCTCGAAACGGCGAACTCCCAGGAAGACGTCGCGCAGGATCAGCAGCGTCCAACGCTCGCCGACGACTTCCAGCGCACGCGCGACGGAGCAGACCTGTGCGGGGTAGTCGCTGCCGAGCATCTGTGAAGATCTTAGCCTCACGGGTTGCATGATGCAACTGATCTCCCTACAGTACGTTGCGTCATGCAACTCAACCTCCAGGAGTCGTCTCGCATGCCACGCCGTTGGCAGGTGCTCTCCGTCGTCTGCGTCGGGGTGTTCATCGCAAGCCTCGACCTCTTCATCGTCAACATCGCCTTCCCGGACCTCCAGGCCGACTTCGCCGGCTCGAATCTGGGCGCCCTCTCCTGGGTGCTCAACGCCTACGCGATCGTCTTCGCCGCCCTGCTCGTGCCCGCCGGTCGCCTGGCCGACGCCTTCGGGCGCAAGCGCGCGTTCCTGCTGGGGCTCTCGCTCTTCACGCTGGCCAGCGCGGCGTGCGCCGCCTCCCCGAGCGTCGAGTTGCTGGTGGCCGCGCGCGTCCTCCAGGCCGCCGGCGCCGCGCTGATCATCCCGACGACGCTCGGTCTGCTGCTGCCGGAGTTCACGCCCGAGCAGCGCCCGATGGCCATCGGCATCTGGGCGGCTGCCGGTGGCGTCGCCGCGGCCGCCGGTCCGCCGGTCGGTGGGCTGCTCGTCCAACTCAGCTGGCACTGGGTCTTCCTCGTCAACCTGCCCATCGGCCTGGCGGCGATCGTCGCGGGCTCGCGCATCCTCGAGGAGATCCGCGACGAGCAGGCCGAGCGTCCGGACCTCCTCGGCGCGCTCGCGCTGATCCTCGGCGTCGCGACGCTCGTGGTCGGGATCGTCAAGGGCCAGGAATGGGGCTGGGGCAGCGGTCGGGCGGTCGGCGCGTTCCTGACGAGCATCGTGCTGCTGGGCCTCGTGACGGTCCGCTGCCGCGCGCATCCCTCGCCGATCATCGAGCCGAGGATCGTCCGCGTGCGCTCGTTCTCGTTCGCCGTGGCGGGCGCCGGCCTGTTCTTCGTCGCCTTCTCGGCGATGCTCCTGGGGACGGTCCTCTTCCTCACCCAGGTGTGGGGCGAGTCCACGCTCTCCGCGGGCCTCATGATCGCGCCCGGGCCGGCCACGGCCGCCGCGTTCAGCATCCCCGGCGCACGGCTGGGCGCCCGCCTCGGGCAGCGAGCCGTCGGCGCTGTGGGGGCGGGGCTCGTGGCGCTCGGCGCGCTCTGGTGGCTGACGCAGCTGTCCGGTGAGCCGGCGTACGCCGGCGCGTTCCTGCCCGGGATGATCATCGGTGGTGTCGGGGTCGGCCTCGTGAACCCGTCCATCACGGGGGCCGCCGCGGCCTCGCTGCCGCCCGCCCGCTTCGCCACCGGCGCCGCGCTCATCACGATGGGCCGCCAGCTGGGATCGGCGTTCGGCGTCGCGCTTCTCGTGCCCGTGCTGGGCGTGACGCCGGACGCGGCGGCGTTCGACGGCGCCTGGATCATGATGCTCGGCTTCGCCTCCGCCGCGGCGCTGGCCATGGTGTTCATGGCACCGCACGCGAGCACCCACGAGCCCGTCCACGTGCCCGCCGTCGCGGACGCGCTCGCATGACCCCCGGCGCGCACAGCTTCGCGTGGGAGGACCCAACGGCGACGCTCGCCGCCGGCGGGCGGCTCAGTGGTCTGGAGATCTGGCGGGGGATCGCTGCCGGTGAGCTCCCCCGCCCACCGATCGGCGCGCTGATGGACTTCACGCTCCCGGAGGTGCAGGAGGGTCGCATCGTGTTCGCGGCGGACACGGCGCCCTGGATGCTCAACCCGATCGGGTCGGTGCACGGCGGGGCGATCGCGACGATGCTCGACTCCGCCGTGGGCTGCGCGGTCCACACCACCCTGCCGGCGGGCGTCGGGTACACGACGCTGGAGTTGAAGCTCAACTTCATCCGCGGCGTGCGCGTCGACGACGGGCAACTGCTCGCGGAGGGCAAGGTCATCCACCGCGGCGGCACGACGGCGATCGCCGAGGGGCGCCTGACCGCAGCGTCCGACGGGCGACTGCTGGCCCACGCGACGACGACCTGCCTGATCCTGACGCCGCGCTGAGCGGCTTGCGACGTGGGACCGCATGGGCCGCGGGTAGGCTCGGTGCCATGACCGCACCGGCGACCTTCACGTGGCAGGACGGCGAGCGCACCATCCGGTTCGGGCGTGGTGCGCTCGCCGACGCGCCGTCGCTGCTCGGCGAGGACTACGTCCTGCTCACCACCGCCCGGGGCCGCGACGCGGCGCCCGACATTGTGGCCGGCGCGGCGCACGTCCTCGACGTGCGGCCTGGGTTCGTCGACGAGATCAGCGCGGAGCTGCTGGACGACCTCCCGCCGGTGACCGGGCTGCTCGTCGCGCTCGGCGGTGGCCGCGTCATCGACACCGCCAAGGCGCTCGCCGCCGCCTCCGGTCACCCAGCCGCCGCCATCCCGACGACCCTCAGCGCGGCCGAGATGACGAAGGTCCATCGGTTGCCCACCGGGATCATCGGCGTCACCGGTGTCCGCCCCCGCGTCGTCATCAACGATCCGGCCATCTCCGCCTCCCAGCCGGACGCCGAGCTGGCGGCGAGCGCGGCGAACTCACTCGCCCACGCCGTCGAGGCGCCCCTGACCACGCTCGCCTCCCCGGTCCCCACCCTCGCGGCGCTGGAGGCCGTGCACCTGACGGCCAACGCCTACCGCGGCGACGTCGACGCGCCGGACCGCGATGCGCTGGCGCTGGCCGCGCTGCTGTCGGGCTACGCGATCGACGGCGCGTGGTACGGACTCTCACACGTCTGCTCGCAGACGCTCGTGCGCGTCGGCGGGGCCGGGCACGGGCAGGCGAACGCGGTCCTCCTCCCCCACACGGCCGCGGCGCTGCGCCGGCGCTTCCCCGATCGCTTCGGAGCGATCGACCGCGCGGCCGGCGAGCCCGTCGAGGCACTCGCCGGCCGGTTGGCGGCGCGCGCCCACGCCGCACGCATCCGCGACCTCGGGGTGCCCGAGGAGCGTCTGGAGGCCTGCGCCGACGCCTGCGTCGGCCGGGCGGAGCTGCACAACACGCCACCCCCCGCCGACCGCGACGAGCTGCTGGGCATCTACCGCGCCGCCTGGTAGGCGGCGCTGGCTAGGGTGCTCTCGATGCTCGACGTCGTCACCGCCCTCATCGACCGCGCGAGCGGCCACGCCACCTACGCTGAGGCGCGGTTCGTCCGCGAGGAGGTGGAGACGCTCAGCGTCCGCGACGGGCGCATCGAGGACGTGACCCACGAGACGAGCGCCGGCGTCGGCATCCGGGTGCGCTCCGGCGGTGGCTGGGGCTTCGCCGCGACCCGGGACACCACCGCGGCGGGCCTGGACGCCGCACTGGCGCAGGCCATCGCCATCGCCGCCGCGCAGCCGGCCGGGGCCGGCACGCCGCGCGCGGACCCAGGACCCGAAGACCCCGCCGCGGGGCACTGGGCCGCCCCCTGCGTGATCGACCCGTTCGCGCTGGCGCTGGCGACGAAGCTCGACGAGCTCTTGGCGGCCGAGGCCGCGTTGCGGGCCGGCGGCGACGCCCGGCTGGCGTCCACTGCGGCCACCGCGCGCTCCCGGCGCGTCGTCCAGGCGTTCGCCTCCACCGAGGGTGCCGCGTGCACCCAGGAGCGCGTGGAGTGCGGCGGCGGGATCGAGGCGCTCGCGGTCGAGGGCGCCGAGGCCCAGACCCGGACGTACCCCACCTCGCACGGCGGCTCGATGGCCCTGGCCGGCTGGGAGCAGGTCCGGGCGCTGGACCTGACCGGCAACGCCCCGCGCGTGGCGGCGGAGGCCATCGAGCTCTTGAGCGCCCCACCCTGCCCGGCGCTCACGACGACCGTCGTCCTGCACGGTGAGCAGCTGGCGCTCCAGATCCACGAGTCGATCGGGCACGCGCTCGAGCTGGACCGCATTCTGCTCGGCGAGGCGTCGTATGCGGGCACGAGCTGGATCGGTGCCGCAGACCTCGCCCCATCCCGGGACGGCGGGCCGCTGCGCTACGGCTCCGAGCGACTGTCGATCATCGCCGACGCGACGCTGCCCGGCGGGCTGGGCTCCTTCGGCTGGGACGACGAGGGCTCGGCCGCACGCCGCACGCCGCTGATCGTCGACGGCGAGCTGCGCGACGCCCTGAGCGACCGAGAGTCCGCGGCCATGATCGGGCGCACCACGTCCGGGGCCTGCGCGCGCGCCGACGGCTTCGCGCGTCAGCCGATCGTGCGGATGACGAACGTGTCGATCGAGCCCGGGACCGCGGGATCGCTCGCCGACCTCATCGCCGACACCGACGAGGGCCTGTACCTCGAGTCCAACCGCTCCTGGTCGATCGACGATCGCCGCCTGCAGTTCCAGTTCGCGACCGAGGTGGCGCGCGAGATCCGCGGCGGCGAGCTGGGTCGCCTCTACCGCAACCCCGTCTACTCGGGGGTGACCCCGCGGTTCTGGGGCAGCCTGGATGCCGTCTGCGGTCCGGAGGCCTGGACGCTGTGGGGCCTGACGAACTGCGGCAAGGGCGAGCCGGGCCAGGTGATGGCCGTCTCGCACGGGGCGGCTCCGGCCCGCTTCCGCGGCGTGGCGGTGCGACCGGCATGAACCCGCCTGGCACCCCGCTGGACCTTGCCGCCCGGACCCTTGCCCTGAGCGACGGGTCAGGCCAGACCCAGGTGACCGTCACCCGCGAACGGTCGCTGCTGTCGCGCTTTGCGGTCTCGCGTCCCACGCAGGCCACCCGGGTGGACGACACGGGGATCCATGTCCTGACCGTCCGCGACGGGCACGTCGGCGCCGCGGAGACGAACGACCTGTCCGACGA
>JAOPZJ010000439.1 GCA_025964155.1 Solirubrobacterales bacterium
GGGCGGCGCCGGGGCCGCGAGCGCCAGCGAGCCGGTGTGCCGCCGGCGCAGCAGGGCGGTGCGCGCCTCGGTGTCCTCACGCAGCGCGGTGGGCTCCAGGACGCGAGCGTGCTCGCCCAGGCGCAGCACCCAGGCCGAGAGCTGGCGGGTGTTCGCGTACGGGGTGGAGAAGACGATGCCGTCGCCCGCAGCCTGCGGTGCCGGCGCGACCTGGCCGTAGCGGCCGTAGTGGCGCTCGACCTGCCAGGCGATCCGGTCGGAGACCCAGACGCGCGCGGTGTCGATCGTGTCGCCGAACTGCCAGTCGGCGCGGTTGGCGTAGTCGCGTGGATCGAAGACCGACGTGGCCGGGCGCTTGAAGTCGTGCTCGGCCTTCGTGGCGTACGCGACCTTGCCGCGGATGCGTGACAGGCGGAAGACGCGCAGGGCGCCGCGCTCGTGCGCGTGGCCGAGCAGGTAGAACTGCCCGCCCTGGAAGAGCAGGTGGTACGGATCGACCTTCCGCGCGCCGGTGTCGTCGCGCTCCATCGTGTAGTTGTCGAAGGTGATCGTCTTGTTGCGGAAGATCGCGGTCTCGATCTTCGCCAGCCGCTGGGAGAGCTCGTGCCCGCCGGCGCTGCCGGTGATGCCCAAGGCGATCGACCGCTGCTCGGGCGCGGTGAGCGGGGACGGGCGCCCCCACGTGATCTGCTGTAGGGCCAGGCGCAGCGGCTCCGCGTACGCGAACTCGCCGTCCAGCAGCGTCAGCGACGTCTGCAAGGAGGCCAGCTCCGAGTCCGTGAAGGCGATCGGCGGCAGGTGGAAGTTCTCCGACCGCAGCGAGTAGTTCTCCTGCTCGGCGATGCCGTCGATCGGCCGCTCGACGGTGAGCTGGATGCCCAGCGACTCGAGTTCGGCACGGTCCGCGTAAAAACGGCGCGCGAACGCATCCTCGTTCATCCCGCTGTAGCCCTCGACGTCCCGGCGGATCTCCAGTGCGGTCACTGGCCGGCGCTCTGCCATCAGGTACGAGATGAGCGAGAGCTGTCTGATGAGCTTCTCGGTGTCCTTCGCCATGCCTGGCGCACGATAGTCCGACCCACCGGGCGGACACCGTCCGACCCCGTCGTTCGTCCGCTCTTTGCGACTTTCCGTGTTTCGTGCCCAGGGGGCGATACGGTGCCTGGCAGATGACAACGCTGGTGATCGTCGACGACCACGAGGCCCTGCGCGAAGGGCTGGCCGCCCTGCTCGCGGCCCAGGGCATGCAGATGGTCGGCGCGGCCGGGAATGTCGCCGCGGGCCTGGACCTCGTGACCCACGCCGACCCTGACGTGGCGATCGTCGACATCCGGCTGCCGGACGGCAGCGGCATCGATCTGTGCCGCGACCTGCTGGTCCTGCGTCCTGACCTCGGCGTGATGCTCTACACCGGCGACGCGGACGCCGAGCTGCTGTACGACGGCCTGGACTCCGGGGCCCGCGGGTACGCCCTCAAGGCCGGCTCCATGGACGAGCTCGTCAGCGCGATCGAGCGCGTCGCCGCGGGTGGCTCCTACGTCGATCCACGGCTGGACCGGATCTTGCTGTCCCCGCGCGCGACGTCGAGCGTGCCGCAGCTGTCGCCCCGCGAGCGCGAGATCATGCACCTGATGGCCGAGGGGTTGACGGCCGAGAAGATCGGCGAGCAGATCTCCGTCTCGGTCGAGACCGTCCGCACCCACGTGCGCAACGTCATCCGCAAGTTGCAGGCGCGCAACCGGGTCCACGCGATCGCGCTGGCCCTGGAGCGCGGGGAGATCGCGCTCGGCTCCGCGGATGACGCCGACTTCGACTGACGATCAGGGTCAGGGCGATCGCTGGCCGCCCGACGCCGAGGCCCGGCTCGTGCGTCTCGTGCACGACCTGCGAACGCCGCTGACGATCGTCACCGGCTTCGCGGATCTGCTGGAGCGTCGCGACGACCTCTCGCCGCAGCAGCGTGACGAGTTCGTCGGGCGCATCGCTCGCGCGGCCCAGGAGCTCGGCGAGATCCTCGACAGCGAGCGCGCTGACCGCCGCACCTGACGGTCAGCCGCGGGCTACGCCGCCTATGCGGCGGCGACCGCGGGCAGCGGCGGGGCATGCGGCGCGCCGTCCGGGGTGCCGGTCCCGGGCCCGAAGAAGGCCGCGCCACCGAGGGCACGGTCGAAGGAGGACCAGAGGGTGCCGGGCGACAGACCGTTCTGCAGGCGATCGAAGGAGCCGAGCCTGCCGCCGAGGTTGTCGAGGAAATGCACGAGCGTGGCCTCGCGCGTGGCGGGCACGACCGGTGAGCCGTGCTCGAGCATCCCGTGGTGACTGAGGATGATGTGCAGGAGAGCCTGGGCGGTCGCGCGCGGGAAGTCGGGCAGCTCTTCGATCTCGCGGCGGATGCGGTAGTAGCCGAGCGGGATCTCTCCGAGCAGGCGGCCCGCGTCGGTCATGTCGATCGCCGGCGGATCGGTCGTGTAGGCCTCGAGCTTGCCGATGTCGTGCAGCAGGGCACCGGTGACGGCGACGTCGCGGTCGATCCCCGGGAACGTCGCGCTGATCGCGCTGACGCCTTCGGCGACGGTCAGCGAGTGCTCCAGGAGTCCGTGCCGGTAGGCCTGGTGGTAGTGCTTGGCGGCGGGGGCGTCCCGGTACAGCGGCCACGTCGGCGAGTCTTCGCCGAGCACCCGCGCGAGCAGCGCGCGCAGCTGCGGGTGCTGGACCGTGGCCATGAGCGCCCGCAGGTCGGCGACGAGGTGCTCCACCGGGCGCGGGGGGCCGTCGCACAGCTCCTGCAGGTCGTACGTGCCGGGCGTGGGGGCGCGCAGGGCACGGACCGTGAGCTGGCCGCCGTAACGCGGGTGTTGCGTGAAGCGCCCGATGACGCGCACGGGACGCCCGACCTCGAGCAGCCCGGCGATGTCGGCGACGCCGTCCCAGATCATGGCCGGCACGCTGCCGGTGCGATCGGCGAGGACGACCTTGAGGTACTCGCCGCCGTCGCGTTTGAGGTGCACGTCGACGGACCGGACCAGGAGGACCTGGTCGAGATCGAGACCGTCGGTGAACTCACGGACCGGCACGGCTCCAACGGTAGGGACGGGATCGGACGAATCCAGAAATTTCTGCCTGATTTGCAGCATGTTCTTCACCCTCTCCGGGTCGGGGGGCCAGTCCCCGATCTGACAGGCACAGAACAACCCCAAACGGCACGACGGGTTGTCTAGGTTGACCGGATGACGACTTCCCAGCGCCGTTCCCTCGCGGTGATCTGCACCGCGACCTTCATGCTCCTGCTGGACATCACGGTCGTGAACGTGGCCCTGCCGGACATCTCGAGGGACCTGCATACGTCCTTCAGCGACCTGCAGTGGGTCATCGACGCGTACGCGCTCAGCCTCGCCGCGCTGCTCCTGACCGCCGGCGCGCTCAGCGACCTCCTCGGCCGCAAGCGGATCTTCATCGCCGGCCTGGCCGTGTTCAGCGTTGCATCGCTGCTCTGCGGCCTGGCGGGCAGCCCGCTCGTCCTCAATCTGGCGCGCGCTCTGCAGGGTGTCGGCGGCGCCGCGATGTTCGCCACGTCGCTCGCGCTCCTGGGGGCGTCCTTCCAGGGCCGCCAGCGCGGGACCGCCTTCGGGATCTGGGGCGCCACGACGGGCGCCGCGGTCGCGGTGGGACCGCTCGTCGGCGGGCTCCTGACCGAGCACGTCTCGTGGCAGTCGATCTTCTTCATCAACGTGCCGATCGGCGCCCTGGCCATCTACGCAGCCATCACACAGCTCGACGAGTCGACGGGACCGGCCGCCCGGATGGACCCGCCCGGCCTCGTAACGTTCTCCGGCGGCCTCTTCTTCCTCGTCTTCGCGCTCGTCCGCGGCAACGCCGAGGGGTGGGGCAGCAGCCTGATCGTCGGCTTCCTGATCGCGGCGGGTGTGTTGCTGGCCCTGTTCGTCGTGGTCGAGAGCAGGCGCGCGGACCCGATGCTCGACCTGACGCTCTTCCGCAAGCCGGCCTTCACCGGGGCGGCGATCGCCGCCTTCGCGCTCTCGGCGTCGATGTTCTCGATGTTCCTGTACCTCACGCTGTACATCCAGTTCTGTCTCGGCTTCAAGCCGCTGGAGGCCGGCATCCGCTTCCTCCCGGTGACGCTGCTGTCCTTCGTCGTGGCACCGGTGGCCGGCAAGCTCTCCGAGCGCATGCCGGTCCGCTACCTGCTCGGGGGCGGCCTCACGCTCGTCGGGCTGGGTCTGCTGCTCATGCGCGGGCTGAACGCGGAGTCCGAGTGGACGGCGCTGTTGCCCGGCTTCATCGTGGCGGGCGCCGGCGTCGGCATGACGAACCCGCCGCTCGCCTCGACCGCGATCGGGGTGGTGGATCCCCGGCGCAGCGGCATGGCCTCCGGCATCAACACGACGTTCCGGCAGGTCGGGATCGCCACGGGGATCGCAGCGCTCGGCGCGATCTTCCAGTCCAGCCTGCAGAGCAAGCTGCCCGGCGGCCCGCCCGGTGAGGTGCTGGCGAACAGCGGCCCGTCGATCCTCGGGCCAGGCCGGAGGACCGAGTTCCTCGCCGCGTACACCGACGCGCTCAACGAGCTGCTGCTGATCGCCGCGATCGTCGCCCTGGTCGGGGCTGTGCTCGCGCTCGTGCTGGTCCGCCCGCGGGACTTCGTCCCGCAGGGCTCACCGTCGGCGGTGGACGATCGCGGCGCAAGCATCCCCGTCGCCGGGTAGAACTCCGACACGATGCAACAGCCGTTGATCGAGTACCAGCTCGACCTTGGGGACATCTCCACCCGCGCGCTGGAGCTGGAGGGCGACGGTCCGCCGCTGCTGTTGCTGCACGGGTTCGCCGACAGCGCCGACACCTGGCGCAGCGTCCTGGCCCGCCTCGCGCGGCACGGGCGGCGGGTCCTCGCGGTGGACCTGCCCGGCTTCGGTGCGGCCACCCGGCTGCAGCGCGACGAAGCCGTGCTACCGCAGCTGGACCGGTTCGTCGCGGCGGCGGTGACGCACCTGGAGCACGAGTGCGGTGCGGGCGTCGTCGTATCCGGGAACTCGCTCGGAGGCTGCGTCGCGCTGCGGGCTGCGGCGAATCCCGCGCTGCCGATCGCCGCGATCGTCCCCATCGGTCCCGCCGGCTTCGACCACCCCGTGTGGTTCAGCGCGATCGAGGCGCAGCCCGTCCTGCGGCACCTGCTCGCGGCGCCCGTCCGGCTCCCGGAGATCGTCGTGCGGGCGGCCGTCGGCGAGGGCTTCCGGCAGCTCGCGTTCGCCCACCCGCGCGCCGCGCCGGCCGACGTCATCGCCGCGTTCTCCGAGCACCACCGCACCACCCGCGACATCAGGCGCTACCTGGCGATCGGGCGGCGGATGCTGCCCGAGCTCATCGACCCCTTCGACCTGGCGGCGATCCGGGTGCCGATCATGCTCATCTGGGGCGACCACGACCGCATGGTGACCCACCGCGGATCGCGGCATCTGCTGGCCGCCCACCCACAACTGCGGTACGAGCTGCTGCTGGACGTCGGCCACTGCCCGCAGCTGGAAGTGCCGGACCGGATCGTCGCGCTGCTGCAGGACTTCGGCGCCGGCGCCGGCACCGGCGGCGCGGTCAAACGGCGTGCCAAGGCGGGGTAGCCCGTGCACGAGCGGCCCGGGGTGAGAGGCGCGTTGCGGGAGCGCACGCCGGTCCCCGGTACCGTTGGGGGCCATGTCTGCCCGCCGGATCACCTTCGCCTGCGCCGTTTCGATCGCCGTCTCGGCCCCCGCCGCGGCCCTCGCCGCCACGCCGAAGCAGGCCCCCGCCACGCCCCCGCCGCAGGCGCGCATCGCGCCGGGCATCGGCGCCGGCGGCGTGGACCTGTCAAACCTCACGGTCACCGAGGCGGCGGCCAGGCTCCACGGCGCGCTGGACGCCCACCTCGCGCGTCCCGTGGCCCTCGAGGTCCGCGGACGCGTCTTCCGCCTCACGATGCCTACGGCGAAGTTCGCGATGGACGCCGAGAAGACGGCGCAGAACGCGCTCGCCACGCCGGCGCCCGGCGCCGGCGGTAGCGCGGCTCAAGCGAACCTGCCGCTCGTCGTCACCCACTCCACGACGGCGGTGCGCACGTTCGTCGCCTCCGTCGCCAAGCAGGTCGCCAGCGACCCACGCGACGCGACGCTGCGCATCACGGTGCGCCACATGGTGGTCCGCCGGTCGGCGTACGGCTACCGGCTGGATCAGGTCGCCACGTACAAGCTCGTGAACGCGGCGCTCGCCGACGCGGCCGCTGAGCGCAAGCTGCGCAAGCCGCTGACGAAGATCCGGGCGGCGGTGAACACGAACGACCTCGCCAAGCAGTACGCGACCGTCATCACGATCCAGAAGTCCACGCGCACGCTGCGCCTCTTCAAGAGCCTGAAGATCAGCAAGCGCTACAGCGTCGCGATCGGCCAGCCCGCCTATCCGACGCCCGAAGGGCGCTTCAGCATCCAGAGCAAGCAGACCAACCCGACGTGGTCGGTGCCGAACTCGCCGTGGGCCGGCGAGCTCGGCGGGACCACCGTGCAGGGCGGCACCGCCGCCAACCCCCTGAAGGCCCGTTGGATGGGCATCGTCAACGGGGTCGGCATCCACGGCACGGGGGACGACGCCTCGATCGGCACGGCCGCGTCGCACGGGTGCTTGCGCATGCACGTCAGCGACGTGATCGACCTCTACGAGCGCGTGCCGGTGGGCACGCCCGTGCTCATCGCGGCGTAGCCCGCGCGCCTACGCCACCTCGGGCACCGCCTCGGGCACCGCCGGCGGTTCGGCGCCGCTGCGGCTTTGGGCCACTGCGGCGCGGAAGGCCTTGCGCGGGTTCAGGGTGCCGAGCTCGCGCCACAGGATCACCGAGGCGATGATCAGGCCGCTGAGCATGAGCACCGTGCCGACGCCGAACGTGAACGCAGTGATCTGCGCGATGTCGACGGCCTCGCCGGTCGTCTCGACGAAGCCGTAGGAGCGCATCGCCAGGCGCAGCCCGGCGCTGGCGGGGGCCAGAGGGATGATGCGGCCACCGCCCTGGGCGGCCATGACGAGCACGACGGTCGTGACCGTGACCGGGAGGGAGAAGGCCCCCATGAACGCCGCCAGCGAGCCAAGGCGCACGACCCGCGCCAGCGCCTGCCAAGACGCCACGCCGGTGACGAAGCGGCGCGGGGTCCCGAAGATCGCCAGGCCGACCCGGAAGCGCTCGAGCAGCGTCGTGGCCCCACGGTGCAGCGTCCGCCCGATGATCAAGACGAGCGCGGCGAGCGCGGCGGCGGCGATCGCGGAGAGGAACGGGTGGCGGATGATGAACGTGACGTCGATCGCCGGCAGTTCGCCGGAGGACGTCGGCACGGGGAGGAAGCCCTGGCTCAGGGCCCACACCACGAGCGCAGAGCCGAAGAGCGTCTCGAACACCGTCTCGGGGACGAAGGTCGCGGCGAGCGTCGCGTAGCTCGAGTCGGCGATGCGGCGCCGGATGAGCGTCAGCTTGACGACGTCGCCGCCGCGTGCAGGGATGACGGCGTTCAGCCCTGAGCCAGCCAGGTAGGCGGTCATCGTGTGCCGCGGCCGCAGATCGCTGTCCGGGTAGGCCGCCTTGATGATCGTGTGCCAGCCGCGGGTCCGGATGGCCTGGCTGGTGATGTAAAGGACCGTGCCGAGGAGCAGCAGCCACGGGTTGACCTCCGCGGTGTTCTGCAGGATCAGTGACGCTGCGTGTTCCGCGGCGATGAGGATGTCGTTGATCGCATTGAGCATCTGGTGGCTCTCGTCCAGGGTACGGCGGATTCGTCGTGCGACTTGAGGGTTTGTGAGCGCAGATCACCCAGGGGGTGGCTTGGCCGCCCGTGGCCTGTGTACGCTGGTGCACAATGACCGTAGAACGCGACGACGCGGCGTTCGCTGCGCGGCTCCTCGCCGACGCAGTCCACGCCGTCGCCTCGATCGCCCGCGACGCGGGACTCTCGCTCGACGGCTACCTCGTCCTCCACGAGGCCGTCGCCGCCGGTGGCATCCGCCCGACGGTGCTCGGCCGCCTCCTCGGGCGCTCGAGCGGCAGCCTCACGCCGGTCCTTGACCGGCTTGCCGAGCTGGACCTTGCCCACCGGGTCACGAACCCCGAGGACCGCCGCAGCTCGCTCGTCGTCGCCACCGACGCCGGCGTGACGATCGTCACCGAAGCCCGCGAGAAGCAGGCCGCGGTCGTGCGCAAGATCGCGGCGGGCCTGCCGGAAGACGTCCGGCGCGCGCTCGCCGCCACCGACGACGACGGCTGAAATCCGCCGTGCATCGCCGGCGCCGGGCCGCCGCCGCGGACCGCCGTTTGGCATCCTCCGCGCCATGGTCGCCCGCTCCAAGGTCGCCGCGTTAACCGTGGCGATGACGCTGACGGCGGCGTTCCTACCCTCCACGGTGCCAGCGCAGACGCCGCCTGCCACGGGCACGGTGCTGTCGCCGGACGGCACGACCGTCAACGCCCGGGTGTCGCCCGGCGGCAAGACGAAGGTCAAGGTGAAGGACGGGACGCTGCTGCGGATCACCTGCCAGCAGTCGGGGCCGATCGCCTCCGGTCCCGGTGGCAGGTCGAGCATCTGGAACAAGGTGATCGTCGGCTCCGAGCGGCTCTTCATGGCGGACGCGCTCATGCGCAGTGGCGGCGACGGTGTCCTCGTCGCCAAGCTCTGCGGAGCCCCCGCGCTGCGGCAGAACCAGATCCCTGGGGACACGAGCGGGCCGTGTGGGATCACGTCGCCGGTGGCCCAACTGGAGCCATTCCCGTCGCGCAAGGCGTTCATCGCCGCGGCGGTCCCCGGCGCACAGCAGTCCGACCGCCTGACGCAGGTCCCGACCTCCGTCACGCTGGCCCAGGCGATCCTGGAGACCGGTAGCGGCCGCGTTGCCGCCGGCGCCAACAACTACTTCGGGATCAAGGCGACCGCGGTGCCCGAGGAGGGTGATGGGATCTATCAGTGGGGCGTCGACGGCGTGGGCTGCGTGCTGCGCAAGACCCAGGAGGTCATCGGCGGACGCTCGGTCACGACGATCGGGGCCTTCCGGGCGTACCAGACGCTCGACGCGTCGATCCGCGACCACGGCGCGCGCCTGCTCGCCAACCCGGTGTACAAGTCCGCTTTCGGCTACACCGAGAAGCCTGAGCGGTTCGCCCGGATCATCGCGCGCCACTACGCCACCGATCCGGCATACGCGGACAAGGTCATCGCGCTTATGCGGAGCGAAAGGCTGACGCGCTATGACGTGAAGGACACAAGCACGCCCGTCGACGGCGACCCGGGTGCAGCGACCACGCCGGACGAGTCGGCGACCGGCGGTGCGGCCCCCAAGCCCTGACCCCGCTGTTCGGGGGGTGGATGGGCGCTGAGCGGCTCCGTGCCACTACCATCCGCCCCCCGGTCCCAGTCCTCGAACATCTCCTCCAGACACTATGACTGATTCTCCTTCTCCGACCACTCTGCTGCGCGTCGCCGTCGTGGGCGCAGGTCCTTCGGGCTTCTACGCGACCGGGCAGTTGCTCGCTGAGGGCTTCGAGGTGGACCTGTACGACGTGCTGCCCACGCCGTTCGGTCTCGTGCGGGCGGGGGTGGCGCCGGATCATCCGAACATCAAGGCGGTCACGCGTGTGTTCGAGAAGACGGCCAAGAAGGAGGGCTTCCGGTTCTACGGCGGCGTGGAGCTCGGCCGTGACGTGACCCCCGCGGAGCTGGCGGACCGCTACCACGCGGTCGTGTACGCGTTCGGCACGGCGACCGACAACCGGCTCGGGATCCCCGGCGAGGATCTGCTGGGGTCGCACCCGGCGACGGAGTTCGTGGCCTGGTACAACGGCCATCCGACGTACGCCGACCACGAGTACGACCTGACCGCCAAGCGCGTGGTGGTCGTCGGCAACGGGAACGTCGCGATCGATGTCGCGCGCATGATCGTGCTGGCGGAGGAGGAGCTGACGCCGACGGACACGGCCGATCACGCGATCGCCCACCTCGGGGCCGGCCAGGTGCAGGACGTCGTGCTGCTCGGGCGCCGCGGCCCGGCGCAGGCGGCATTCACCAACCCCGAGCTGCTGGAGCTCGGCGAACTGGCCGACGCGGACGTCGTCGTGCATCCGGAGGACCTGGAGCTGGACCCCGCTTCCGCGCGGTGGCTGGAGTCCGAGGATGCGCACACGACGAACCGCAAGAACGTGGAGATCATGCGCGGATACGCCGCGCGCACCCCGACGGGGAAGCGGCGCCGCGTGGTGCTGGAGTTCCTGTGGTCACCGGTGGAGATCATCGGCGACACGCACGTGGAGGGGATCCGCATCGTCAAGAACCGCATCGAGAAGGCCGCCGACGGAGCGCTGCGCGCGGTCCCCACCGGCGAGGAGAAGATCCTGGAGTGCGGCATGGTCGTGCGCTCGATCGGCTACCGCGGGATCCCGCTGGAAGGCATCAGCTTCGACGAGCGCGGCGGGCTGATCCGCAACACGGGCGGCCGCGTGCTGGAGGAAGACGGCACCGTGCGCACCGGGTCCTACGCCGTGGGCTGGATCAAGCGCGGCCCGTCCGGGGTCATCGGCACGAACAAGAAGGACGCCGCGGACACCGTCGCGCGCATCAAGGAAGACGCCGGGGCCGGCGTGCTGGCCGCCGACAAGCCCGACGCCGACGCGGTCGAGGCGTTCGTGCGTGAGCGCGTGCCGAACGTGTGCACGTGGGAGGGCTGGCGCCTCATCGACGAGTACGAGACCGCCGCCGGCGAGCCGCAGGGGCGCCCCCGCGTCAAGCTCGTGCGCCTCGAGCACATGGCCGACGTGGCGGCCGGCGTCAAGCGCTGAGGCGGCGGCCGGGCCCGAGCGTCAGCGGGTCTGCTGAACCGCGGCGTTCGCTGGAGGCATTAGGCTCCCCGGCCATGCCCGAGATCAGTCCCGCCCTGTACCGCGCCGGGAGCGGCGAGCCCGTCGTCCTGCTCCACGGCTTCACCGGCACGTGGCGTCACTGGCGCCCGGTGCTCGGCGAGCTCGTCGCGCGCTACGAGGTCATCGCGCCGACGCTCGCCGGTCACGCCGGCGGCCCGCCGCTGGAGGTCGTCACGGCGTCGGCGATCGCCCACGCCGCCGACCACCTCGAGGGGCACCTGGACGACATCGGCGTCGGCACCGCACATTTCGTCGGCAACTCGATGGGCGGCGCGCTGTCGCTGGAGCTCGCCAAGCGCGGCCGCGCCCGCAGCGTCGTCGCGCTCTCGCCCGGTGGGTTGTGGGAGATCGGCAGCGAGGAGCCGATCCGGATCGCCAACTTCTTCGCCCGGCAGGTGAAGCTGACGAAGGCCTCGGCCTCCAAAGCGCACCTCATCGTCAAGCGCCCCGGGGCCCGCCACCTCGCCTTCCGGGACATCATGCGCTTCGGGGAGCTCGTCTCGCCCGCGGACGCCGTCGACCTCATGCGGACCTCGATCCAGTGTGCCGTCGTCGACCAGGTCATCCAGGCGCTGCGCGCCGGGGAGGCGCATCTGGAGGGCCTGGAGCAGATCACCGCGCCCGTGCGCGTCGCCTGGGCGCAGATGGACCGGATCCTGCCGATGGCGCTGCACTCCAGCCGGGCGCGCCGCGAGATCCCAGGCGTCGACTACGTCGTGCTGCCGAAGGTGGGCCACGTGCCGATGTGGGACGACACGCGCCTCGTCGTGCGCGCGATCACCGAGTTCGTGGATCGCCACGTCACCGGCGAGGCCGCCGGCACCGGTCCTGTGCCCACCACCGCAGCCGCCTGATGGCCGCGCAGGCGCTCACCGGCGTGGCCTTGCGCACGGCACGCGAGGCCGTCGTCCACGAGCACATGGCGTCGGAGAACACGCACGACTTCGATGTCACGATGGGCACCTTCGGGCACCCGCGCTACGAGATCATCCCGACGGGCGATGTCTTCGACGGCGCGGACGAGGTCATGCGCTACTTCGCGGAGTCGCGCACCGCGTTCCCCGACCAGCGCAACGAGCTTGTCGAGCTGCACCACGCCGACGAGTCGATCATCGTCGAGTTCGATCTCCTCGGCACGCATCTGGGCCCGTTTCGCGGGCTGCCGCCCACCGGCCGGTCGTTCGTCTGCCGCACGCTCGCGATCTTCGCCTTCGCCGAGGGGACGGACCGCATCGTGTGCGAGCGCGTCTACTTCGACAGCGCCGGCATCCTGCGTCAGCTCGGCATCGCGCACGACCCGCTGACGCTCACCGGCCGGGTGGCCACCGTCCTGAACCATCCGGTCACGATCGGCCGCGCGGTCTTCCGCCAGGTCACCGGGAGGTAGGCGCAGACCATGGCCGTCGAGCCTCCAGACCACGAGGTCGCCGTCATCGGGGCGGGCCTCAGCGGGATCGGCATGGGCATCGCGCTGCGTCAGGCCGGGATCGAGGACTTCGTCATCCTCGAGCGGGCCGGCGACGTCGGCGGCACGTGGCGCGACAACACCTATCCGGGCATCGGCGTCGACATCCCGGCGCAGGCCTACCAGTTCTCCTACGAGCTCAAGCCCGACTGGTCGCGGGTCTTCGCCAAGGGCGACGAGGTCAAGGCGTACGTCGACCAGTGCACCGACGCCTACGGCATCCGCCCGTTCGTGCGCTTTCGCAGCGAGGTGACCGAGCGGGCGTGGGACGAGGACGCGCGGCTGTGGCGCCTGCGCGTCGGGGACGACGGCCGGGCGGTCACGGCGCGCTACGTCGTCAGCGCGATCGGTGCGTTCGTCGACCCCAAGCCCGTCGACATCCCGGGCGTGGCGGACTTCGGCGGCAAGGTCCTGCAGTCCGCGCGCTGGGACCACACCTACGACCTCGCGGGCAAGCGCGTGGCGATCATCGGGACGGGCGCCAGCGCGGTCCAGATCATCCCCGAGATCGCGCGGACGGTCGCCCGTCTGGACGTCTACCAGCGCACGCCGATCTGGGTGGCACCAAAGCTGGACCCGCGGACGCCGCGGGTGCTGCAGGAGCTCTTCCGGCGGGTGCCCTCGGTGCAGAACGCCGTGCGGGCCGCGTCG
This sequence comes from Solirubrobacterales bacterium, assembly GCA_025964155.1. Taxonomy (GTDB): domain Bacteria; phylum Actinomycetota; class Thermoleophilia; order Solirubrobacterales; family Solirubrobacteraceae; genus Paraconexibacter. Next base: position 13,041 of record JAOPZJ010000439.1, read on the forward strand.
ACCTCGGGCGCCGAGCACAGCCTCATCACCGGCGTCGTCCGCTACCAGCAGCGTCCGGTCCGCTGGACCGTCGAGGGCCTGACCTGGCTCCTGCGCAAGGTCTGGTACCGCCGGCAGGTCCGCGACCCGGAGCTGCGCCGGCGCCTGACGCCGACGTACGCGCTGGGCTGCAAGCGCCCCGCGGTCTCCAACACCTACCTGCGCACGTTCACCCGCGACCACGTCGAGCTCGTCACCGATCCGATCGCGCGCATCACCGCGACGGGGGTGCGGACCGCCGACGGCACCGAGCGCCAGGTCGACGCGCTGATCCTCGCCACCGGCTTTCGCACGGCCAACGACCCGGAGAACTTCCGTCGCACCCCGGTCCGCGGCCGTGACGGCTTTGACCTGGCGACGTCCTACGACGAGCAGCGCCTGCGGTCCTATGAGGGCATCAGCCTGCCGGGGCTGCCCAACCACTTCATGATCTTCGGCCCCTACGGCTGGACGGGCGGCACCTGGCACACGCTCGTGGAGACCGCGTCGGCGCACATCATCCGCGTCATCCAGGAGGCCGCACGGCGCGGCGCCAGGACGGTCGAGGTCAAGGAGGAGCCGACCGATCGGTGGACCGCGTTCGCAGTGGATCGCCTGACCCATTCGCTGTGGCGCACCGGCGCCGTCTGCGCGACCGCCAACAGCTATTACTTCGACAAGCACGGCGACACGCCGTTCCTGCGGCCGACGAGCACGAAGGAGGCGTGGACCGCGCACACGACCTTCCCGCTCGAGGACTACGCCTTCAGCTGACCGGCCCGATGATTGATTCCACGGGTTCGCCGCGTGAAATCAACCATCTAGCGCTGCAGCGACTTCAGCGTCAGGTACTCCTCCAGCCCGTGGCGCCCGTTCTCGCGCCCGTGGCCCGACTGCTTGTAGCCGCCGAAGGGCGCCAGCGGATTGAAGGCCCCGCCGTTGATCTCGACCTGTCCGGTGCGCAGGCGCCGGGCGACGCGCAGGGCCGTCGCCTCGTCGGCGGCCCATACGCCACCGGCCAGCCCGTAGTCCGAGTCGTTGGCGATCGCGACGGCCTCGTCCTCGCCGCCGTCGTACGGCAGGATCGAGAGGACCGGTCCGAAGATCTCCTCCTGCGCGACGCTCATGTCGCGCGACACGTCCGACAGGATCGTCGGCGCGACGTACCAGCCGGTCTCGAAGCCTGCGGGGGCCTCGGTGCCGCCGACGACGACGCGCGCGCCCTCGTCCACGCCGCGCTGGATGCACGCACGCACGCGGTCGCGCTGGGCGCTGGACGCGAGCGGGCCGAGCGCCGTCTCCGGGTCCATCGGGTCACCGAGCGCGAAGTGCTCCACCGTGGCGGCGGCGATCGCCTCGACCGCGGCCAGGTGCTCGCGCGGGACGACGAGGCGGGTCAGCGCGCTGCAGGTCTGCCCGGAGTTCAGGTAGCACTTGGCCACGGCGTCGGGGATCGCGCGCATGAGATCCGCGCCGTCCAGCACGACGTTGGCGCTCTTGCCGCCGAGCTCGAGCGCGACACGCTTGACCGTCGCCGCGGCGACCTCCGCCACCCGGCGACCGGCGCGCGTGGAGCCGGTGAAGGACACCATGTCCACGCCCGGGTGCGCCGCGATCGCCTCACCGACGACGGGACCCGTCCCCGCGACGAGGTTCAGGACGCCGGCCGGCAGCCCCGCGGCGTCGCAGACCTCCGCGAGGATGAACGCGCTCAGCGGGGTGATCTCACTGGGCTTCAGCACGACGGTGCACCCGGCGGCGATCGCGGGCGCGACCTTCGCGGCGACCTGGTGCAGCGGGTAGTTCCACGGTGTGATCGCCCCGACGACGCCGACGGCCTCGCGCACGATGAGCGAGTTGCCGGTCTCCTCCTCCCAGACCACGTCCTCCAGCAGCGCCGCCATCGTCGCGAACTGGTTGATCGGCAGACCCGCCTGGATCATGCGCGACTGCACGATCGGCATGCCCATCTCCTGGGTGATGGTCGCGGCGATCTCGTCGCCGCGCGCCTCCAGGCCGGCCGCGATCTGAGCGCAGATCCGCGCGCGCTCCACCATCGGCGCGGTCGACCACGGCTCGAAGGCGGCGCGCGCCGCGGTGACGGCCCGGTCGACGTCCTCGGCGGTCCCGAGGGTCACGGTCGCCAGCGGGGCCTCCGTCGTCGCGTTCACGACGGTGGCGGTCTGCGTGCCCCTGGGAGCGATCCACTCGCCGCCGATGTAGAAGGCGTCGCGGACGATGGTTCCGGTGGCGGTGGCGGTGGTGGACATGGGGCAGGGCTCCTAGGCGGTGATGGGGCGGGCGGGGGCGGCGGACACCGGCGGTGGGCTCGTGCCGGCCTGCGCGGCCAGCGCGTGCGCGGTGCGCCGGGCGAGCGCCATGATCGTGATCATCGGGTTCGTCCCGCTGGCGGACGGGAAGGCGCTCGCGTCGCCGACCCAGACCCCAGGGGTGTCGTGCAACTCGCCCTGCGGGCCGGCGACACTCGTCGCGGGGTCGGCGCCCATGCGGCACGAGCCCATCTGGTGCGCGCTGAAGAGCCGCAGCCCACCGGCGCCCAGGTGCAGGCGCTGGACACGGGCGGTGTACTTGCGCACGTCGTCCCCCGGCCGCCACTCGGGCGCGCCGTAGGCCAGGGCGGCGATGCGCGTGGCGCCCGCGGCGACGTGGGCCTGGACCATGGCGTCGAGCCCTCGGTGCGCGTTGCGCACGTCCAGCGGATCGTCGAGCGCGTAGGTGATGACGGCCTCGCCCCCGGCGTCGACGCTCACGCGCCCTGAGCCGTGGTCCCGGATCAGGCCGATGAACGTCGCGCCGCGCTTGAAGTCCTGCATCGCCTGGCGGTGCTTGGCCGCGCCCTCGAACGGCAACGAGCTCGCCGCCAGGCCGGTCGTGTACTGGGCGGTCTCCAGAAGGAAGCCGTGGGCGTCCTCCGCGTCGGCGAACTCGTCGACGAGCCCCGAGTGGGGCGGGCCCCACCACGCCTGCTGGTCCTCGGCGTAGGTGCCGAAGGTCGCCGTGCACGGGTGCAGGCGCAGATGCTGCCCGACCGCGGGGCCGCCGATGCCCGAGCGCAGCAGCAGCGCCGGGGATTCCAGCGCGCCGCAGGCCACGACGACGTGGCGGGCCCGGACGGTGACGGACGACGTGGCGCCGCTGACAGGGTCGGCGTACGTCGCGACGACGCCGCTTGCGCGCCCGTGCTCGGTGGTCACGCGCTGGGCCCGCGTGTGGACGAGGATCCGGGCACCGCGGTCGTGTGCGTCCTGCAGGTAGGTCTTCAGCGTGCCCTGCTTGGAGCCCGTCTGGTCGCCGAAGCCGATCAGCCCGGCGCTCTCGGGCGAGTACGTCTGCGGGTCGGTGTTGCGCACGCACCGCGCCCAGGACCAGCCGAGCGCCTCGGCGGCCTCGTGCATGCGCTGCGTCGGGCCGTTGTAGTCGCTGCACCGGTCGTTGGCGCCGGACCGCGTCAGCACCGCGTCGAGGTGATCGTCGAAGGCCGGCCCGTCGACGCCGTCCAGGCCGTGCTCGGACGCCCACTCGTCGCGGACCCAGGGCTTCGTACGCAGGCAGTTGGTCCAATTGATCGTGGTGCCGCCGCCGAGCGTGGCGCCCGCCTGAAGCGCGATGTTGCCGTCATCACTCGGGATCGTGCCGCCACGCCAGTACGTGTTCACGAACGCGGGCAGCTCGAGCTGCTGGAAGTCCTGCTCGGCGTGGTAGCCGCCGGCCTCCAGCACGACGACGTCCAGCCCCGCCGCGCTCAGCTCGCCGGCGATGACGCCGCCCCCGGCGCCGGAGCCGACGATCACGACGTCGGCGGTCAGCTCGTCGGCCCCCGGCGCCGGGACGTACGGGGTGATCGGCTTGACCCCCTGGGGCGTGGCGCTCACAGGGCCGGGGTATCCGAACACGTCCCACGAGGGGTTGCGCCCGGTCTGCGGGTCCGGGAGGCCGTAGTGCAGGTAGAGCGTGCCGGCGATGAGCGTCCCGATCGCCCCGGCCGCCGCCGCGCCCATGAGCGCCATGTTCCGCAGCAGCTGCTCGCGCGAGAGCTGGGAAGCGCCGAGGAAGCCCTGCGCGGCCAGGCCGTCGAGCAGCTGACCCAGGCCGGCCACCTGCTCCTCGGGCAGCTGACCCAGGAGGTCGGCGAGCGCGCCGTCGACGCCGAGGTCGCTGGCCGCCCGCGCCCAGAGGCCGTGCGGATCGTCCTCCCGGGCGATCGAAGGGACCACCGTGTCGCAGACCGTGCGGAGGATGGCGAGGCGATCCGGGGACAGATGGGCGCTCATGACCCGACTCTCGCGGGTGCCCTGACCCCCCGTCAACATCACCGGACGGCAAGGGCGATGAGTTTCTCGCCGCACGACGGTCTACAGGTGGAGTATCCGTCGCGGGAAGCCCGTTCCCGCCATACGAGAGGACGCCGCGCCATGCAGCCGAAGATCATCCCCAACCTGTGGTTCGACACCGAGGCCGAGGAGGCCGCGGGCTACTACACCTCCGTCTTCAAGACCTCGCGCATCGTGAACGTCACCCACTACACCGAGGCCGGTCCGCGCCCGGCCGGCATGGTGATGACCGTCGAGTTCGAGCTGGACGGCCAGCGGTTCGTCGGAATCAACGGCGGCCCCCAGTTCAAGTTCGACGAGGCCGTCTCCTTCCAGATCACCTGCGAGGACCAGGACGAGGTCGACTACTACTGGGAACGGCTGTCCGACGGCGGGCAGGAAGGGCCGTGCGGCTGGCTCAAGGACAAATTCGGCCTGTCGTGGCAGGTCGTGCCGACCGGGATGGAGGAGTTGTTCGCCGATCCGGACCCCGAGCGGGCCCGGCGCGCGATGCAGGCGATGCTCGGGATGCGCAAGCTTGACATCGCCGCGCTGCGCAGCGCAGCCGACGGCGCCCCGGCGACCTGACAGCGCGATGAGGCGGCTTCGCGCTGTTCGGCGACCGGTGGGTTGACGCTGCACTGACCATCGCGGTGAACGGTTGATGATCCGGGACTCGGGTATCCGGGCCCCATGATCGGAGCACTCATCCTCGGCCTTCTGGCCGGGTACATCGCAAAGGCCCTGCTCCCCGGCGACGATCCCGGTGGGTTCTTCGTCACCATCGCGCTCGGCCTCGTCGGGTCGCTCGTCGGGTTCTTCATCTTCACGGAGCTGCTGGGCATCGGCGACAGCGACATGTTCGACCTTGGAGGGCTCATCGGCGCCATCATCGGCACCATCCTCGTGCTGTTGGCCTACCGGCAGTTCGCCGGCGGCAGGCACGTGACACCGGCGCGCTGACAAACGCGCTGCATGTCCCGGCGGGTCTGGCGTGGGAAGGCGCTAGGCCCGTCGGCGTAGGGCGAGGCCGCCGGAGGCGAGCAACAGCGCCAGCCCTCCGAGGACCGGGACGACGGTGACGTCCCGGGTTTCCGCCTTGGAGCCGAGTTGCGAGCCCAGCGTCTTGTAGATCGCGCCGAGGTGGTCGGCGTCCTGGGCGGAGAAGGCGCGGGCGCCCGAGATCTCGGCGACGCGACGCATCGTCACCGGATCCGGGACCGCCGGCAGCGGGGGCCCGGATGGGTCCGGGTTCGGCACCGTCGCGTCCTCGGTGCCAAGGGCGACCGTGTAAATCGGGACGTGCAGCCGCTTCGCCTCCGCCGCCACCGCCTCGGGGTCGCTGCCGACGGTCGTGGCACCGTCGCTGAGCAGGACGATCGCGGCGGGCGTGGAGACCTTGGCCTTCGGGCGCAGCAGGCCGAGCGCCGCGGCGAGCGCGTCCCCGGTGGCCGTGCCGCCGTTCGCCGTCTGACGCGCGATGGCCGCGCGGGATTCGCCGTGATCGGTCGATGGCGGCCGCACGTCGTCCGGTGCCGCGCTGAAGGCGACGACCCCGATCTTCACCCCGTCGGGCAGGTTGTCCACGAAGGTCTTGGCGGCGCCCTGGGCGGCGGCCAGGCGGGTCGGGGCGACGTCGGTGGCCGCCATCGAGCCGGAGTGGTCGGTCACGAGCATGATCGAGGCCTCCTGCAGCGCCACCCGGACGGTGCGCTGCGGGCGCGCGGCGCCGAAGAGCAGCGCAACGATCGCCGCGAGCGCCAGCGCCGACGCTACCCAGCGCTTCCAGGCGGCCTCGGCACCTGCGGCCGCCGCGAGCGTCGCGGCGGCGGGAAAGCGCATCGCGAAGCGGTCGCGCTGCCTTGAGCGCACGACGGTCAGCGCGATGAGGAGCGGGACCGCCAGCAGCGCCAGCAGCCAGACGGGGCTCGCGAAGCTCATCTCAGGGACCGTCCGAGCTTCAGGAGCCACTCCTCGTCGGTGCCGAGCGCGACGTGCCCGACCCGCAGGCGGCGCAGCTCGTCGTGCAGGTGCGCGCGGCGCTGCGCCTCGAGCGCGATGAAGCGCTCGCGGACCCGGCGGCTGCCGGTGTCGACGCGGGCCGTCCGGCCGGTCTCCGGGTCGACCACCGACAGGATGCCGACGTCGGGTACGAGGAGCTCACGCGGGTCATAGACCTCGACGCAGAGGACCGTGTGGCGCGCACGCAGCGGTCCCAGCACGCTGGCCGGGTCGGCGGCGCTGCGGAAGTCGGAGATGATGACGACCAGCGCGGGCTGCTGGGCCAGGCGGCCGAGCGCGGAGCAGGCGTCGCCAAGCGCGCTCGCGTCCTCGTTGCCGTCGGGGGCGACGCCCTCGGCGAGGACGTGGCGCAGCGCGGCGAAGGCGGGACGGCCGGCGCGCAGCGGGGTGATCCGCGGCGGTCCTGGGGCACCGAAGCGCACGATCCCGAGCGCCCCGGTGCGACGCAGGGCGAGCTGCCCCATGACCTGGGCGACGCCCTCGGCCACGTCGCTCTTGAGGCGTTGCGCGGTCCCGAAGGCCATGGAGGCCGAGACGTCCAGCAGGACCCAGGTCGTCTGGACGCGCTCGGGGACGTGCAGGCGCACGTGCGGCTCGCCGGTCCGGGCGCTGGCGGCGGGGTCCAGATGCCGGACGTCGTCGCCCACCTGGTAGCCGCGCAGCTGTGCGAGCTCCGTGCCGGCGCCGACGCCGGCGGCCCGCCGGTCACCCGGCTGGGAGCGCGCGGTGTGGCGCGTGAGGACGACGTCCAGCGCCTCGATCATCGGCCGGGGCAGCGCGCCTGGCCCCTGCCTGGCGGCGGGGGGATGCAATGGGGGGCGCTCGGCGATCAAGCCGCCTGTACCTCCTGGGTGAGCTGCCCGGTGAGCGGGTCCGGGACGGTGGCGATGACCCGGTCCAGGATGTCGTCGGGGGTGATCCCCGACGCCAGCGCGTCGTACGAGAGCACGAGCCGGTGGCGCAGGACGTCGCGGGCGAGGTCGCGCACGTCGCCCGTGCTCGCGTGGCCGCGGCCCCGCAGCAGGGCCAGGACGCGGGCCGCGTGCACGAGGCCGATCGAGCCACGCGGGCTGGCGCCGTGCTCGACCTGGCCGACGAGGTCGTGCAGGTCGTGCGAGGCCGGGTTGCGGGTGGCGTCGGTCAGCGCCACGGCGTAGGCGATGACCTCGCGGTCGACCAGGATCGCGGCCGTAGCCGCGCGGAAGCGCTCGAGGCTCTCGAGCGTCAGCAGTTCGCGCACCGCGCGAATCCCTCCGAGGCTGCGCCCCACGACGGCCGCCTCCTCGCCGACGCTCGGGTAGTCGACGACGACCTTCATGAGGAAACGATCGACCTGCGCCTCGGGCAGCGGGTAGGTGCCCTCGGACTCGATCGGGTTCTGCGTCGCCATGACGATGAACGGCTTGGGGACCTCGTAGCTGCGCCCGGCGATCGTGACCTGACCCTCCTGCATGACCTCCAGGAGCGCCGACTGCACCTTCGCGGGCGCGCGGTTGATCTCGTCGGCGAGGACGAAGTTCGCGAACACCGGCCCGAGGCTCGTCTCGAAGCCGCCGGTGTCCGGACGGTAGATGCGCGTGCCGATGATATCCGAGGGCACCAGGTCGGGCGTGAACTGCACGCGGCTGAAGCTGCCGCCCAGGACCTCGGACATCGTCTTGATCGTGAGCGTCTTGGCCAGGCCGGGCACGCCCTCCAGCAGCACGTGGCCGCCGGCGAGGAGCGCGACGAGGAGGCGTTCGAGCATCGCGTCCTGGCCGACGATGACCTGCTTGATCTCGTGCAGCGCCTCCTGCAGCGCGGCGCGCGGGTCGTCACGGGGCGGGTAGGCCTGCGTATCGATGATGTCGTTCATGGCGTCTTTCGGGATTCGTGTCAGATGAGGCGGCCGAACCAGCGCAGGGACAGACCCGCCCCGGACAGCAGCAGGAAGGCGGCGCCGGCCGCGAAGGCCGGGGTGATCTCGCGGTCCTTCATACGGGTACCGAGCTCGGAGCCCAGGCGCTGGTAGACCTGGGCCAGCCCGTCGGCGCTGGAGGCCTCGAAGAAGGTGCCGCCGCCGACGTCGGCCATCTTGCGCAGCGTCAGTGGGTCCGGCGGGACGGGCTTGGTCTGGCTCGTCCCGTTGGCGCGCGGGACGGTGATCGTGCCGGAGGCGGTCCCGAGCACCACGGTGTAGACGCGGACGCCCTCCTTCTTGGCCGCCGCCGCGGCGGCGACGGGGTCGACGCCCCGCGTCGAGGCGCCGTCGGACAGCAGCACGATCGCGGCCGGAGGACGGCTGTCGGTCGACTGCCCGCCGGGACGCAGGATGCGGGTGGCGGTCGCGACAGCCGTGCCGGTCGCGGTGCCGCCGCCGGCCTCCTGACGGTCGATCGCGGCGCGGACCGCGGCCCGATCCTGCGTCGGGGACTGCAGGACGCTCGCCTGCTGGTTGAAGGCCATGATCCCAATGTTGACGCGTGCGGGGACCTTGTCGACGAACAGCTGCGCGGCACGCCGCGCGGCGGTCAGCCGATTCGGGGCCACGTCGGTGGCGAGCATCGAGCCGCTGGCGTCGGTGACGAGCATGATCGAGGCGCGCTCCACCGGTACGGCGACGCTGTGCTGCGGGCGGGCGGCCGCCACGAGCAGCGCGACGAGGGCCAGGCCGTAGATCGCGAACGGGACGTGCCGCCGCGCGCCCGCCCGCGAGGGCGAGTGCGACGCCGCCAGCCGTGGGGCCGCGAACGCCGCGGTGACCCGGGCCTGCTGGCGCTGGCGCCCGAGGTAGACGTAGACCAGCAGGGGCACCACCGCGAGCGTCAGCAGGACGAGCGGGGCGGCGAAGCTCATGGAGTCGTGGGCGTCACGGGTCGGGTGCCGAGCGTGACCTTCTGGGTCTGCACCTGGCCGCCGCCACGGCGGACCTTCACGTCGATCTGGTCACCCGGCTGGTGGCTGTTGACCGCCCGGGAGATGTCGGAGAACTCACGGATCTGCTTGCCGTCGATGGACAGCACGACGTCGCCGGGCTGCAGGCCGCTCTGTTCGGCGGGGCCCCCGGCGACGACGTTGGTCAGCGCGGCGCCGGTACCGCCGGCCGCCGGCTGGGATTCGATCCCGAGCCAGGCGCGGTCGATCGTCTGGCCCTTCGCCAGGGCCGGGACGACCTGGCGCACCGTGTTGGAGGAGACGGCAAAGCCGATGCCGACGTTGCCTGCCGATGCGCCCCCGGTCTCGATCTGCGAGTTCACGCCGATGACCTGCCCGGCGTCATCCAGCAGCGGGCCACCCGAGTTGCCGGGGTTGATCGCCGCGTCCGTCTGCAGCGCATCGTCGATCTCGTAGTGGTTCGGGGCCTGGATGGCACGGCCGAGGCCGGAGATGACGCCCTCGGTGAGGGTCCGGTCCAGCCCGAACGGGTTGCCGATGGCGACGACCGGGTCGCCGATCCGCACCTGGTTGGAATCGGCGAGCGCCAGTGGCTTGGCGCCGGTGGGGGCGCTGCCTGCCGGCAGGCGCACGACCGCAAGGTCGCTGGACGGGTCGGTTCCCATCACCTCGCCGGTGATGTCGCGGCCCTCGGGACCGAAGCGCACCGTGACGACCTTCGTTCCGTCGACGACATGCGCGTTCGTGGCCACCGTGCGGGTGTCGGACACGAGGAAGCCGGTGCCCGAACCACTGCTGGTGCGGATCGAGACGACGGCCGGGCTCGCCGCGGCGTAGATCGCGCTGGCCTGGCTCTGCCCCTTGCGGGGGTTGATCTTCGCGGCGGGCAGCGCGGGCAGCGCCGCGGTGGTCTGGGCGTGTTCGTCGCCGTTCGTGCCGATGAGGTAGCCGCCGGCCGCGGTCGCGCCGACGACGGCGGCGACGAGCCCGCCGACGAGGACCCGGCGGCTACCCGGCGCGGTGGAGCGGATGGGCGCCTGGGGCTCGTGGACCCCCGCGGAGAAGACCGGAGCGCCGGCATCCGTGGCATCCGACTCGGGCGTGCCCGGCAGGGCAGGGGCGTCTGCCGGCGGCCGCTCCGACTCCTCGCGCCAGGAGCCGGACCAGAGGTGTCGCGGTGAGGGCATTGTTAAGGAAGGTAGGGCCCTGACCTGAGCGTGGTCTTAACCGCTTCTGAGCGGAGGCTGTGGACGACGGGTGGGCGAATCTTCCCAGGTCGCTCTCAGGATCCGCTCGCAGACGACCCAGGTCGCGTCGTCAGGCTGGCGGCCATGTCGATCTCGATCTCCGCCCCCGACGTGCGTACGCCGCCCCGCCAGCGGGCCCTGGCGCGCGCCCGCACGCTGCGCCGGCCACGCCCCGAGCTTGCCGCGCTCGTCGTCCTCGCGGCCACCCTGAACCTCGTAGGGCTGGGCCAGAACGCCTGGGCCAACACCTACTACAGCGCCGCCGTCCGGTCGATGGCCTCGAGCTGGCACAACTTCCTCTACGCCTCGTTCGACCCGGCCGGGGTCATGACGGTCGACAAGCCGCCGCTCGCGCTCTGGGTCCAGGCCGCGTCCGCCCGCGTCTTCGGCTTCAACACGTGGAGCCTCCTCGTGCCGCAGGCGCTCATGGGCATCGTGAGCGTCGCGCTCGTGTACGACCTCGTCGCGCGGCGCTTCGGGCGCGCCGCCGGCTTCGCGGGAGGCCTCGCGCTGGCGGTCACGCCGATCACCGTCGCGATGGCGCGTCACAACAACCCCGACGCGCTGCTCGTCCTCTGCAGCACTGCCGCGCTGTGGTTCCTCGTCCGTGGCCTGGAGGACGGGCGCACCCGCTGGCTCGTGCTCTGTGGCGTCATGGTCGGCCTCGGCTTCGAGACGAAGATGGCCGCCGCGCTCCTCGTCGTGCCGGCGATCGCCGCCGCGTACCTGTACGTCGCGCCGACCGGGCGCGTGCGGGCGCTGTGGCAGCTCACGCTCGGCGGTGCGGCGATGACGGTCGTGGCACTCGCGTGGCCGGTGCTGATGTGGCTGACCCCCGCCGGCAGCCGCCCGTGGATCTCCGGGACGAGCGACAACAGCATCTGGTCGCTGATCTTCGGCTACAACGGCCTCGGTCGGGTCGACGGCCAGGCCGGTGGCCCGGGGGCTGCTGGCGGGGGCCCCGGCGGCGGCGCGGGCGGCGGCAATCTGCTCTTCGGCGGCCAGACCGGTCCGTTGCGCCTGCTCAACCAGGCGCTGGGCGGGCAGGCCGGCTGGCTGCTGGGGTTCGCGCTCGTCGGCCTCGTCGTCATCGCGGCGTCCACGCGCCTGAAGCGCAGCGACGCCCGCACCGGCTGGCTCATCGCCGTCGGCGGCGCGTTCCTCGTCACCACGGTCGTCTTCAGCGAGGCCAGCGGCATCTTCCACCCCTACTACGTCTCGGCGCTGGCGCCGTTCGCCGCTGCCCTCGTCGGTGCGACCGCTGCCGTCATCGCCAAGGGGGGCCTCGTCGCGCGGATCGGCGGCCCGCTGGCCGTCGCCGGTGGCGTGGCGACCGAGCTCGTGATCTTGCACGACAACCCGACGTCCCTGCCGTGGCTGGCGCCCGTGCTCGGCGTCGTCGTGGTTGCCGCCGCGGTCGGCCTGGGCGTGCTCGGCGCCGGCCGGATTCGCGTGGCGGTCGTGGCCGCGGCGCTCGGCGTCCTCCTCATCGCCCCGGCGACGTGGGCGACCGAGACCCTCGGCTACGCCACGCAGTCGACGTTCCCCGCCGGCGGACCGGCGAGCAGCGGGATGGGCTTCGGTGGTGGTCCAGGCGGCGGTGGGCGCGGTGGCTTCGGTGGCGGTGGTACGCGGCCCTCGTTCGCGCCCCCGGGCGCCCAGGCGGGCGGTGCACCTGCGGCGCCGCCCGCTGGTGGCGCCGGCGGGGCCGGTGGCCCCGGAGCCGGCGGCCAGCGTGGTGGCGGCGGGAGGTCCGGCGGCAACAGCAACGTCACCCAGGCCGTCGCCTACGCTGAGGCCCACGGCGGCGGGACGATCGTCGTCTCAAGTCAGCAGGGCGCCTCGGACACGATCATCACTGCCGATCCCACCCAGCCCGCCGACGTGGCGGGAATCGGCGGCTACTCCGGAAAGGAGAGCCAGGTCTCGATCCAGTGGCTCGCCAACGCGGTCCGCGACGGACGCATCCGCTGGGTGCTGACGGACGGCTCGGGCGGCGGCGGCCGCGCCGACGCGCGCACGGGCTCCACCACCGTGATGACAGCCGCCGCGCAGGTCGGCACCCCCGTGAACCTCACCGCCGGCGGCACGGGCAGCACGACGACCGACACGGCGGCCGCGGGCGTTCTCTACGACCTCCAGGGCCAGGCCGACGCGCTCCTGGCGCTGGCGGGGTGAGCGGCACGCAGAGGCCCTGATGCCGACGACACCCGCAACCCCTCGCCAAGGGTCCCGATCCGGGCCCGAGGCGGGGCAAAGGGTGAGGCAAGTTCCCCCCAGCGGATCATCCGATCGGACGATGGCCCCCTGACCGTCCGGGCGGGAGAGTCACGGCACGCGTGCGGGCGCCCTCCCGGACACTTCCCCTGCCGTGAGCGCCCGGACCTCCTCAACCCTGATCATCGGAGCAAAACCCTCGGTTTTCGCTTGTCGTTTGGGCGGACGGGGCACGCCGTGAGCCCTGGTAGCCTCGCACGCGATATGGCCTTACTACGCCCGATCCGGTGGGCCCGCCGGCGGTCGCGGTGCCAACACGCCTCACTCCCCCGACATCGGGGGAGCTGTTGATGACCGGGCACGGTGACGTCTCGTCGACCCTCGCTGACCTCGAGCGCAAGCTCAAGGACCTCGAGCGTGAGCTGGCGAGCATCGGTGCAGCGTCCAGGGACACGGAAGCGGGCGGGCCGGCCACGTCGCCGCAGGCCCCGGAGTCGCCGACCCCCGGCCCGTCCTCCTACGAGACGTTGCATGACGTCGTCATCCCCGCCCCCGCGCTGGCCCCGGTGCCCGCAGCACCGGTCGATCTGGGCCACCCTGCGGCGGGTCAGATCGTCGCTGACGCGCAGCACGCCCTCGGGGGCCTGCACCACCAGCTCGAGGACCTCGTTCGCTTTCGCGAGCACCTCGAGCGGTCGACGCGTGAGCTGATCGACGAGTACAGCCGCCTGCTGGACGCCTTACCGGCCCCTGGAACTCCGCCCGTCCCGCTCGCGGCCGCGGACGCCCTGGCCGCCCCCCCGGCATCGCCGCCCGCCGTCCGGCCGACGCCGACG
>JAOPZJ010000016.1 GCA_025964155.1 Solirubrobacterales bacterium
TGAGCACGAAGCGGCGCTGGCCGCCGCCGAGCAGGACGCCGCCGCCCGCGCCAAGGCGGCCGAGCTCGATGCCGCACAGCGTGTGCAAGCAGCGGAGCTCCACGCGCAGGAGCGTGCCGAGGCTGCCGAGCGTGACGCCGCGCAGCGTGCCGAAGGCGCGGAGCGCGACGCCGCCGAGCAGGACGCCGCCGAGGCGCCGGAGCCGCAGCTCCGGGCCGTTGCGCTGCGTCAGTCGCCGGCGCCCACCCGCGCCACCGGACGCCAGGTCAGCGCACCCCCGGCCTCGAGCCGGCCGCCGGTCCGCCGGTCGGCATCGCGCCTGCTACCCAGTGAGCGGGTCGTGGCGGTGCTGCTCCTGCTCCTGGCGATCGGCGCCGGAGTCGTCCTCCTCGTCGGCCTGCTCAACGTCGTCGTCTCGCCGTAGACGTCAGGGCGCGGCCGGCGTCACCGGCGTGACCGGCGTCACCGGCGTCACCGGCGTCACCGGCGTCACCGGCGTGACGGGGGTGACCGGAGCCCCAGGCGCAACCGCAACCCCAGGCGTCACCGGCGCGACCGGCGCAGCCGCCGCCGGCAGCGGCGTCCCGGTCGCCGTGGCGCTCTCCCCGGGCGGAGCCTGGAACAACAACGCCCGCGCGGCGAGCGTGCGCAGCACCGGATTGTGCGGGTCCAGCGACAGCGAGCGGGCGGCCGCGTCGCGGAAGCCGTCCCGGTCGGCGAGGCTCAGCGCGAGCGCACCGAGCTGCGACCACGCGCGGACGCTATCGGGCTGACGGTGCACGGCCTCCAGCAGTGCCTGGCGGGCTTCGAGCATGCGGCCGCGACGCTGGGCGATCGTGGCCGACACGAGCAGCGGCTCGACGCTGAGCGGGTCGAGCTTCGCGGCCAGGTCGGCCTGTGCGGCGGCGCGGCGCAGCTCGTCGTCGGTGACCTGCGCGCCGCCGATCGCCTCCTGTGCCGCGTCGGCCTTGCCGGCCGACCACGCGGGGAGCACCGCCGAGGCGGCGTAGGCGAAGACCGCAAGCGTGACGGCCGCCACACCAACCAGGGCACCGGGGCGCAGGCGCGCGTCCCGCTCGGGGTCCACGAACACGACGACCCGGTGCGGGGGACGCCGGTCGCCCTCACGACGCCGCGCGCCACCCGAGGCCGCGAGCACGCCGAGGAAGAGCAGCGGCGGGATCGTCACGCCGGGGATGTCCCAGTCCCAGTCGTATAGCCCGTGCGCAAGCCAGCCCGCGGCCGCCGCCAGCAGCGCGACGGCAAGCTCGCGCTCGCGTCCGCCCGGCATCGCGCGCATCCGCGCGACCGCGGCCCACAGCAGCCCCCCGATGCCCCCATAGACGAGCAGCAGCCCGACGAGCCCGGTCTCGGCGAGGAACTGGAGCGGCACCGAGTGCGGCTGCGTCACGGAGATCGTGTTCGTCCGGTAGCGCAGGTGCGTCACGCGGAACGAGCCGGCGCCCCAGCCGCCGACCGGCCGGTCCGAGAACGCCCCGGCCGCCTCCTTCCACCACACCCAGCGGTTGCCCGACGTCGTGGTGGCCAGACGGGACGGATCAAGCTGCTTGTCCTGGGCCGCGACGGTGAAGCTGCGCAGGCTCTCGTCGACGTTCGCCGGCAGGCCCTTGACGGACCCGGCGGCACCCATCGCCAACAGGACGACGAGGAGCGCAGCCGCGATGCCGGAGGCGCGCGCGACCGTGCGGGTACGCGTCGGATCCCACCGGACGCGAGGCTCCAGGACGATGAGCGCGCGGGCGATCGCCGCGAGCGCGAGGCCGGCGACGACGATCGTCAGCGTCAGGACGCGGCCGTCCGTGATGCGCTGGCCGAGTGGCGCGCCGGTCGCCGTCAGCCCGTCACGCGTGAACGCGACGGCGAGCGGCCCACTCGCCGCTGCCGCCGCGACGACCAGCACGAGCACGCTCTTCAGCCGACCGGCGCCGCCCAGCACGACGAGCACGACCGTTGCCGTGCCGAGCGCGAGCACCCCGCCGCGGGAGTACGTCATCCCGAGGCCCAGGATGAAGAGGTAGACCGCCAGGACCGCCGCGATCCGCACCCGCATCGGCCGCGAGCGGTCCGTCGCCAGGCGCACGGCGATCGGCACCGCCATCACGAGCACGAGCGCAAGCGCGTTCCAATACTGCAGCGGGGCGCGCAGCCGCGCGAGCGTGTCCGTCTGGTTCAGATCGAACAGCCCGGGGACGTTGAGCCCCGGGACCGTCTTGCCCCCCAGCGCGTACAGCCCGACGGCGACGGCGATGAGCAGCCAGCCCACGGCGACGCGCTCGATCGCCCGCGGGACGCTCGTCCCGACGACGAGGCCGAGCCCCGCCACGAGCGCGTAGGCGACGGCCCGGTTGATCTCCGTCCACGTGCGATCCGGGGCCACGGACCACAGCAGCGACAGGCCGCACCAGACCGCGAAGGCCAGCAGCGCGACGACGCCGAGGCGTGCGACGAGCGGTGCGTCCAGGCGGATCCCGGGCCGGCCGGTGGCGAGCGCTGCGGCCGTCAGGAGCGTCGTCGCGGCAAGCACGAGCTGCACCCGGGTCTCGGCCGGGGTGTCGGTCGCGCCGTGCGCGAAGACCGCGTAGGCGACAGCGGCCAGGAGGGCCAGAAGGAGTGCCGCGGGAGCCCGGTGAAGCGGCCGATCGTCTCTCGCCGGTGCGCCCGCAGCAGGCGCCACGGGTGTTGGCAGGGAAGCGGGGTGCGCCATGGGCTTCGGGCTCGACGCTAGCATCCAGGGCCGTGATGCCGCGCCGTCGACGCCTGTCCCTTGCCCTGCTCTGCGCGCTCCCGCTGGCGCTGGCCGGCGCACCCGCGGCACACGCCGACGCCTTCACCGACGTGTTCAAGGCGTACTCGAAGACCGGGACGATCGATCCCTGCAAGTTCACGCCGGCCCAGCTCAAGCAGGCCAAGGGCCAGATCCCGAACGACTACGCGCAGTACGCGCCCGACTTCAAGGACGCGATCGATGCCGCCGCGAAGGCGCGTGCGGCGGGCGCCTGCAAGGACAAGACCTCCGGCACGACCACGTCCCCGTCCGGCCCCGCGGCCGGACCGGCCAGCGGGTCCTCCTCGAGCGGGACCGGTACCCCCGCCGCCGGTACGACCTCCACGCCGGCGCCCTCCACGACCCCGGCGACTCCCGCGGCCACCCCGACGACCGCGACCGCCACCCCGCAGCCGGCGCCGTCCGTCAGTCCCGCGCCCGCGGTCGCGGACGGTGCGATCCTCACCGCCGCCACCAACACGCAGGACAACGGCAGCGGCCTGCCCGCCCCGCTGGTCGCGCTCGCCTTCGTCGCACTGCTCGCCGCCCTGGTCGCCGCCGTCCTCGGCGCTGCCCGCTGGTGGGCCGTGGACCCGCAGTGGATGCAGCGCTCGCGCCACGCGACCTCCGAGGCCGGATGGCGTACGTCCGCCGCCTGGGCGGAGTTCACCGACTGGCTGCGGCTCGGGCGCTGAGGCGCCGCCGCACGCCCCCAGGGGTGCCCTCGCCACACGGGCACGAGCGCCCAAGGCTCGTGCTGCTGACGGTCATCGTCGCGCAGATCCTCTCGATCGCCTCCGCGACGGTCATCGCGGTGGCGCTGCCCGGCCTCGGACGGGATCTCGGTGCCACGGGCCCCGAGCAGCAGTGGGTCGTCGACGCGTTCGTGCTCGTGCTCGCGTCGCTGCTCATCGCCGGCGGAGTGCTGGGCGACCGCCACGGTCGCAAGGTCGCCTTCCTGGCCGGCGTGACGGTGTTCGCGGTCGGCTCGCTGTGGTGCGCGCTGTCCCCGACGATCGAGTGGCTGCTGGCCGGGCGCGTGCTGCAGGCGCTGGGTCCGGCGCTCGTCCTTCCGGCCTCCCTGGCCATCGTCACGGAGGTCTACCCCGACCCGGCCGCGCGGGCGCGCGCGATCGGTCTGTGGGGGGCGGGGTCCGGCGTCGGGCTGGCGTCCGGGCCCACGCTCGGCGGCGCGATCGTCGACGCCGTCGGCTGGCGCGGCGTCTTTGCCGTCAACGTCCCGATCTGCCTGCTGCTCCTCCTCGCCGGCTGGAGGTTCATCCCGTGGGTGCGCCCCGCGCGGGCGACGATCCGCTTCGACGTCGCCGGGGCGCTGTTGCTGACCCTCGCCGTCGCGACGCTCGCGTTCGTCATCATCGAGGGCCGGGAGGCCGGCTGGACGTCGGTGGTCATCCTCGGTGCCGGCGCGGTCTGCGTGGCCGCGGCCGCCGCGTTCACGGCTGTCGAGCGCCGGCACGCCGCGCCGCTCATCGACCTGGCCCTGTTGCGACACCGCGCCTTCGTCGTCGCCAACCTCGGTGGCGCCGGCGCGTCCTTTGCGTTCGTCGGGTGCATCGTCTTCCTGTCGGTCTTCCTCCAGCAGGTGCAGGGGCGCTCCCCCGGCGAGGCGGGGTTGTGCCTGCTGCCGCTCGGCGCGGCGACCGCGGCGTGTGCGCCGTTCGCCGGGCGGCTGACCGCGCGGCTGGGAGCGCGGATCCCGATGCTCTGCGGCCTCGCGCTCGCGACCGTCGCGATGACGCTGCTGACGGTCCGCCTCCAGGTCGACCTCGGCGCCGGCAGCCTGGCCTGGATGCTCGGCGTGCTCGGCGCGGGGATCGGCTTGGCGCTGCCGGCGATGACGGTGACCGCCGTGGGATCGGTCGAGCATGCACGCGCCGGCATGGCCGCGGCGGTCCACAACGCCTGCCGGCAGCTGGGCCAGGCGCTTGGCGTGGCCGTGGTCGGGACGGTCGTCTTCGCGGAGGCGGGCTCGGCGTCGGACGCGGGACGGCGCCTGCTGGGCGCCGACGCGGTGGCCTGGACGGACGGGCTGCACACCGGGCTGACGCTCTGCGCGGTGCTGCTCGCGGTCGCGCTGGTGGGCGTCGCGCTGCTCGTCCCGCGAGGCCGTCCGACCTTGACGTAGCCGGGGTCAGATCCGCGACACCCTTCTATCCTGAAGGAAGGGAAAGGGCCGTATTTGCGGGATCGCACCGTCGGTCCGTCCGACCCGTGACGGACACTGCTTCGTTACCACCAGATCCACAAACATGCCGCCGCAAATTGGGCAAATTCGCGGCGATGAGAGGAGTAGAGGGGCACTTGGAGCGCGTATCGCAGACCACACCCAGCACCACCGTCCAGACAGGCTCCGCCCTGTCCATCACCCGGAAGTACACCACACCGGGCGTTCACCCCTTCGAGACCGTGGACTGGGAACTGCGCGACGCACGAATCGGCTTCGGCGACAAGGTCTCCTTCGAGCAGAAGAACGTCGAGTTCCCGGCCACCTGGTCGCAGAACTCGACGAACATCGTCTCGCAGAAGTACTTCCGCGGCCAGCTCGACACGCCGGCGCGTGAGCGCTCGGTCAAGCAGATGATCGGCCGTGTCTCGGGCACGATCGCCGACTGGGGCCGCCAGCGCGGGTACTTCGCCTCGGCCGAGGACGGCGACGCCTTCGAGGCTGAGCTGACGTACATCCTGCTGCACCAGATGGCGGCGTTCAACAGCCCCGTCTGGTTCAACGTCGGCTTTGAGGAGAACCCGCAGTGCTCGGCGTGCTTCATCCTGTCCGTGCAGGACACGATGGACTCGATCCTCGACTGGAACACGCGCGAGGGCAAGATCTTCCGCGGTGGTTCGGGCGCCGGCATCAACCTGTCGAACATCCGTGGCTCGATGGAGCCGCTCAGCAAGGGCGGCACCGCCTCGGGCCCCGTCTCCTTCATGCGCGGCGCGGACTCCTGGGCCGGCACGATCAAGTCCGGCGGCAAGACCCGTCGCGCGGCCAAGATGGTCGTGCTGGACATCGACCATCCGGACGTGCGCGAGTTCATCTGGTGCAAGGCCAAGGAGGAGGACAAGGCCGCGGCCCTGCGTGACGCGGGCTTCGACATGTCCATCGACGGCGAGGGCTTCAAGTCGATCCAGTACCAGAACGCCAACAACTCGGTGCGCGTCACCGACGAGTTCATGCGCGCCGTCGCCGACGACGGGATGTGGCACTTCAAGGCCCGCAGCACCGGCGAGAACGTGGGCGAGCCCGTCTCCGCGCGCCAGCTCATGCAGGAGATGGCCGAGGCCGGCTGGCGCTGCGCCGATCCCGGCATCCAGTTCGACACGATCATCAACCAGTGGCACACGTCGCCGAACTCGGGGCGCATCAACGCGTCTAATCCCTGCAGTGAATACATGCACGTCGACGACTCGGCCTGCAACCTCGCCTCGCTGAACCTCATGAAGTTCCGCAAGGCCGACGGCTCCTTCGACGTGGCGCAGTTCGAGCACTGCATCGACATCGTCCTGCTGGCGCAGGAGATCGTCGTCGGGCCCTCGAGCTACCCGACCGAGGAGATCGGCGTCAACGCCCGCGCGTTCCGCCAGCTCGGCCTGGGCTACGCCAACCTCGGCGCGTTCCTCATGTCCAACGGCATGCCGTACGACTCGGACACGGGTCGCGGCACGGCGGCGGCGATCACCGCGCTGATGACCGGCCGGGCGTACCTGCAGTCCGCGAAGATCGCCGCGGCGATCGGGCCGTACGAGCGCTACGCCGAGAACCGTGACCCGCACAACGCGGTCATGCGGATGCACCGGGACGCGGCGTACTCGATCAACGATGCGTTCAGCACGGACACGCCGCTGCTGGAGGCCTCGCGTTCGGTGTGGGACGAGGCCGTCACCGCCGGCGAGCTGTACGGCTACCGCAACGCGCAGGCCACGGTGCTCGCGCCCACGGGGACGATCTCGTTCCTCATGGACTGCGACACCACCGGCGTGGAGCCGGACTTCTCCTTGGTGAAGTTCAAGGAGCTCGTGGGCGGCGGGTCGATGACGATCGTCAACCGCACCGTCCCGCTCGCCCTGCAGACCGTCGGCTACACGCCCGAGCAGGTCTCGCAGATCGTGGCGCACATCGACGAGTTCAACACGATCGTCGGGGCCCCCGGCCTCAAGGACGAGCACCTGCCGGTGTTCGACGTGGCGGTCGGCGAGCGCGCGATCAGCCACATGGGCCACATCAACATGATGGGTGCCGTGCAGCCGTTCATCTCGGGTGCCATCTCCAAGACCGTCAACATGCCCAACGACGCGACGGTCGAGGACATCGCCGAGGCGTACATCAAGGCGTGGGAAGGGGGCATCAAGGCGCTCGCCATCTACCGCGACGGCTCCAAGACCGCGCAGGCGCTGCGCACCGAGGCCCAGAAGGGCGTCACGCTCGACAGCGAGGTCATCGCCGAGGCGGTCGCGCAGGCGACGGAGGGGATGTACACGGCCGAGCAGCTCGACGAGGCGATCGCCACGGCGGTCACCGAGGTCCGCTCCCAGCTGGGCCCGAAGCGGCGCAAGATGCCGCGCGAGCGCCAGTCGATCA
>JAOPZJ010000019.1 GCA_025964155.1 Solirubrobacterales bacterium
GCCGCGCTGGCCGGCTCGAGCGCCGACACCTCCCGCCCGCTGCGGACCTGCGAGTCGGTCACCCCGCGGCCGGGCGAGGTCGCCACGCCCCACGACGACGCCGACGACCCGGCGCCGACCCCGCTGCCGATCCCGGAGGTCCGGATCCCGGGCGCCGTGGCGTGCGGCAGCGGAGGCGCACTCGACGGCACGAGCGTGAGCGTCGCCGCGCTGGCGCCGAGCGGCTTCCGCATCACCGGCCTGCGCCTGTCCACCGGGGCCGTGCTCCCGTCGACCTCCGGCGCGACGGGGGCGACGTTCGGAGTGACGGTGTCGCGGCTGCTGACGGTGCAGCCCGTCGGCGAGCCGGTCGCGCGGGTCTGTCACACGATCCCGTTCCGCAGCTACTGGACCGGCACCCGCTCGCCCGGCGCCCCGTCGCTGTCCGGTGCGGTGTCGTCGCTGCGCGTCACCGGCCGGCTCGGCTGCGACCTCTACGGCAGCCGCGGGCAGACGACGCTGTCGCCCGGCGACAGCGTCACCGTCCTGGACGGCACGACGATTGGCGTCCTGGCCGGCCCGGGGAGCGTGGCGGCGCTCGCCGACCTGCCGACGACGATCGACGTGCTCGGCGCTGACCCCGGCATCGGCGGCCTGCCCGTTGACCTGGCCGCCGGCAGCGTCCGCGTCGCCGGCCCCATCCGCGAGCTCTTCACCACCGTCCACCCGATCGGCTGCGCCCCCACGCCGGCCACGGTCACCGCCGAGGGCGGCACGACGACGCTCGCCGGCACGCGCCTGCTCGACGCCGCCGGCAACGAACTGCCGGCCGACGACACGTTCCGCCTGCTGCGCGGCGGCGGCTGCCTGCGCGAGTGGGGCGTCGGCGCGGACGCCCTGCTGCCCGGGACCGAGGTCACGTTCAGCGGCGTCCCGCGGACCGACGACCCCGGCCTCGCGGCCCTCCCGTCCGAGCGGCGCGACTGGTTCGTCTCGGAGTGGAGGGTCCAGGGCAACCAGTTCGGGTTCGTCACGCCGGCGCAGGGTGGCGCGGCACTCGCCCCGGCGCTGTCGCCGGTGCTGATCGGCGACCAACCGTCGCCCGAACCGGGCCAGTTCGCCGTCCGGATGCCGTTCCTCGGGCCCAGCGGGCCGACCGCCGAGCCGCCCGCCGCCGTCGGCGCGCGCTACGGCCGCGTCGACTGCACCCGGCTCACCCTGATCGCCGACTCCCCCCTGGACTTCAACCCGGGCGCGCACGTGCTCGGCGTGGTCGGGGCGCCGGCGAAGGCGGGGCGCGTGCGCGGCAGCATCGATCCGGACTCAGACGGCAACTGCCCGGTCCTCGGCAAGGGCTGGTACCGCCCCGGGACGAAGGTGCAGCTGAAGACGGTCGACGGCAATGTGAACGAGGTCGTCACGCGGTTCACCGGGAGCCGGGCGCCGGTCGCCGGCGCGCCCGAAGGTCGCAAGATCGGGTCGCTCATCCCCGCCTCGAAGGTCGAGAAGGCCAACGGCTTCCCGCCGGACGGCGACCACCTCGCGCTCCGCGAGTTCGGCGGCTACTACCAGGTCATCCGGGCCCCGGCCTTCGACGAGCGTCCGGTGGACGGCGGCAAGTTCGTCAGTCGCCGCCGCGTGACGCTCGACGGTGACGTCTGGACGGCCTGGGGCAACTTCGAGGACGTGCAGGTCCCGATGCGCACGACCGGCCTCTACGGCGGGGGCGTCCGGCCGACGCTCGATCTGTCCGACCTGGACCCGGACCGCAACAGCCTCGGCGGCCAGCTGATCAAGGACGGCACGGTCACCGTCGGGCAGGAGCCCGTGACGGTGCGCGCGGCCTGGCGCCCGTCGACCTGCGAGAAGCTCTCCTGGCACGCGCCGAACGCCAACATCGTGGCCAGCCTCACCGGCTCCGCTCCGTGCGGTGGCCCCGACACGACGTGGCGCGACAGCGACTACGCGATCGAGGTCGTGCCGCCAGGCGCGGCCACGCCGATCGTCGCGGGCACGAGCCGCGTGAGCGCGCTCACGGCCTACGGCGTCGGCGGGTCGACGACGCTGACGGCCGGCCCGCGCCCCGGGACGAGCATCAAGTTCTGCTACCCGGTCGAGCTCGGCGGCGTCCTGTCCGACACCGGCACGTATCCCGTGCGGGTTCCGGGGAGCGTCATCGGCCAGCTCAAGAGCCGCCCCAACGGCGGGTCGCTCACCATCACGCCCGAGCAGACCGCGAGCTTCGCGACCGGCCCGTCGTGCGGTGTGCCGGGGTTCTTCCTGCCGGGCACCGTCACGTTCGCGACACCGAAGGCCCTGAAGGCCGACGGCACCGTCATGCGCTGGATGGTCGACGGCGAGCCCGTGGCCGGGGACACGGCCGCGGTCCGCGTCAACCAGAACTCGGTGGAGCACGCCGTCGGCCTCGAGGCGTCGGTCCGGTGCGTGCGCCTGGAGCTGCAGGACCGCGACTGGCCCGGTGAGCCGCCGGTCTACCAGACCGCCCCGAACTGCCCGCTCGACCACGCCGACCAGCACATCGGCAACCGTGTCGGCAAGGGCGCCGACGGCGAGGCGATCGGCTACTTCCTCCCGGGCACCGAGGTCAAGGTGTCGTTCAACGGCATCCCGGACTGCCTCACCGGCAGCGACCTCCCGGGCGACGCCCTGCGCGCCACCATCACGATCGACCACGCCCGCACGATTGTCTTCCATCGGCTGTCCGAGATCGACTGCGACGTCGTCACGCTGGTCGAAAGCGGCATCAACAGGCTCCTGGATCTCCCGGTCCTCGGGACCGCGCTGACGAAGGTGCTGTTCGACCCGACGACCATCCTTGCCATGGCCGGCAAGGACCTCTTCACGACCAACCCGTTCACCTCGTCCGAGGGCGCGGCGACGTCGCTGCGCAGCCTCGCGGTGGTGAGCGCCGCGATCGCCTCGGTCTACTACGGCGGCGGCGGCGGGGCGCTCTCGTTCCTGGCCAACGCCGGCCTGTACGACCAGGTCGGGCGCGCGGGGGCGCAGCTGCTGACCGAGCCGAAGATCTTCGCCAGCCCGACCGCGTTCGGCAACTTCTTCGCCGGCGCGGCCACCGGCATCGGCATCGGCGGCCTCGTCAACGCGGCCCTCCCGGGCTGGGGGCAGCTCCTGCTCACCGGCGTCGACCTCGGCCTCTCCGCGGGAGCCGAGATCAACGACGCGGCCGGAGGCCCCAGCGCCCTGACCCGCGGCCTGCGCACCGCGCGCGCCGCCAGCCGCGCCTTCGACGCCGTCCAGTCCTGCGCGGCGGGCGCTGCGGCGGGCAACACCCCACCGGTCTCCAACAGCGAGTGGCAGCGCATCGGCATCGGCACCGCGGTGACGGTCAAGGGCGCAGTCAAGGAGTACCGCGAGGCCAACAAGATCGGCCCCAAGCTGCCCACCCCCCTGACGTTCGCGCTGAACACCGCGGGGCCGGGCATCGCCGGGAAAGGCGCCGCGCTCGCGACCGCCTACGCCCGCTCCCTGCGTGACAACCCGCTCAGCAGCGCGGGCGCGATCGCGTCGTCCCTGGCGTCATTCGACAACGCCGGGCGCTCGTGGACGCCCGGCGAGTACATGGGGTGCCTGATGGCGAACACGATCGGCTCGGCCTGACGGCTGCGTGCCCCACGGGCGCCTCGCCGCCCAAACCGCTTCCCGTCATGCGCGCCCTTGGCACGATCGACGACGACGTCGTGGTCTGGCGCAAGCTCCGCGGGCTGGGCTGAGTTCGATCCTGTCGTTTTGCAGGGATTTTGTGTTCGTGAGGCGCTGTGAGTTTCGCTCAGATCGATGCCTCATTTGATGCCAGGCACGCCGCAGACCCCCGACAACGTGCGCACGCGCGTCGTGGCGCCCGCGGTCAAGGCCGCCAACCTCGCCGCCTCCAGCGACGCGCCCGACGACGCCGGGGCGCTGATCGGACATTGCAGCCCCCACTCGCTGCGGCGCACCTACGCGTCGATGCTGGCTGAGATCGGCGTGACGCCGCGCCGCGCGATGTAGCTGCTCGGGCACACCGACGCGACGTTCACGATGAGCGTCTACCAGCAGGTGCTGGACGTCGACGACGACGGCGTGGATGCGCTGGAGGAGCTGTTGGGCTGCACGCTTGACGAGGCGTATGACCGCCTGTCCGGGCGCGAGCTTCGGCGTTCACCGG
Source organism: Solirubrobacterales bacterium (assembly GCA_025964155.1). Classification (GTDB taxonomy): domain Bacteria; phylum Actinomycetota; class Thermoleophilia; order Solirubrobacterales; family Solirubrobacteraceae; genus Paraconexibacter. The sequence goes on from JAOPZJ010000019.1 coordinate 4,166, forward strand.
TCCGTAATGGCCCCCGTTCGGACCGGTAACGGACCGGTAAACGCTTTTCGGGGCCCTCTCAGAAGCTCCGAAAAGCGCCCCGGAACGAAGAGACCCCCGCGTTTGCGGGGGTTTCTGAGGGGTGAGCTACGGTACTCGAACCCGCGACCGCCTGGACCACAAGCGACCGTTCTGCGCGAGGATTCCGGCACAAATAGACTCGGTTTACAGGCATTTTGTGGAAGTCCTCGGCGGGTCGGAACCTGCTGGATCACCGTCGATGGGCGTCGATATCGCTGGTGTCAGCCACTCGCCCTCCTCGAGTGGCTGGGATGCTGCCAGCCAGCCCGGTGTCGAATCGTCCCGCCTCGTGCTGCCGAGGCGTCTAGCCCCGGCCGCCCGCGGTCATCGCCAGGTGCCGGACTCGTCGCAGCTCACTGCGAGAGATGCCAGGTGAAGGCCGGGCGTCGCCTCAAGGAGGTCGAGCATGCCGCTCACCATGTCGACCAGCGTGGACGGAGTCATCAGCTCCAGCATCAACTGCTCGCGCACTTGGGGTGGGACCTGGACGCGGATACGGCCGCGGGCGGCATCCAGGAAGTGCGTGTCGCCGTCCGGGAAGCGGATAGCCGCTGTGATGCCGCGGTCAGCGAAGGCCTCCTCGAGGAGGTCGCACCGCAGCAACGTGTGCATCTCCACAGAGCCAGTCATGAGATCGGCGAGGTCCTCGGCTGGAGCCGGGAACAGCGACAGGGGAGCGAGCCCGGCGAATGAGTGGCGTCGGTCGCGGATCCGGCGGAGAGCGGACATCCATGTGAAGGTCTTCTGTTCGGGCCCCCAGCCAAGCGCTGCCGTGGCTTCGCTGTGGCGGCGCTCGAGCTCCGCCTCGTTGCCCGCCCAAACCCGGTAGTCAATGACGGTGAGGTATTGCATCGTGCCGATCTCGCGCCCCGCGTAGCCCGTAGATTTCGCTTCGCGAATGGCGCCGGCCAGGCAACCCAGCGCCGTTCGATACTGCACGGGGAGCCGATGTAGGGTCACCGTCTCTCCCGTCTCGGGGTCCGTCGCTCGCCCCTGGTTGATCATCTGGGTGGCCGCCGTTAGCCGCGCGCCCTGTGGTGAGTCGGGGCCAGGCTGCCGCCCAGCCTTGATCTCGCGGATCTCGACCCGTCCTTCCTCTGCGTGGAACGTTGTCAGGTCGCCGTGGCGGAGCGCCGTCGTCAGGTCGTTGTGCACTGTGAAGGCCTGCTCAGCGTCCCAGATGGTGCCGAGAGCCGAGAGCTCGGCTTGCAGACCGACGCCGTCATCGGCCAGGCGGTCAACGCGCGTACCGCGGCCGAGAACCATCAGCGCCGCTCGGTCGTACCCGTTGGCCTTCCACACCAACCCGTCCGCGATCGCACGGAGATGTGAGGCGAGGGTGGCCTGCACGCGATCCGCATGGGCGATTCGCTTCAGCAGGTCCTGCGCAGTACGAATCTCGTCGATCGCCTTCGGGTCGCGCCCGAGGAGGCACGAAAGTCGCTCGGCGGCCTCGCTTCGCTGCTCGGCGAGCTCTTCTTCGCGGACGCGCTGCCGTGCCCAGTAGCGAATCAGGAGATCGCGATGCAGCGCATGGTAGTCGGCAGGGCTGCTGGCCGCTTGCAGTGCTTCGATGAACGCGATGAGATGCGGGCGCTCTGCGCGGGTGAGCGGATCGTTCAGGACCGCAAGCTCGGCACGGATCATCTTGGGACTGTCAGGGGTGGCCATCGTTCGCAGCACGGTACGCGGAGCACGCCCGATTCACACCGCCACGCCTCTGCGTCGCGCGCGGGCCGCCCTGATTTCCCGGATGCCCGCCGGGCTATGCCCGTGCCTCCGATCCGTCCCCGGTTACCAGTCCGATCTCCGCCGGGTCGGTGCTGGAGGCGCTGCGGTCGCACCAACCTGGGTCCGGGACGAACCCGGCGCGGTCCGGGGAGATCGTGACCAGCCAGGCGTCCTTGTCGTAGACGAGTTCCTTAGTAAACGTCCGGGTCTGGCCGCTGGGGTCATAGACCTCGACGGTGACGGTCGCGCTGGGCTCATCGTTGTCGTCGAACAAGCAGATCCCAAACGTGTAGTGGCCTCCCGGGCCGCTGAACGTCTCGAACTGCTCGGGACCAAAGCCGGGGATGACATTCTCGACCAGCACGCCACTCGGGATCGCCTCCTGGTCAGCGAAGTAGGCGTGGTTGCCCTCTGGATCCCACGTGTGCAGATCGACATCGGAGCCCGAGTCCCACGTCACCCGCGCACGGACGCGGCGGGCTGGCTCCTCGGGCGCTGGCTGCTGTTGCGACGGCGGCTGCTGCTGCTGGGTCGCCGGCAGGCTCTCGCAGTTGCTCGGGAGATGCCACG
>JAOPZJ010000022.1 GCA_025964155.1 Solirubrobacterales bacterium
GCCGCGCTGGAGCGCGGGCTCGTCGAGAGCCGTGCGGCGAAGCCGATGAGCGAGCAGGAGTTCGTGGCGCGCGTGGCCCAGCTGGAGGGCGTCCCGCCCGACGAGGCCGAGCGCCACGCGCACGCCGTCTTCCAGGCGCTGCGCGACGTGCTGAGCCCCAAGGAGTTCTCCGACATGACCGCGCAGCTGCCCGAGGACTACGCACCGCTGCTGGTCTGACCGGGCGAGCGCCCGCCGGGCGCGCGGGGCAAACGGATTGGCGTGAATCGCTCGCGCGGCGGCGCTGCTGCCTCGGCCGCCGAAGCCGGCAGTCGTGTACTGTTAACCTAGTGGTTAACGATCCGTTCAAGGCGCTGTCGCACCCGATCCGTCGCGGCATCGTCGAGCGCCTCGCCGCGGGTCCGGCGACGGTCGGCGACGCCACCGCCGGCTTCGGGGTGTCCAAGCCCGCGATCTCCAAGCACCTGAAGGTGCTCGAGGAGACCGGCGTCGTGACGCGCGTGGTCGAGGGCCGGACGCACCGGCTCTCGCTCGAGCCGGACGTGCTCAGCGTGGCGGCCGATTGGATGGATCGCCAGCGGGCCCTCTGGGGGCGCCTGTTCGATGTCGTCGACGAGTATCTGAACGAGAGGGAGCCGAAATGAACATGCCGCCGGTCGTGTCGCCGCAGGAGTGGGAGTCCGCCCGCGAGGAACTGCTGGTGAAGGAGAAGGAGCTCACCCGCGCTCGCGATGCGCTGGCCGCCGAGCGTCGCCGGATGCCGCGGATGGCGGTGGAGAAGGACTACCGCTTCGAGGGGCCGGACGGGCCGGCGAGCCTGCTGGACCCAGTGCTCCGGTCGGTGTCACCGGGGGCAAACTAGGCGGGTGCGGCTGCTGCGGCGGCGGCGGGTGGGCTAGGGCCCGCGGGCGGTGTGGTGGTGGCGAGCTGCGCTCAAGCCGAGGACGCCGTTATTCCACGCCCAGGGTCACCAGAGCGGCACCTCGGGCTGCTTGTAGCGCGGGACCTCCGGCGTCGTGTGCAGAGCGATCGAGTCCCAGACGGTCATGACAGGCTCCTCCGGCAGCCCGTGGCGCTCCAGGAAGTCACCGCCGGCGTTGGCCCGTCGATCTCGAAGCGCTCGTGCTCGGAACGGTGGCCTTCGACGAGGCCGAGTCGTGGAACATGGCTCCGACGTAGAGCAGTTCGGGGTCGTAGTCCAAGCCAAGCTTCTCACCCTGGGACCCCCAGAGGAACACCGCGCCGCGAGTGGTCGAACAAGAGCTGCGTGGAGACGTCCTGCAGGAACTGGGTCGCCTCGCGAGCGAGCGCGCTGTCGGGGATCGGAACCGGGCGATGGCGGTGCGGATGACGCTCATGCCAGCCGGTTTCTGGGCGCCGGAGCGGCCCTCGATAGGTTCGGCCGCGCCGCTGATCGGGTTGCGCGATTGCTCGAGGCGGTGCTGCGCGTCAAGCACGGCGGCATCGCAAGGGTTGGCTAACGCCGGCCTCGGAGGAGGCGCCTCAATGGGTCGGAGTACGGTCGAAAGGGCTTCGGAAACGTCGCGATCGCGTCCGCGACGTTGGACTTCGTCACGAGCGCGATCGGGGCATCGACTCTCGCCGGCAGCCTCGCGCCGCGAGTCACGGCGCCGCAGGCCTCGACTGCCATCTGTCCCATGACGTACGGATACTGGGAGACCGTTGCGCTCATCGATCCTGCGCGGACGGCGTCGAGTGCCTCAGGGATGCCGTCCAGGCCGATGATCGCGACGTCGTCGACCTTTCCCGCGGCACGGACCGCATCGGCCACTCCGAGCGCCATCAGATCGTTGGCTGCGAAGAAGCCGTCGAGACGGGGATGGTCTTCGAGGATCTGCTCGGCGGCGATCTGGGCCTTCGTGCGTTCGTAGTCGGCATTGACCCGCTCGACCACTCTCAAACGCGTTCCTCGGATGCCTCGCTCAAATCCGCCCAAGCGGAGCGGGGCGAGGATGCTGCCGACCCGCCCGCCGACGAGAGCTATGTCGCCGGCGCCCTGCAGTAGGGAGGCCATCCTGGCGCCCGCCAGCCTTCCGGCCGCAAAGTCGTCGGTTCCGATGTAGATACCGATTCGCACACCTGCTCTCTGCGCGGCCGTGCGGTCGATCGGGCTGTTGACGTTGATGATGGGACGGCTCACGCCGCGCAACGCGGCCACAAGGTTGGTTGCAGAGATCGGGGCGACCGCGTAGCAGTCGTTCCTGCGAGCGACAAGCGCCCGGACGTCAGCGGCCTGACCGGCGGGATCGGAGTTGGTCGCCGGAGCCCGGATGGAGGCCTGTACGTCGAGTCGCCTCGCCTCGGCTCTGACTCCTTCGAAGATCGCGACCCAGAATGGGTTGTCGAGACTGTTGAGGACGACGCCCGTTCGGACGGGCGCGGGTTTGGCCCGACGGCGCCCGGATGGAGGCCTGTACGTCGAGCCGCCTCGCGTCGGCTCTGACTCCTTCGAAGATCGCGACCCAGAATGGGTTGTCTAGAATATTGACGACGCCCATTCGGACAGTCGCGGGTTTGGCCCGACGGCGCCGACCACCACCAGCACCGCCACGACCGCCGCAGTCGCAATCTGCCACAACCTCACGACGACCCCCTGACAGGCGTGCGCCCACGTTAGCGTAACGGCTCCCCGGGTCCGCTCAAAGAGAGGCAGAATGGCTGGAGCTTCCCAAGGAGGTTGGAACGTGCGTCTGCGCCAGATCGCACCGGTGGGGCTTGTACTCGGACTGACCCTTGCGGGTTTCCTCGGTGCGCGCGCCCTCGGTGAGCGAGACGCGCGCCGCGACTCGGAGCGCCGGGCCGATGTGGCGGCCGCGGAGATCCGCGGGCACGTCGTGCAGGGAGCGGCCCTGGCAGAGAGCCTCCGACGGTTCATGGTGGGCGTCGCCGACGGCGGGGTCACGAAGGAGCAGTTCGAGGGCATCGCATCGAGCTGGCTCAGCCCGGCCGGTCTCGCGGGCGCCGCTTGGATCGAGCAGGTTCCTGCGTCGCGTCGTGCGACGTACGAGCGTCGGATCGGCCGCCCCATCGTGGCGCGGGACCGACGAGGGACGGTCGCGCCTGTCCCACCGCGGTCGTCCTATCTGCCGGCGACGCTGGTTTCGGGTATCGCACCCATGGTCCTGGCAGGACTCGATCTCGGCAGTGAGTCGGGCATGACTGCGGCGGTGGCTCGCGAGCGCACGCTGTTCGACGTCAGCGCAACACCGCTGGCGACCTTGCGAGACGGGACGAGGGGATTCTTCCTCGTCAAGTCGGCTCAGCGCCTCGGCAGGGGGGCAGTCGAACCGGGATTCGTGGTGCTGTTCGTACCGGAGTCGTGGCTGCGAGCCGCCGCGACCGACACGCCGAGGTTGCAGCTCACGGTCGGCGGTACCTCGTCCGGAGATCTGGAGGGCGTGCCGGCCGTGCGCAGCGGGTTCACCGAGGCGGGACAGCGCTTCGAGGTGGTCGTGCCACGTCGATCGGTCCAAGCCGCGGCGGCGGTAATGCCCTGGATCATCCTCGTATCCGGCTTCGTCCTGGCCCTGTTGGTGGGCGCGCTCGGCATCAACGCAGCGCGACGTGCGAGTGCGCAGCGCGAGCTCGACCGTATCTTCAGCCTCTCCCACGATCTGGTCACCGTCGCCGATTTCGATGGCCATTTCAGACGGGTCAACCCTGCGGTGGAGTCCATTCTCGGGTACACCGAGGAAGAGTTCCTCTCGCGTCCGTACCTCGACTTCGTCCATCCCGACGACCGCGAACGAACGGCGGCGCAAGCGGCGGCGTTGAGTCGAGGTCAAACGATGGTGTCGTTCGAGAACCGCTTCGTCCGCAAGGACGGCTCGCACAGATGGCTCGAATGGACGGCGACCCCCGTCGTCGAGGAACGCGCCACGTACTCGGTCGCACGCGACGTGACGGAACGCCGGAAGGCCGAGGCGGAGGTGGAGCGGCTCGCGGACGAGCAGGCCGCGCTGCGCCGGGTGGCGACGCTCGTGGCGCGCGACGCGTCCCAAGCTGAGCTCTTCACCGCGATCGCGCAGGAATGCGCGAATCTGTTCGGCACCGAGGACATCGGGATGGTCCACTACGAGGGCGACCGCAACCAGCTCGTGCTCGCGAGTGCGGGGACGTTCAGCGAGATCTTCCCGGCCGGCTCTCGCCAACCGCTGGGAGGCGAGAATGCCTCCTCGCGCGTGTTCCGGACAGGGCGACCGGCACGGATCGACGACTACGGGACGGCGAGCGGCCCGATCGCGGACGCCGTGCGCCCGACCGGGCTTCGCGACGCCGTGGCCACGCCCATCACGGTGGAGGGCCGGCTCTGGGGCGCGATGATCACGGGGACGACGGGGGAGGAGCCCCTGCCGCCGGAGACGGAGTCCCGCCTCGGCCAGTTCACGGAGCTTATGGCGACGGCGATCGCCAACACCGAGTCGCGTGCCCGCGTCCGCCGGCTGACCGAGGAGCAGGCCGCCCTGCGGCGGGTGGCCACGCTCGTGGCGGAGGGGGCCTTGCCGAGCGCGGTCTTCAACGCTGTCGGCGCGGAGATGGAAGAGCTGCTGGGCGCCGATCACGCCGTCGTGTGCCGTTACGAGCCGGGCGCCGAGCTCACCGTGCTCGCCCATCGCGGATCGAGCGAGCAGAAGGTCCCGCCGGGTGCGCAGATCAACCATGATGGCGACAGCGTGGAGGCAGTGGTGCGGCGCACCGAGCGGCCCGCCCGGATCGAGGACTTCGAGACAACGGACGACGCCACTGCCGAGGCTGCACGCGCCGTCGGTGTGAGCGCGGCGGTCGGCACGCCGATCGTCATGGACGGCCGCCTCTGGGGCGCCATCGTGGTGAGCTGGCACGGCGGGGAGCCACCGCCAGCCGACACCGAGGAGCGGATGGCCCAGTTCGCCGGGCTGGTCGACACGGCGATCGCCAACGCCGACAGCCGCGACCAACTCGCAGCCTCGCGGGCGCGTCTGCTCACCGAAGCGGACGAGGCCCGCCGCCGCGTCGTGCGGGACCTCCACGACGGCGCACAACAGCGGCTGGTGCACACCATCATCACGCTGAAGCTCGCACAGCGAGCGTTCCGGCAGAAGGACGGAGAGGCGGAGTCGCTGATCGGCGACGCGCTCGCGCAGGCGGAGCAGGGCAACGTCGCGCTGCGCGAACTGGCACACGGAATCCTTCCCCAGATCCTCACCGACGGCGGTCTCCGGGCCGGCGTCGACGCGATGGTGGCGCGGCTCGACTTACCGGTTCAGGTGCAGGTTCCGGCCGAGCGGTTCCCGGCGGAGATCGAGGCGAGCGCCTACTTCATCGTGGCCGAGGCGCTCACGAACGTCGTCAAGCACTCGCAAGCCGAGCGCGCGGAGGTCAGAG
>JAOPZJ010000026.1 GCA_025964155.1 Solirubrobacterales bacterium
CCCGCATCACGCAACGCCCGCGCAATGATCTTCGCCCCACGATCATGCCCATCCAACCCAGGCTTGGCGACGACAACACGGATCTTCTTCGAGGCGGTGGCGGCGGTCATCTGGTCCTCTCGGGGCGGTGGACAGCGGCGCGGGCCGGGGCGACGAGGAGGGAGAGAGTCGCCCCGACCCGCGGTGTGTGGACAGGTACAGCGTGCGTTTCTCAGCACACCGAGGAGGTCGTCCACGCGCCGCCCGCAGGATCATAGGTCATCCGGTAGTCGGATGTCCAACTATCGGATATGCTCAGTCTATGAACGGCATTGAGAGAGTCGGCATCGTCGGAGCCGGGTTCATGGGCTCGGGGATCGCGGAATCGTGCGCGCGCGCCGGCCTGAAGGTCGTGCTCGAGGAGCCCGAGGCGCGCCAGCTGGAGCGGTCGCGAGCGCGGATCGAGGAGTCGCTGCAGAAGGCCGCTGCCCGTGGCAAGCTCGGCGGCGACGACGCCGCCACGGTCCTGCGCCGCATCGCGTGGAGCGACGACCTGGAGTCACTGGCCGGCGCCGACATCGTGATCGAGGCGATCGTCGAGGATGCCCAGATCAAGGGCAAGCTGTTCGCGCGCCTGGACGAGCTGCTGCCGGACGCGCTCTTTCTTGCGTCGAACACGTCATCGATCCCGATCGCCGAGATCGCCTCGTGGACCCGCCGGCCGGATCGCGTGCTGGGGGTGCACTTCTTCTCACCCGTCCCCGTGATGTCGCTCACCGAGGTCGTCGTCGGCTACGACACGCGCCCGGATGTCGTGTCGCTCGCCGAGGACTTCAGCCGCCACCTGGGCAAGCACCCCGTCATCACCAAGGACCGCTCCGGCTTCATCGTCAACTTCCTGCTCGTGCCCTACCTCATGTCAGCCATCCGGATGTTCCAGGACGGCTTCGCCAGCCGCGAGGACATCGACGAGGCCATGAAGCGCGGCTGCGGACACCCGATGGGCCCGCTGACCCTCGCGGACTTCATCGGGCTGGACGTGCTGTACGCCATCGGCGAGTCGCTGTGCGAGGAGTTCAAATCCGCCGAGTACGCACCACCGCCGGTACTCAAGCGGATGGTCGTCTCCGGCGCACACGGCCGCAAGAGCGGCCGCGGCTTCTACGACTACGCCCCCGCGCGTGACGCGGTGACCGCATAGCCGCCCTCGGGTCGCCGAACCCTCTGCCAAGCTCTGCGCCGGTGTCCGACCCGCTGACCTTCGACCCGATCAACGAAGCCGCACGCCAGTGGCGCAAGCACTGGGGCGCGGCGACCGCACCGCCGATGGCGGCGGTCACGTCGATCATGCGCGCGCACCAGATCGTCATGGCACGCCTGGACGAGGTGCTTCGGCCCCACGACCTGCGCTTCCCCCGGTACGAAGCGCTGATGCTCCTGTACTACAGCCGCACCGGCTCGCTGCCCCTCGGCAAGATGGGCGTCCGGCTGCAGGTCCACCCCACGAGCGTGACGTCGCTCATCGACCGCCTCGAGAAGACCGGCTACGTCACTCGCGGCGCCCATCCCACCGACCGGCGCACGACCCTCGCCACGATCACCGACGAAGGCCGCAGCGTCGCCGAACAGGCGACGCATGAGCTCAACGCGATCAAGTTCGGCACCCTGCCGCTGACGCGGAAACAGCTTGCCGGCCTCACCGAGACGTTGCGCGCCGTCCGCCTGGACGCCTCGGACTACCACGCCGGATGATCCCCTTGGGCGCTCCTGGTGACTGCCCCGCCGTTTGTCGGGCATCCGTGGCGAAGCGACTGGCGCGGCACCGCGCCCACGCGTAGGTTCGAAACGTGTCCCCCGCGCAGGCTCCTACCGTTCCCGCCGCCCGGCGCGCCTGCCTTGCCGTGCCGGGGCACAACGCGCGGATGCACGCCAAGGCGCTGGCCAGCGGCGCGGACGAGGTGGTGCTCGACCTCGAGGACGCGGTCGCGCCCGACGCCAAGGAGCGAGCCCGCGACGTCATCGCCGCGACGCTCGCCGACCCGGCGTGGACCGGTGCGACGGTCGCCGTCCGCGTCAACGCCCGGGACACGCCGTGGCACGAAGACGACCTTGCATGGGTCGCGACGCTGCCGACGGCCGCCCGTCTCTCGATCGTCGTGCCGAAGGTGCAGTCGCCCGCGGACGTCCGCGCCGTCGCCGACGCCCTGGCCGCGGCGGGCGCCCCGGCCGACCTCGCCGTCCAGGCCCTGCTCGAGACCCCGACCGCGATCGCGGACGCCCGGGCGATCGCCGCGGTCCGCGGGCGACTGGCCACGCTGATCATCGGCTTCGCCGACCTCGCGACCGCCCTGGGACGCCGCGGCGCACAGAACGACCCGTCGACCTGGCTCCCCGCGCAGGAAGCGGTGCTGGCGGCCGCGCGCGAACACGGCCTGCAGGCCATCGACGGGCCGCACCTGACGCTCGGCGACCCGTCCTCGCTGGCGGAGGCGGCGCTGCGCGCGCGCGACCTCGGCTTCGACGGGAAATGGGCGATCCACCCCGAGCAGGTGCCCGTGCTCGTGCGGACCTTCCGCCCCTCGTCCGCCGAGGTGGCGCACGCGCGCGCGACGCTCGCCGCGCTCGACGCCGCCGCCACGGTCGGTGACGCCGCCGTCCGCGTCAGCGGGCAGATGGTCGACGAGGCCCACCGCGACCACGCCGCCCGCGTGCTGGCGGGCAGCGGCGACGGCCCGCCCGGCGAGGAGCCGACCGCCGACGTGATCCCGGTCGCGCTCCCGTACTACGAGGACCTCGCGGTGGGCGACGTCTTCACCGCCCCGGGCATGACGCTTGACGCGGGCCTGGCCACCCTGCACCGGTCGATCGTCGGCGACCGCCTCGCCCTCGCGCTGGACGCACCGCTCGCGCGCGAGGTCACCGGCATGGGCGCTGCGCTGGCGCACCCGATGCTCGTCTGCGATGTCGCCATCGGCCAGTCGACCGCGCCCAGCGCCCGGGTCCTTGGCAACCTGTTCTACCGCGGCCTCGCCGTGCGCCCGGTGCCGCTCGGGACGACGCTGCGCACGCGCACCGAGATCGTCGCCAAGCGCCGTGCCAAGACTGCCGGCGGCGGATCACCTCGCGGGCTCGTGGTCCTGCGCGTGACCACGACCGACGAGCACGGCGATGCCGTCGTCGACTTCCACCGCTGCCCGCTGCTGCCCGCCCGCGCAGACCGGCCCGATGAGCCGGGCGATGACCTCGGCGCGATCCCCGCCGACCTCGACGACGCGCGCGTGACCGCGCTCGTCCCGGCCGATTGGTCCCTCGCACCGCTGCGCGCGCTCGGTGGTCCGCTCGCGACGAACGTGCGGGCAGGCGCGGTCTTCGCGATCGAGGCCCGGGAGACCGTCACGGCCGCCCCCGAACTGGCCCGCGTGACGCTCAACCAGGCGCTGACGCACACCGATGCGGGCGGCTCGCACCACGGCCGCCGCCTCGTCTACGGCGGTCAGGTCATCGGCATCGCCGCCGCCCATGTCACGCGGGTCTTCCCGTCGGTTGCCACGATCCTCGCCTGGCGTTCCTGCGATCACCTGGGCCCGACGTTCGAGGGCGACCGCCTCGCCACGACGGTGGAGATCGAGCGCGTCACCCCGCTCGCCGACGGCGCGCTGCTCGACCTCCGCGCGCGCGTCGCGGTCGACCGTGGCGACGCCGGCAGCACCCCCGTCCTCGACTGGCGCCTCGTCGCCCTCCTGCCATGACCCTCCCCCCCGGCATCCTCGACGGCCTGCGCGTGATCGAGGGCTCCGCCTTCGTGGCGGCCCCGCTCGGCGGCATGACGCTCGCGCAGCTCGGCGCCGATGTCATCCGCTTTGACCAGATCGGCGGCGGCCTGGACCACCAGCGCTGGCCGCTGGCCGCCGACGGCCAGAGCCTGTTCTGGGCGGGCCTCAACAAGGGCAAGCGCTCCTTCGCCGTCGACCTGCGCGACCCGCGCGGGCGGGAGCTCGTCACGCAGCTTGTCGCCGACGCGGGCACGTTCCTCACGAACTTCCCCGCTCGAGGCTGGCTGTCGTACGAAAGCCTCAGGGCGCACCGCGCGGACCTCGTGATGGTCGGCCTCACCGGCAACCCCGACGGCACGAGTGAGGTCGACTACACCGTCAACCCGGCCACGGGCTTCCCCTGGGCGACCGGCCCCCGCAACCTCGCCGAGCCGCTCAACAGCGTCCTGCCCGCCTGGGACCTCGTGATGGGCGGCCTGGCGACGACCGGCCTGCTGGCCGCCGATCGGCACCGGTCGCGCGCCGGCGAGGGTCAGCTCGTCAGCCTCGCGCTGTCCGACGTGGCGTTCGCGGTCGTCGGCCATCTCGGTCGCATCGCCGAGACGCAGCTCGGCGGGACCGACCAGCGCAAGGACGGCAACTACCTCTACGGCGCGTTCGGGCACGACTTCGAGACGCGCGACGGGCGACGGATCATGGTCGTCGCCCTGACGGCTCGCCAGTGGGGCGCGCTCTTGGAGGCCACGCGCCTCCACGACCAGGTCCAGGCGGTCGAGCAGGCGACCGGGACCGACGTCTCCACCGAGAGCGGGCGGTACGAGGCCCGCGACCTGCTCGCCGCCGTCCTGCGTCCGTGGTTTGCCTCGCGTGACCTTGACGTGATCCGTGAGACGTTCGCGGGTACCGGCGTCTCCTGGGGCCCCTACCAGACCTTCCGCCAGCTGATCACC
>JAOPZJ010000039.1 GCA_025964155.1 Solirubrobacterales bacterium
GCCGCGCTGCGACCTCCTCGCGGCCGAGGCGCTCCTTCTGCTCTACCTCGAAGATGTCCATCAGCTTTCCTTCGTCGTGGGTTCGGTGGGCAGGGTTCCAGCCGGCTCGCCGGCCGCGTGGGGCACGGGGTCGCGCCCGGCGGCGATCCAAAAGCTCTCAGGGGCGGCATCGACCGCTGGCGGCTTGTCGGTCAGGTCCTCCGTGAGGTGGTAGCCCTGCTCCGCGTTGTCGATTCCGCGAGACCGCGCATCACCCCCATTGGATGAGGGGCACGCACGAGCGGCAGGGACGCGCCAGAGGCCAGCGGGTACGCCGACCGGCGAAGGCCGGCAGTACGCCGACCGGCGTAGCCGGCGCGGCGGCTGGACGCCTGACGTAGAGGCAAAGTCGTCTCCCCGGCTGACGACAAACCCGGGCCGGGGGGCCAGTATGACCTCAATGCTGACGCACTCGCACCAGGTGCCAGACCTCCCTCGGGCCGCTTCCGGTGATCTCGCATGAGCGTACGGCTCGCCCATGCGGCTGAGATGCCCCAGCCCTATCTGCACGTCGCAGAAGCGCCCGCTGCAACCCCTGCTTGGCCGGACGACGAGTTCCGCGCGCTCGCCGACCTCGTCAGCGCGAGCGGATCCGAGGTTGCAGACTGCGCGCAGGCGGCGCTGGCACCGTGGCTCCCACACGACGCGCTCGTGCTGGTGACGCCCGGGTCGCCGGACGTTCCGGTCCAGATCGCGGCACCGTCAGAGATGCTCGAGCGGCTCGCGGAGTTCGACTGGTCGACCATGGTCGACAGCGACGCTCCGGGAGGGACTGGGGCAACGCGGCTCGTGTTGCCTGACCTCGGTGTCGGCCTCCGCCTTGCCGGCTGGGTCGCCGGCGCCGGGAAGCAGGCCGTCGCGCTCATCCTGGGAGCGAGCGGGCCCCTCCATATCGACCCGGAGCAGGAGCGCGCGGCGATGCGGGTGGCGGTCCTCACGGCCGCCCGCGCCCGCAGCGTGGAGCAGGACCCGTCGCCGGGCACGCTCGCGTTCGCGTTGGCGATCAACCAGGAGCGCAAGCGCGTGCGGTCGGAGATGCACAGCCGGCAGGCCGCCACGCTGTCCTCGCTGCTGCAGACGCTACGGCGAGCGGGGGGTACGAGCGGATCTCGCTCCGTGCCGCCCGCGGTGCTCGAGGCGATCGATCTGGCGTCCCGAGAGCTCCTCGAGCTCAAGGCCGGGTCCAAGCGCGAGGAGACATCAACGGACGTCGGGGTGGCGGAGGCGTTCGCCGACGCCGAGGGCGAGGTTCGAGGGATCGTCCGCGCCGGCGAACTCCAGCTCGTCGTCGGGCTGGACGCGGCGGAGGACGCTCGCCTCCCACGGGCGATCGCGCACGCGGCGCGGATCGTCACCCGCGCCAGCGCGCTCAACGCCACGCACCACCCGGGCGCCGGCAAGCTGCGAGTCCATTGGCGCCTGACTCCAGATGTGCTCACGGTCACGGTGGCAGACAACGGAACCGGGTTCCCCGAGCACCACGACCGGCCCCGACGGGAGCTCGCGTACATGCGACGGCGCGTTGCGGGACTCCGCGCGACCGTTCAGGTGGACACCGCGCCGCAGTGGGGAAGCGCCGTCATGTGCGAGCTGCCGCTGCACGCGCCGCCGCTCGCGCCCGAGACGCCCGCCGGCGAGCGGATCTCACAACTCCGCGACCGCGAGTGCGAGGTCCTGGAGCTGTTGGTAGCGGGTCTCCGGAATGGGGACATCGCGGAGCGGTTGTTCATCACGGTCCGCACCGTGAAGTTCCACGTCTCGAACATCCTGCACAAGCTCGACGTGCAGTCCCGCACCGAGGCGATCGCGCTCGCACACGCCGCCGGGATCTCGGCTCCCGACGAGTCCTGACTCTCGCGTCCGTACGACGGACGCTGCGTCGTTTGCAACGCTCGGCCGTCGAGTCCCGGTCAGTGTCCGCCCAGCGGACACGAGGCGGGACTCGACGGCCGACCTCAGTCAGCCCAAGGCGCTCAGAGCGCCAGTTGCGGGCGGTAGAGGTCGAGCCAGGCCGAGAGGCTCAGCGTCCACTCCAGGCCACGCCGGTCGAGGTCGTCGACCGCGGCCGGGGCGGGCCGCGTCGCGGACTCGAGCCAGCGGCGGTCGACCAGCGCGAACACCCCGTGGTCGCCGTCGCCCAGCAGCTCCGCGGCCTGTCGCTGGAGGGCGGCGGCGTAGTGGGGGTCCTGGGTCGACGGATACGGGCTCTTGACCCGCTCGATCACGGACGTCGGCAGCAGGTCCCGCGTGGCGCCGCGCAACAGGCTCTTCTCACGATGGTCGTAGGTCTTCAGCGCCCAGGGCGCGTTGTAGACGTACTCGACCAGGCGGTGGTCGCAGAACGGCACCCTGACCTCGAGCCCCACGGCCATGCTCATGCGGTCCTTGCGGTCCAGCAGATGGCGCAGGAACCGGGTCAGGTGCAGGTAGCTCGAGATCCGCATGCGGGACTCGAGGTCGGTCTCGGATTCGAGATGCCCGATCTCGGCGACCGCGCGCTCGTAGCTCTCGCGCCGATACTCCCCCAGGTCCAGGAGCGCCCGGGCCTCGGCGGTCAGGATCGCATCCGCGGACCCGTAACGCCCCGGATCTACCGCGATCCACGGGAACGCGTGCGCGCGCTGGGCCCGCGGGTCGTGGAACTGGACGTAGCCGCCGAACAGCTCGTCGGCGGACTCACCGGACAGCGCGACCGTGGACCGCTCGCGGATGGCCTGACACAGCAGGTACAGGGAGGTATCCATGTCGCCGAAGCCCGTGGGGATGTCGCGCGCCTGGACCACCGCACGGCGGACCGCGGGGTCGGCGAGCGTCTCGTTGTCGAGAACGATGTCCGTATGCTCGGAGCCGACGTGCTCGGCGACGTCGTGCGCGTAGGGCGTGTCCGGCGTTCCGCGCCATGCGTCGGGCTTGAAGTTGGCGGTCTGGCCGACGAAGTCGACCGCGAAGCTGCGCACGCGCTCGCCGTCCTCCGCGAGCAACGCCGCAGACAGGGCGGTGATCGCGCTCGAGTCCAACCCGCCCGACAGCAGCACGCAACGCGGCACGTCGGCGACCAGCTGGCGGCGCACGATGTCGTCGAGCAGCTCGCGGACGCCCGCGACGGTGGCGTCCTGGCCGTCGGCATGGGGCCTCGTCTCCAGGCGCCAGTAGCAGCGCTCGCGCAGCCCGCCGGCGTCGACGGTGACGATCGTTCCGGGCTGGACCTCCCGCATGCCCGACCACACAGCGTTCCCCGGCGACTTGACGAACGCGAACAGCTCCCGCAGGCCATCGGCGTCAACCGTCGGCCGGACGAGCGGATTGCTCAGGATCGCCTTGGGTTCAGAGCCGAACAACACGCCGTCGTCCGTGCGCTGGAAATACAGCGGCTTGATCCCCAGCCGGTCGCGGATCATCACGAGCTTGCGCTGCCTGCCGTCCCAGATCGCGAACGCGTACATGCCGTTGAGCCGGTCAGCCAATGCCTCGCCCCAGCGCAGGTAGCCGCGCAACACCACCTCGGTGTCGCTGTCGGTCTCGAATCGCTCGCCGGCGTGGCGCAGCTGTGCTCGCAGCTCCACGAAGTTGTAGGCCTCGCCGCTGTAGACGATCACGACCTCGCCGGCGTCGGTGCGCACCGACATCGGCTGCACACCGCCGACCAGGTCGATGACGGCCAGCCTGCGATGTCCCAACGCGGCGGGGCCGTCCGCCCATGTGCCCGCTGCGTCGGGCCCGCGACAGGCCATCGTCTCGGTCATCGCATCGAGGACGCCTTGCTCCCGCTTCAGGTCACGGTCGAACGAGATCCACCCGGTGATGCCGCACACTTGTCGCCTCCAGTCGTGGGAGCCACGAAACGTAGCCGGGGACCGGCCCGTGCGCGGTCGGTCATGAGGCCAGCCGAGACGTGCCACGGGACCAGGGCCCGGGCCTCGTGCTGCTCACTTGAGGAGCTCACGTCCCAGCGCGACGTGGCGCGTGGCCAGCTCGCGCATGAACGCCGCTCTGGCCTTGGCCACCGTCGCGATCCAGTCGACGTCCGTCCGGCTCGCGGCCTCCTCCTGAGAGCCGGCGATCGACTCGAGCGTCTGCTCATACATGTCGAGCCAGAGCCTGGCGGCCGCGCTATGCATCTCGAGCATCTGCTTGTTGAGCTTGCTGAGCTGCTCCGGCGTCAGCACCGCGGACTGGTAAGGGCCGCCTGTCGTCATGGGATGTGGCTCCGGTGGTCTCTGTTTCAGGACGCTGCGTCAGGCGCCGTTGGCGGCGACCTTGAGGATGACGGCGTCGCCCTGCCCACCGCCGGAGCAGATCGCCGCAACGCCCAGGCCGCCGCCGCGCCGGCGCAGCTCGTGGACCAACACGCCGAGGATGCGAGCGCCTGAGGCGCCGATCGGGTGGCCGAGGGCCACGGCGCCGCCGTTGATGTTGACGCGGTCCTCCTCGATGCCCAGCTCGCGGATGGACTGCAGGGTGACCGAGGCGAAGGCCTCGTTGATCTCCCACAGGTCGATGTCGCCCGGCTGCAGCCCCGCCGTGTCGAGCGCCTTGCGCGCGGCTCCGGCCGGCGTCGTGGCGAGGGAGGCGAAGTCGTTGGCGAACTGCGCGTGGCCGACGACCTCGGCGAGGACCGTCTTGCCATTGGCCTGCGCCCACTCGTCGGAGGACAGCACCAGCGCGCCGCCGCCGTCGTTGACGCCCGGCGAGTTGCCGGCGGTGTGCGAGCCCTCCTTGCCGGCCAGGCCCGGGAGCTTGCTCAGCGCCTCAAGCGTGGCGCCCCGCCGCGGACCCTCGTCGACCTCGACAACCGTTTCGCCCTTACGCCCCTTGACCGTCACGGAGACGATCTCGTCGGCCATGCGGCCCTCGTCGATGGCATGCAGCGCACGCTCGTGACTGCGCAGCGCCCAGCGGTCGAGGTCGGGGCGGGTCAGCTCAAGCTGGTCGCCGATCTCGGTGGCCTCGTCGAACATCTGGCGGCCGCTGAACGGGTTCGTGAGCCCATCGTGGACCATCGAGTCAAGCGCCTTGGCGTCGCCCATCCGGTACCCGAAGCGCGCCTGGGGCAGCAGGTACGGCGCGCGGGACATCGACTCCATGCCGCCGCCGACGCCGACCTGTACGTCGCCGGCACGGATGGCCTGGTCGAGGATCACCGTCGCCCGCAGGCCCGAGGCGCAGACCTTGTTGACGGTCTCGCTCGAGACCTCCTTGGGGATCCCGGCCTTGATCTGGGCCTGGCGCGAGGGCACCTGGCCTTGGCCGGCCTGGATGACCTGGCCCATGACGACGTGGTCGACCTGGTCGGGCGCGACGTCCGCGCGCTCCAGGGCCGCGGTGATCGCCGTCGCGCCGAGCTCGGTCGCGTCGACGGTGGACAGGCCGCCGCCGAGCTTCCCGATGGGGGTGCGGGCGACGCCGAGGATGACGGTCTTGGGCATGACCGGCAGCGTAGGCGCGTCCAACCGCGGGCCCCAGCGACTCCGGGCCAGGACATCCCGAACCTTCGGCCATCCAGCGCGGTCGACCCGCGGGCGTGGTCACCGTCTCCGGTTATCCGATGAGCCACCCCCGAGGGCCAGGGCCGACTGCTCGACGGCACAGTCGCCGTGAGGCCCGCCTCGGGCGATCATCCACAGGTCCGGTTCGCCGGGCCGCGGGAGCGCCGAACGAGCGGAGGAACGGACGCACCATGGCCACCACCGAGACGCAGACCGCTGGGCGGGAGGTCGTCGATGGTGGCCAGGGCGATGCGATCAACGCGTCGCACGCGTGGACCGACTGGTCGCTGGGGGAACGGGAGCCTGTGTCAGGGCATCGGGTGAGCCATGAAGAAGGCGTACATGGCCGTCGTCTCATCCGGACCGGCCGGGTCCGCGTACTGCGCGCAGCTGCAGCCGCCGGACCACGCGTGGCCCATGCCCGTCACGAGCCAGGACTCCAGCAACTGCTTCTGCTGGCCATCCGAGTACGACGTCACCGTGTAGGTGTGCCCGCTGGGCACGCTGCCGCGGGTCACGCCGGTCGGCTGGACGGGGATCGAGCCGTCGGCGCCGCCGCCATCGGCCAGGTCGTCGGTGATCTGCCACTGCTGGACGAGCTGCTGGGCGTTGATCGGTGGCACCGTCTTGTCCTGGTCTCCCTCGAACAGGATCACCGGCATCGGCCTGGCGTAGGAGCCCATCGCCTTGTAGGCCGCCTGTCCGGACGCGACCGGGTCGGCGCTCTTGTAGCCGGCGCAGGCGGCGGTCGCCGCGTACTCACAGCCCGAGCCGATCCCGGCGGCGGCGTAGATATCGGGATAGGTCGCCGCCATGACGGAGGCCATCGCCCCGCCGGCCGACAGCCCGTTGACGTAGATCCGATGGGGATCGACGGTGTAGTGCTGCTGCACCCAGCCGGTGATGCCCGCGATGCCGGCGGGCTCCCCCGCACCGCGCTGCATGTGGGCGCCCTGGAAGAAGTTCCAGCACTTCTGGTTGTTGCCGGCCTGGCTCTGCTGCGGGAACACGACGATGAAGCCCTTGGCTTCTGCGAGCGCGTCCCAGCGTGTCAACTGGCGGAAGTCGTTGGCCGACTCGGTGCACCCGTGCAGGGCGACGACCAGTGGCATGGCCGTGCCGGACTTATACGTCGACGGCACGTACCCCTGGTAGTCGAGCGATCCGGACGAGTTCGTGAAGGTGCCGGAGAACGGGGTGCCGCCAAGCTGGCCGGGCGTTGGGGACGTCGACGTGGGGGGCGTTGTTGTTCCGCCCGTCGTCCCGCCTGTTGTTCCGCCCGACGTCGGGGTCGTTGTTCCGCCACCGAGACGGGGAAGGTGGAGCCACCAGAACCACGAAAGCGTCGAGCTCGATGGGACGGACGGCAGGCCCGGGATCGTAGGCAACGTTGCGGCGCCGGCGGTGGTGGGTGCCAGCGCGAACGTCAACACGCCCACGAGGCAAAGCACCGCCGGCCAGGCGTGCCGCCGCCGCGCGCGACGTGGTGGGGTGTTGGTGGGCGGGCCCGCGCCCCCGACCATCGATGAGTCGATGTTGTACGGCAACATGCTTGGCGCTCCTCTCGGGCTCCGTGCCCGGTGGATCGAAGGGATGTCTCAACCGTAGATCCGCCGGTCGGGCTTGGGCATGCCGGAAAGCCAGAACCTGTCGGCTCCCACTTCGTAGCTTCTACTAACGCCCGCGGCGCACATGAGGGCCCGGCGGGCGGGCGTGAAGCCGCGGCTCAGCGTGCCGGGGCGGGGTGCGCGGCGGGGCGCTGCACGCGGGTCAGGCGTGCCAGCGGCAGGGCGCTGAGCAGCACGCCCGCGCCGACCAGCGCATAGGTGGCGTGCGGCCCGAGCGCCGATACGACCGTTCCGGCGGCCAGGACGCCGGCACCGAACGCAGCGGTCTTGAGGCCTTCGGCGGCCGCCATGGCTCGCCCGCGGGTCCGTTCGTCGGCGGCCCGCTGGATCATCGAGGTGGAGGCGACCAGCAGGAAGCCGCCGGCGGCGCCTCCCAGCAGGTAGCCGGCCAACGCCGGCAGGAAGATCGGGGTGGCGGCCACCGAGGCGATCCCGACGCCCATCAGCACCCGTCCGCCGAAGAGGCCGGCGGGCTCGTTGTGGACGTGCAGGACCCGTGCGGCCAGTGCCGACCCGCCGACCATGCCGAGCGACCAGCTCGCCGCCAGCGCACCCAGTCCGGCGGCGCCGGCATCGAGGGCGACGGCCAGCGGCGCCTCGGCGGTCATGGTGAAGCTGGTCATCAAGGTGGCCAGGCACGAGGATCCGATGACGAGCCGCAGCGTCGGGTCGGCGGCCAGTGAAGCCCAGCCGGCACGTCCAGCGCGTGGCGGGCGCTCGGCCGCGGCCGTACGCAGCAGCGTGGCGACGGTGCCGCGCACCGACCACACCAGCCCGGCGGAGATCAGGAACGACAGGGCGTCCAGGGCGAAGACCGCCCCGGCGCCCAGGGCGGCCACGAGCAGGCCCCCGCCGAGGCGTCCCACGGTCTTGCCGACGTTGCCGCCGGTGGCCAGCAGGCCGTTCGCCCAGGACAGATGCTGTTGGCCCGCGACGGCCGGGATCGCGGCCGACGCCGCCGGTCCCTGGATGCTCCCGGCGATGGTGGCCGCCACGCACAGGCTCAGCATCGCGGCCGGCGTGTGCACGACCGCCATCGCCGCGAACACGGCCGCGGCGAGCAGATCGCATCCCAGCATCAGCGCCAGCCGGTCGTAGCGGTCAGCCAGCACGCCGCCCAGCGGCGCGAACAGACTGCCGAGGCCGAACATCACCAGCAGGCTGGCCGTCAGCCAGCGCACCGATCCGGTCTGGGCGTAGAGGCCGAAGCTCACCGCCACCGCTGACGCGTCGGTGCCCGCCAGCGAGATCAGCCGGGCGGCGGCAAGGCGGCGGACCGCGACGCGCGCATGGGCGGGTGGCCCGGGCGGCGTGGGGGTCATGCCGCGGGGCCGAGGTGGACGTCGGCGGAGCCGAGGCCGGCCTGGATCGCACGGACGACGGCCAATGCGCGGTCGATGGGGATCGCGAATCCGTCGGGCGTGGCCTGCTGGCCCGGCGGGTCGACCGCTGCTGCCGTGTCCATGCCGATGACCTGGCCGGCGGCGTTGACGAGCGGCCCGCCGGAGTCGCCCGGCTGGACGTGCGCGTCGGTCTCGATGAGGTCGCGCAGGTGCTCGGGATGGAGGCCCTTGTCATCGGTCACCGTGACCGACCGGTGCAGTCGCGTGATGGTGCCGCCGGTCACGGAGGGCTCGCCGCCGACACCGCCCGCGTTGCCGACGGCGGTGACAGCATCCCCGAGGGCCAGGGTCGACGAGTCGCCAAAGGTCTCGAACGCGAGCGCGGGCGCCCCGAGGACTTGGAGCAGCGCGACGTCCTGGTCGACGTCGGTGCCGAGCACGCGAGCTTGGTACCGACCGCCGCCGGGTACCGTGACCCAGATCTCGGTCGCGCCGCGGATCACGTGGTTGTTGGTGAGCACCGCGTCCTGCGAGTTCAGGACGATCCCGGTCCCGGCAGCGGTCGTGCCCATGAATCCGATCTCGGACGTGATGTCCACCACGCCGCCGACCATGGCCCTCGGGGGAGCCTGCGGCCCACCGTCGGGGCGACCCGCCTCCGTCGTGGCGCGCGCCAGCGACATCGCGGAAGGCGTGCCGGCGAGCGCGACGCCGACGGCCAGGACGACCGGCCAACGGCGGCGATGGACGGCTCTGCGCCGGCTCATGATGCTCATGCCCACTCCTTTCGCTCGCAAGGTCGGTGTCGATCGGCCGGCCCGAGGCGCGGGAACGGCGCCCTGAAGCCGTCTCGCAGCGTGGCCCGCTCCGGACGCAAGGGTGGCGTGCTCCGGACGCGCGAGAAGCTGACCTCTGGACTCGTTTGCGCTCGGCGAAAGGATGGGACGGGACACGGCCGAGATCGCCGCGCCGAGCGCTGCTCTCGAAGTGCAGGACGGACAGTCCCGAGGGCCGGTCGGACTCCGCGGCGTATATGGGCATCGTCTTGACGGTGGGCGGCATCCGCCGCTCGACGAAAAGGAGATCGACCATGTTGTCCCTAAAAATGCGTTCCGCCGCAGTCGCTGCGGTTGCCGCGCTGGCAGTCGCGATGCCGGTGGCCGGCGCCAGCGCCTTCTCACTGCCCTCGCTGCCATCGGGTTCGATGACCAGCATCGACCCGAACAGCCTGTGTCCGACGTTGCCGGGATTCATGAACATCGGGCCGACCGGCCCGATGGGACCGCTTGGCGTCCACGGGCCGGGGGGCGGCAACAACATGCCCACCGGCTGTGCCGCGTTCAACCTCGGCCCGAGCGGTCCGCTGGGCCCGGGTGGTGCCCTCGGCGGCTGACCCCGCTGCCGAGCTGGGCTCGGGAGCGCGCCCGAGCCCAGCTGCGTGCACGGACCGCGGCGACCGCTGTCCCGGGGGTCAGAGCACGCCCCTCCAGGGGACAGCCTGTCGTGCACGTGAAGGCCGCCAAGCTTCCGCGACCGCGTTGTCCCCATCCGCCTTGGCCCGTGCCCGGGGACAGCGACGAGCCAGGAGTCGAGTGACCGAACACGCAATCGCCGGCGGCAGCCCTGGCCGCCGGAGAGCAAGGAGCTACGTCGCGCCATGTCATCACGCACCCGAAGAGCAGCGGCCGCGGCGCTTATCAGCGTCCTCGCCGGTGGCGTTCCGGTGAGCGCTGTAAGCGCCGAGACCGACCACCCTCCGAGTGCTGCTGCCGGTCCTGCGTACGCCCCTGCGGATGTTCCTGCAGGCACCTCGGCGGGTGTTCCTGCGGGCGCCTTGGCGGGTGTTCCTGCGGGCGCCTCGGCGGATGTCCCTGCGGGCGTCCCCGCGGACGGAACTGTCTGGTTGCTGGCTCCGAGCGGCGACCAGGTCGGCGGTGGTCAGTGCGGAAAGGTGACCTTCCCCGTGACGTTGCCCATCGTGATCAGCTGCGGCCCGGTGACCGTCAACATCACGCTCAACACGATCACCACAACGACCACCACCACGACGGTCGGCGCTCCGATCACCTCTGCCGGCGGCCCGATCACCACCACCGCGGTCACCAATCCGGCTGCGGTCGCGACCCCGGCTCCGGCCACCCCGCTCGGGCGCAAGCCCTCGCGCAAGAAGAAGGCAAAGGCCACGGGTCCCAAGCGCGGGGTGACGGTCAAGCAGTTCAAGCACTGGGGTCCGATCACCACGATGGTGATCGCCCCCAAGAGGGGGACGCGAACGATCACGATCAGCGTCCCCGTGCGTTCCGGGCCGCACCTGAGCCGCTGAACCCCGTCTCATCGAGCCACAACCCGCCGGCCGCAGGTCCCGCCCGCGGCGCAGATCGCCGCCGCGACCCTCGCCGGACCGTGGCTGTTGCCCATGACCATCGTGTAATGGTTGACGTCGGCGATCTCCTCGACGCGGGCCTCGGGGTGGCTGGCCGAGAAGGCGTCCAACTGCTCGGCGGGAATGACCGGGTTGTCGGGGTCATCGAAGAGGCCGCGCTCGGCCCGCAGCACGTGGACCGGCATGTGCGGGGACACCCGATCGAGTGCCAGTCGGGTCCGGTCGTCGAGCACCATCTCGGCGCTATCGAGGTGCACCGCCGCCGGAGAGGCGACGCACCGAGCCGTGTTGTGGTCCTCCACCAGGTCATAGCGGGCGTAAGCGTCGACATCGTCGTCCCACGCTTCCGAGAATGCAGGGTGTGCGCGCCACCCCGCGACGTAGTCCTCCGCCGAGGGAAAGGTGATCTCCAGGCGCATGACCGCGCTGTTGACGGCCGCCCGGAGCAGCTCCTCTGGGTCGCGTGGCGCCGGCAACGGCAGACCGGCGTCGAGGAGGACGAGCGCCGCGACTCGTTGAGGGTGCTCGGCAGCGAGGCGGGCCGCGACGTAGGCACCCATCGAGTGCCCCACGACAACGGCTCGCTCGGCGCCGACGCTGTCGAGGACGGCGATCAGATCCTCGACGTGGGCGGCGATCCCGTACGGGGCCGGCAGGGTAGCGCTGCGGCCTCGCCCCCGCAGGTCAGGGGCCAGCAGGCACGTGCTCTCGCACGCGGCGAGCTGGCGGGCGACGCTTCGCCACGTCATGAGCGAGGCTGTGACGCCGTGGATGGCCAACACGATGGTCTCGGCCTCGTGCGGCGGCGTTCCGGCGAGCGCCACGTGGAGTGCACCGCCCGCGACCATCACCTCCAGGCGCTGGTCGAACGGGTCGCGC
Organism: Solirubrobacterales bacterium; assembly: GCA_025964155.1. Taxonomy (GTDB): domain Bacteria; phylum Actinomycetota; class Thermoleophilia; order Solirubrobacterales; family Solirubrobacteraceae; genus Paraconexibacter. The sequence continues at coordinate 11,759 of JAOPZJ010000039.1, forward strand.
TCAGCGGCAGCGCTGGAGGTCTCGTTCTCATGGACGTTGTCTCGGCGGTGGATGCTCACCACCCCAAGATGGTGCACAACCGGCGGTGCGCCAACTGACCGTCGTGACGGGCGTCGGCTGGACGCTCACAGGCGTGAACGGTCGCCGTCAGGCGTCCTCGGGGGAGAGCGCAGCGCGGTGCGCCTCGGACTGTCCTACGGACCAGGCGCCGGCCGGTCCGACGACGCGTCGGTCCCGGAGCGCGCGCCGAGCCACGCGGCCACATCGGGCCAGACCTCCTTGCGGGCTTTGGACCCGGCCATCAGTCCGATGTGGCCGCCGGGTCGATCGAGGTGCTCGACGTCGGAGCTCGCCGTCATGTCCAACAGCGGCCATGAGTTGGTCGGCGGTGCGATGTGGTCAGCGCCCGCGGTCACGACGAGCAGCGACTGCTCGATGCGGGCGAGCTCGACGCGTCGGCCGCGCAGTCTCAGGTGACCGCGGACCAGGCGATTCTGCTTGTACAGCCATGTGACCCATTCACGGAAGGCACGCGCTGGGAAGGCCGGATTGTCGGCGATCCACTTCGCCATCGATTGGTAGGCCTCACGATCGACCGTTCCGTCGTACACGGATTCCCCGAGGCGCCGGTAGGTCGTCCAAAGATTCGTGACGGGTTTCATGAGCTTGTTGGCCACGTCGATCGCCACGCCCGGGACCGCCGGCCAGCCATCGGTGACGTGCTCGACATCGAACGAGTCCCCACCGATCCACGTCCGGTACAGGGACCCGGTCGTGTCGATGGGGGTCGTCAGCAGCACGAGGTTGCGCGCCGGGCTGCGCGCACCCTCGAGCGCGGCGTGCATGGTGCAGAGCGTTCCGCCGATGCACCAGCCGACAAGGGTCAGCTCCTGCGCGCCCGACGAGCGCTTGACCTCGCGCATCGCCCATGGGAGCGCGTCGCACACGTAGTACTCCAGCCCTGTATCGGCGTCCTCGGGGCCCGGTTGCCCCCAGTCGAGGAGATAGACGTCGAAGCCCTCGCCGAGCAGGTATTCGACGAACGAGTGCCCGGGACGCAGATCGAAGATATGCGGCCGGTTGATCAAGGCGAAGACGAGCAGGACCGGGATCGCGTGGCGCCGGTCCGCCGAGCGGTAGCGGTACAGGGTGGTCGTGCGGTGCGTCCAGACGACGTCCTTGGGCGTGGTGGCGATGCGCGCGTCGTCCGTGGTCAGCAGGATGTTGAGCGTCTCGACCGCGGCTGCCGCCACCCGCCCCGCACTCGCCGGACTCACGCCGAGCCGCCCGTCTGCGCACGGTCGTCGCCGAGCCGCTCGAGCTCCTGAAGCAGGACCTCGAGCTTGTCCTCGATCTGGTTGAGGCGCTGCCCGAGCCGATCGACGTCCGCGCGCCCAGCCATGCGCAGGTTGCGCAGGACAAGGTCCCAGACTCCGGCGTTGAGCGTCGTGAGCGCCACGAGGTTCTCAGCCGCCTGCCCGAGCACCTCGGTGAATCCCTTGCTGTCCACCAGCTGCTCCATGCTCGACGACATCGCCTTCTCGGCGTCGACGAGGGCCTGACGGAGGGGCGCGACCATCGGCCAGTCACCCGCGGTGAATGGGACCGTCATGGACGGTCAGTCCTCCGCCAGCAGTTCGCCACGGTGACCGACGAGCACGTCGCGCAGTGGGGTCGGGCGCCGCCCGGTCAACATCTCGAAGGCGGGATCGACCAGGTCGAAGTAGTTCTCGCGCGTGGCCACGCCGAGGTTGGCGATGGCGCGGGCCACCGGCTTCGGGGCGCCAAAGCGGGTCAATCCCCAGACGAGCCGTCGATCGCCGACGGGCACCACCTGGACCGGGCGCCCGCTGACCTCGCTCACCAGCGCGGCGATGTCGGACTGCGAAAGGGCCTCGGGGCCGGTGACGTCATAGATCTTGCCCTCGTGGCCGTCCGAGGTGAGCACCGCGACGGCGGCCGCCGCGCAGTCCTGACGGGAGATCGGTGCGATCCGCCCGTGGCCTGCGTTGGTCACGAGCTTGCCGTAGCGGACCGCCATGACACCCAGCGGGACCTGGAGATCGGCGTACGCGCCGTACCGCAGGATCGTCCACTCAAGCCCGCTGGACATCAGGAGCTCCTCGGTCTCGCGGTGCTCGTCGGCGACGTCACCGGCTGGATGACCCGGGGCCGGATTGGTCAACGAGGTGTAGGTGACGTGCTGGACCCCGGCAGCGGCCGCGCCGCCGATCGCCGCTCGGTGCTGATCGATGCGCTCGCCGATGTTGTTGGTGCTGATCAGGAGCACCCTCGTCGCTCCCTCGAAGGCCGCGGGCAGCGACTCGGGCTCGTCGAAGTCCCCGTACCGGACGTCGGCTCCACGCTCGGCGAGATCGGCCAGTGCGTGCGGGCGACGGGTGACGAGCACGACGTCGTGGGCGGGCATGCGCTCGAGCAGCTGGAGGGCGATGAGCCGCCCGAGCTGGCCCGAAGCGCCGGTGACGGCAACCTTCATGGGCGATGCTCCTTTGGGTGTGTCATACGGTTGATGTGGTTGCGCGAGAGCGCTTAGATCCGGCGGAAGCGCCATGTCGCCAGGCTCGAGGCGACGATCAGGATTCCGGCGGACCAGATCAGCGCCGAGAGTGCCGGCCCTGACGCCGACCCCGTCCCCTCCATGAGCGCGCGAAGCGCGTCAGCCACCTTGGTGACGGGCTGCGCGTCGGCGAACGTTCGTAGCCAGGGTGGCATCATCGCGGTCGACGTGAACGTCGACGCGGCGAACACGAAGGGAAACGTCACGAGGAAGGCCGCGAGCTGGGCGGTCTCGGTGTCGCGGACCGCGAGCGCGAGCAACGCGAACAGCCACGAGCAGGCGTAGCCGAAGAACACGGCGATCCCAAGGCCGGCGAGCACCGACAGCACGTCGGTGTGCATCCGGAAGCCGACCAGGAGGCCGACGCCGATGAGCAGCGCCACCGTGTAGGTCAGACGCATCACGTCGGCGAGCGTGCGTGCTGCCAGGATGGCGCCGCGGTGGATGGGCAGCGACCGGAAACGGTCGGTGACGCCCTTCGACACATCGTCGGCGAGCCCGACGGCCGTCGACGACGCGCCGAAGATCACCGTCTGCACGAGGATGCCGGGGATCAGGAAGTCGACGTAGCTCGTGTAGCCGGGCACGCGGATCGAGCCGCCGAACACGTAGCGGAACAGCAGCACGAACATGATGGGCATGATCGCCGAGAGCACCATGATCTGCGGCGTGCGCCACATGCGCAGCAGGTGCCGGTGCGTGATCAGCACGGTGTCGCGCCCGAACGCGATCGGACCGTGGGACCGGACCCGCGCCGGCGGCGCGGCGACCATGGACGTCCCGTCAACGGACACAGAGCTCATGCGACCACCCGCTCATACGCGCTATGGCCGTTGCGCGGTGATGTCGGCGTGCCCGATTCCGCGGGCCGACCGGGGCTCGTCAGCGCGAGGAACACATCGTCCAGCGATGGACGGCGCAGGCTGAGATCGTCGATCTCGATGCTCGATTCCTCGATACGGCGCGCAGCCGCGAAGAGCGTCGAGACCCGGTCGCTGACCGGCAGCGTGACCCGCTGGCCGCGTACGTCGGCGACGGGTGGGCCAGAGCCCAGCCCCGACAGGAGCGTGACGAGCCGATCCAGATCGCCGAAGTTCGCGGAACGCACCTCCAGGACGTCGCCGCCGACGCGCTGCTTGAGCTCGCTCGGAGAGCCGGTGGCGATCATCCGGCCTCGCTCGATGACCGCGATGCGGTCCGCGAGTCGGTCGGCCTCCTCGAGGTACTGCGTGGTCAACAGGAGCGTCGTGCCCTCCCGAACCAGCTCGTCGATGAACTTCCACAACTCGATCCGCGTCCCGGGATCCAGACCGGTGGTCGGTTCGTCCATGATCAGGACGAGCGGCCGGCCGATGAGGCTGGCGCCCAGATCCAGTCGGCGGCGCATGCCGCCCGAGTACGTGAGGACCAAGCGGTCAGCGGCGGTGGCAAGCGTCAGGCGGTCCAGCACCTCGCCTGCTCGTGCCCGCGCTTCGCGACGGCCCAGCCCGTACAGCCGTCCGACCAGCTCAAGGTTCTCGCGACCGGTGAGCGTTTCGTCGACCGCTGCGAACTGGCCGGCGAGCCCGATGCGGGAGCGCACGGTCTGGGCATCGCGCACCACATCCGCCCCCGCGATGCGAGCGTGGCCGACATCGGGCGCCAGCAGGGTGGAGAGGATGCGCACGAGGGTCGTCTTGCCGGCTCCGTTGCGGCCGAGCAGGCCCAGGACGGTGCCGCGCTCGACCTCAAGATCGACGCCGGCCAGTGCCACCGTCGAGCCGAACGACTTGACAAGGGCCTCGGCCGTGATGATGGGGGGGTCGCTCATGTAGGGTCCTTTTTTGAGAATCAGGTCGTGAGTTGGAGGTCGCCGTCGGATAGCGCGACCCGGATCGCGTCCGCGACCCTGCCGGCGCCCGGGCCCGGGCCCAGCAGGATGCTGTAGTGGTTGACGTCTTCCACCTCGTCGATCTGGACCTCGGGCCGTGCCACGCTGAACTCCTCGACCACCGCTGATGGCAGCAACGGCTCGGCGTCGAGCATCCCGCGGGGAGCGCGCAAGAGGCGGACGGGCGTCTGCACCCGTGCGAGCGCGTCGCGGGTGGCTTCGTCCATCAGCAGCTCCCGGCCGTCTGCTCGCACCGCTGATTCCGAGGTGACGGACCGCACGGCGTCGGGACGGACCTCGTCGCCGGCGTCGATCAGGTCGTAGGTGAGGTACGCCTCGACGTCGGCGTCCCACGGGCCGGCGAAGGCAGGGTGCATCCTCCACATCTCCAGGTAGTCCTCGGTCCTTCCGAACGTCACGCCGAGCCGGGCGAGCGCCGGACCGAGCACCGCCTGCAGGGCCTCCTCGGGGTCATGATCAGCGGGGGAGGAGGGCGGCAGGCCGCCGTCGACGAGCACCAGTTCGGACACGCGTTCGGGGTGTTCGGCCGCGAACCGCGTCGCGAGGTAGGCGCCCATCGAATGACCGGCGAGCACCACGGTCCCGGCCCCGAGGAAGTCCAGGACGGCCAGCAGGTCCGCGACGTGCGCCTCGATCCCGTAGGGCCCGGGGAGCTGGGAGCTGCGGCCTCTTCCGCGAAGATCCGGAGCGAGCAGGCAGGCTGCCGTGGTCGCGGTGAGCTCCCGGGCGACCGACGCCCAGGCCAGATGCGAGGCGGTGATGCCGTGCAGCGCGACCACCACGCCCTCGGCCGCGGTCACGGCCGGACCCGCGGCGGCCACGGTCAGCGCTCCGCCGGCGACCGGAATCTCGCATACATCATCGAACGCGTCGTGCATGTCGGCACAGGCTCCGGCTCGGCACGGTCCCGTGGTGCTGGCCATCGTGCCAGCGTGGTCTGGACGACGGGTCACGGAAGGTGCGTCGCGCGGCCGGGGTGGCCCGCGGACCCGTCGTTGCCGCCCGGACGACCAGGTCTTTTCGGCGCGGGAGGCCAAGAGAGTCCCCAAGTCGATCCCCGAAACCCGCGGGGCGTGCGCCGGAGCGGTCGCCGCATCGGCAACCATCAACCTGGAGGATCTTTGACATGTACAACTCCTTCGCGCGCCGCCGGCGGACCGTCGCAGCGCCCGTCCTTGCGGTCACCGCATCGGCCGCGTGCCTGGTCCCTGCCACCGCGCCGGCGGCGACGAGCGTGTCGCCCGCGATCACGGTGGCCGGCTCCTCCGTCCTCGTGGTGGGCCAGCCACTCGGCCAGGCGACGGTCACGGCGTCGCGTCCTGATGCGCTGACGGGCAAGCCGGTCGTCATCGGGCAGTACACCGGTCACGCTGTGCCGTGGGGGCCCTTCAGCGTCAACACCACGGTGCCGACCGCAGGTCGTCCCGGCGGGGACTGCTGGCAGCGAGGGGCGCTGGCGTCGGCGCTCACGCCCGATCTGCGACCGGGCGACACGGTGACGGTCACGGGCTCCGGCGGGCTGTTGGGCGCGACGCCGGCGGCGACCGCGGTCACCGTGCCCGCCGATGCCCGACCGTCGAGCGGACCGATCCCGGCCTGCGCCGCGCTTGCGCCGTTCGCCCAGACGGTCGTCACCGATGCGCCCAGCCGCATAGGCCGGGACGCGATCGCCGTCACCGGCCGCACCCAGCCGCTGGCCACCGAGGTGTCGATCGCGGCCGGCGACGGGACGACCGCCACGGCGCCCGCCACTGCGACTCCCGCGGGGGACGGCACGTGGTCGGCCACCATTCCGGCCGAGGCGGTGGCGCGTCTGCGCGACGGCACGCTGACGCTGACGCCCGTCGTCGCTGTGCCCGACGTCAGCACCGGCGCCCCGGCGCATATTGCGACGGCACCGATCTCGATGCAGAAGGACACGCCTGGGGCCACCGCGGGCAATCCGCCTTCCGGGGCGGGGTCCACGCCGGCAGGTAAAGCTCCCGTGGGGCGCATCACCGGCCTGCACTTGGCGCATCGGCTGTCGGCTCCGACCGCCCGCCGTCGAGGGATCACGGCATCGTTCCTCACGCCTGCGGATGCGTCGATCGTCGAGGTGCAGCTCATTCGTGGGGGCACGACGCTGTACACGATCGTCGTGCGGGCGCGGCCGGGAACCCGCCAGACCATTCGGCTGAGCAGCCCGAAGGTCCGGCGGCTGCTGCACCCGGGGCGCTACACGGTACGCCTGAGGGCGGGTCGATCACGTCGCGAGCTTGGATCGCCGGTTCTCCGTGCCGTGGTGATCCGCTGATCGAAGGAGCTAAGGGCCGGAGCCGACGGCCCATTGGGACAGGCGACCTGAGAAGCGGGAGCGTGGACGATCGCGGTATGACGATCACCGAGACACGGGGCATCGCTGAGCTGCCCGAAGGGAACGAGCTCGCGGGCCGGGTGGCGATAGTCACCGGCGGCACGCGAGGGATCGGCGCAGCGATCTCCCGCGCCTTGGTCGGGCACGGTGCCAGCGTCGCGGCCGGCTTCACGCATGACCGGAGCCGCGCCGAGGCGTTCAGGGCCGAGCTCGCTGGCACCGGCGCGGACGTGACGCTCCATCAGGGCAACGTGAGCTCGGCAGACGACTGTCGGCGAACGGTGCAGGAGGTCATCGAGGAACACGGTCAGCTCGACATCCTGGTCAACAACGCCGGGATCACGATGGACCGCACCGTGGGGAAGATGGCCGACGAGGACTGGAACCAGGTCATCGCGGTCAACCTCTCGGGGACGTTCTTCATGGCCAAAGTGGCGCTCGAGCACATGCTCGAGCGCGGCACCGGCCGGATCATCAACATCTCTTCGATCATCGGCCAGACCGGAAACGTGGGGCAGGTGAACTACGCGGCGTCGAAGTCCGGCCTGTTCGGCCTGACGATGTCGCTGGCCAAGGAGGCCGCGTTCTCGCTCAAGCGCGAGGGCCGGCTGGAAACGCACGGCGCCGGAATCACCGTCAACGCCGTGGCGCCCGGGTTCATCGAGACCGAGATGCTCGACTCGGTGCCGGAGAAGGTGCTGGACCGGATCCGGGCAGCGGTCCCCGTCAACCGGCTCGGAAGGCCGGAAGAGGTCGCCCGCGTGGTCCGGTTCCTCGCCGCCGACGCATCGTCGTACATCACCGGGCAGGTCTGGGCGGTCAACGGTGGCCAGGAGATGTAGCCGGCGATGGAGCGCGATGACAATCGCCATCACCAGGCGGTTCGGGTGATCCGGGGGCCGCGACTGGAGCAGCTTCGGCGGCGACTGAGCACCCTTGCTCGCGAGCTCAGGGATGCGATCGCCGCGGGTCGGAGCCAGGCTGTGACGGACAACGCCGCCACGCACGGCCAGCGCTCGACTGCTGAGGAGGTCGGCTCGCCCGGCACCGGGCCATCGAGCACCGGACGGACATCATGGGACGCCTACGTCGACTGGCTCGAGGAGTCCGCGCGCGTGCGCAACGCGTATGAGCGCTGGTCGAGCGCGGCCTCCGCCGACGCGTGGCTGGCGTTTGCCGTGTATCGCGCGGCCCTCGACCGGGAGGAACACGCTTCAAGGTGGTTCCAGGCCCTCGCAGCGTGACGCACGTGCCGAGCACGCGCTAGCCGGCAGTTGCGCACCGTCATCCCTTCCGAACCACGGGCGGCGGTGGTTAACTCGGATGAGGATGGATGAGGATGGCTGATCGAGGCATCGTGGACGGGTCGCGGCGGCGGCGCTGGAGCGCCGGCGACGTCCAGGAGGCCTTCGTGATCAGTGGCCAGATCCCGTTGTGGCTGGTGGACGGGGACGACCGGATCGCGTTCGTCAACGACGCGGCCGTCCAGCTACTGGGCTACGACAGCGATGACGAGCTGCTCGGGCGTCCGAGCCACGACACGGTCCACTGGAAGCACCCGGACGGGTCGCCATACCCGGCGGAGGACTGCCCGATCACGCACGCCACCCGGCGCGGCGAGCCGATCCGCATCGAGCGCGACTGGTGGGTCCGCAAGGACGGCAGCCTGGTCCCGATCTCGATCCACTGCGTCCACATGGAGATCGACCGCCGGATGGGGACCGCGATGACGTTCCACGACCTGACCGCGAGTGTGCAGGCCGAGGACGAGCGCCGGCGGCTCGACGTCGAGCGGGCTCGTCTCGGCGAGGTCCGTGCGTCGCGGGCCAGGATCGTCGAGGCAGCCGACCAGCAGCGCCGCCGTCTGGTCCGGGATCTCCATGACGGCGCTCAGTCCGGTCTCGTGGGCGTCGTGATGGAACTCCAGCTCGCCCTCAAGGGTGAGGACGTCCCGGACGGGGTACGCACCCTCGTCGGCGACGCGCTCGATCACACGCGTGCGGCGATCGACGAGCTCCGCGAACTGGCGCACGGCATTCATCCCTCGGTGCTGAGTCATCGCGGTCTCGTCGGCGCGGTGCGGGCCCTGGCGGGGCGGGCGTCCCTGCCCGTCGTGATCGAGATCACAGACGAGCGCTATCCGAACTCGGTGGAATCGACCGCCTATTTCGTGGCGGCGGAGGCCCTGACGAACGTCGCCAAGTACGCGCGGGCGTCAAGCGCCCGCGTGGCGACGACGCGGACGGCCGGCCATCTCGTGTTGACGGTCGACGACGATGGCATCGGCGGCGCACGACCCTCCGCCGGCAGCGGCCTCGCCGGCCTCGCCGACCGGCTCGCCGCGCTCGATGGCACGCTCACGGTCTCGAGCCAGCCCGGGGAGGGAACGCAGGTCCGCGCCGAGATCCCGCTGCCGGCGGGGACGCCGGACGGACGACGCTAGCGACGGACCCCCTCTCGCTGCTAGCCACCGCGCTTCAGCAGCACGAACGCCTTCTTCATGCTGACTGGCGTCACGCCGGGCGCCGCGAACGTCGTCTTGGCCGTCAGCGCGACATAGCCCTTCTTCTTGACCCGCGCAACCAGGCTCTTTGACGCCGTCAGGGTCGCGGAGCCCTTTTTGCCGGGCGCGACAGTCAGCGTCGCGTGCGCGCCGGCGACGATCGTGATCGTCGCCGTGCACTTGCCGGAGGCGTCGCTCGGACAGGAGAAGCTGAGGCCAGGGAGCTTGAAGCGATTGTGCTTGTCGAGGCGAACGAGAGCGGTGCCGCTGTCGGAGACGACTGCGCTGCCGCGCACGGGCGGGCCATTCGTCGTGCCGCCGCCCGTGGACGGCGGGGTCGTCGGCTGCTGCGGCTGCTGGATCTGCGGCGCCGGGGCCGCCGCGGTCGTGAAGGTCTTGTCGGCGCCGGCGAAGGCGGCCGTCGCGTCAGGGCTCACCGCGACGAGTCGGTAGTGGTACGTGGTCGACGGGTCAAGCCCCGCGAGCGTCACGCCGACGGGCGTCGTGCCGGCGTTCGACGCCGCCTGGATGACGGGCGTCGCCGACCCGTAAGCGGTGCTCGTGCCGTACTCGAAGTGGAAGCTGGTGGCACGCAGCGTCGGCGTGAGCGCACCCGGCAACGACGCGCTGTCGAGCGTGACCGCGGTGGCATCACCGGTGGTGACCGTCGCGCCCGCCTCGTAGGCGCCCGCGTCGCAGGCGCCGATCGGTCGCGCAACGGTCCGCTGGTCGGTCGCCGGGCAGCCGCTCGCGACGCCGGTGTCGATCGCCGGACCAGGGAGCGCGGGCGCCATGGTCCGCGTCGCGCCCCCGTTGTCGGCGAGCGGGCCGAGGCCCGGGTCGGCCGCGGTACCGGGGCAGTCGGCGCCGCTCTGGAAGGTGATGTTGCCGCCGCTGTCGGTGGGCTTCGCCGCGGGGTCGCAGCCCGAGGCGCCGTTGGAGGCGGTGATCGAGTTCTTGAGCGATCCGTCCCGCGCGGCGCCGGCCACACCCGCCGCACCCGTTCCGCCCGCTGC
>JAOPZJ010000043.1 GCA_025964155.1 Solirubrobacterales bacterium
GCGACCCCGGCGTCGCGCCGCCGCTGCGCCTCCACAACCGCCTCGAGGGCCGCGTCGTGGCCGCGGCCCATCCGGTCGCGCGTACGCAGCGCGGCCTCCCGGTCGCGGACGGCCTCGTCGCGCATCGCCAGCGCACGATCGCGGTCGGCTTCCGCCGCCCGTGCCGCACGCGCCAGCTCCTCGAGCTGCAGCTGCGGGTCGCGCGTGCCCGCACGCCCGGCCTCCGGCTTCGGCACCCGTCCGGCCTCCGGCGGCTCGTCGTGGACGTCGACCGCGGCCGATGCGTCGGGCTGGGGACCGACAAGCGCCACGCGAGCCTGGCGCACGGGCGGTCGCACGCCACCCGCCGGCCCCAGCGGCACGATGACGCTCGGCGCGACCTCCAGGTAGGCGCCCTTCGGCGCGGCGGCGTCCCGCGTCCAGGGGAACGCCGCGGTCCACGGACCGTCCTCACGCGGTGCCCAGGGCTTGTGCTCGAGGGTGGCGAGCACCTGCCGGCCGTCCACGACGAGCGTCGGCCGCAGGAAGCGCATGCCGCGCACCCCGGACCAGCGACCTTCGACGAGGAGCTGACCGTCCTGGACGTCCAGGCGGTCGACCGCGAAGGTGGCGATGTCGGAGTCGCCGCGGGACGCGCGCTGAGCAGAAGCCATCGTGGGGCCCTACCCGCCCGGAGTCGGCGTCGAACCTCACGGCGATGGTTGATTTCACGAGGCGGCCCGTGGGCTGGGTGGCCGGGCAGCCTCGGAGCGGATGCGAGAAATCCGCGGTCCGCCGCGTTGGTGGGGCGATGCTGCTCTCACCGACCGCCAAGCGCCCGAGCGTGCGCCCGCGCGTCCTCTCCGTCATCGGAGCACGGCCTGAGATCATCCAGGCCGCACCAGTCAGCGCCGCGCTTGCCGCCGTCGCCGACGAGGTGCTCGTGCACACCGGCCAGCACTACGACGCCGCGATGTCGGGCCAGCAGATCCTCGCCACCCGGCTGCCGCGCCCGGCGCACAACCTCGGAATCGGGTCGCGACCGCGCGAGCAGCAGCTGAAGCTCGGCGAGGAGCGACTCCTGCAGGTGATCGCACGCGAACGCCCCGACGTCGTCCTCGTGCGTGGGGACACGAACGCGACGTTGTCCGGCGCGCGCGCCGCGGTCGCGGCCGGCGTGCCACTCGTCCACGTCGAGGCGGGGCTGCGCTCGTTCCGCGCCGACATGCCCGAGGAGCACAACCGCGTCGAGACCGACCGCATCGCGGACGTGCTCTGCGCGCCATGCCGCGGGGCACGCGACAACCTGCGTTCCGAGCGCGTCGAGGGTGCCGTGCACGTGACCGGGGACCCGCTGTGCGACGCGCTGGAGCTGTGGCGTCCGCACGTCGAGGGCGAGCAGGGCGAGTACCTGCTGGCCACGGTCCACCGCAACTACAACACCGACGACCCGCTGCGCCTGCAGGCGGTCCTGCACTGCCTGGCGCGCTCGCCGTGGCCGGTCGTGCTGCCGCTGCACCCCCGCACACGGGCGGCGCTGGCCGCCTGGGGAATCGAGCTGCCCGCCACGGTCCGCGCCATCGATCCGGTCCCGTATCCCCGCATGCTCGCGCTCGAGCGGGGTGCGCGCGTGATCGCGACCGACTCGGGCGGCGTGCAGCGCGAGGCCTACCTCTGGGGCGTCCCCTGCGTGACGCTGCGCGAGGAGACGGAGTGGACCGACACCGTCGCCACCGGCTGGAACACGCTCGCGGGCATCGACCCGGACCAGTTCGAGGCAGCGCTGCGACGACCGCCGCCGACGTCGCGGCCGAGCGTCTTCGGCGACGGCCGCGCCGCGCATCGGATCGCCGACCTCACCGTGGCACTGGCCGCCGCCGCGGCCGAGATCCGGAGGCCGCCCGCATGAGCGGCCACGAGGACCTCCGGATCGGACTGGTCGGCGCCGGCCGCATGGGCGGCTTTCACCTGGAGACGTGGGAGCAGATCCCCGGCGCCACCGTCGTCGCGCTCGCCGAGCCCGACGAGGCCCGGGCGCGCGCGCGGATCGGGCGGCGGCCGATCGCATGGGCCGCCGACCACCGCAAGCTGCTCGAACGCGACGACCTGGACGCGCTGTGCGTGTGCACGCCCTCGGAGCTGCATGCGACCGTGACCCTCGACGCGATCGCGGCCGGCCTGCACGTGCTGGTCGAGAAGCCGATCGCGACGACGCTCGAGGACGGCCTGCGGATGGCGGCGGCGGCACGCCGCGCCGGGGTCAAGCTGATGGTCGGCCACGTCGAGCGCTTCAACCCCGCCGTCGGCCGTCTCGCGGAGCTCATCGCGCAGGACCGCATCGGGCGCGTGTTCCGCGCCCATGCGACCCGCGTCGGACCGCTGCCGGTGCGGATCCGCGACGCGGGGGTCGCCGTCGACATGGCGATCCATGACCTGGACATCATGCAGTTCGTCCTCGACAGCGACATCACGACGGTCTACGCGGACGGGGCGCGCTTTCGGCACCCGACGTGCGAGGACTTCGTCACGTGCCTGCTGCGGTTCGGCGACGGCGGCCCGTTCGGTCTGCTCGACGTGAACTGGCTGACGCCCGAGCCGCGCCGCGAGCTGACGGTGATCGGCGAGCACGGCATGATCACCGCGTCCTACGTGACCCAGGGCGTATGGATCACCGACCCCGGCGGCGCCGGGCAGCGCCTGGCGCTGGAGCGCGTCGAGCCACTGCTCGCCGAGCTCGAGGCGTTCGCCGCATGCATCCGCGACGACACCGTCGAGCCGGTCACGGCCTACGACGGGTGCCGCACCCTGATCGCGGCGCTCGCCGTACAGGACTCGGCGGCGCACGGGCGCCCGGTGCAACTGCTCGACATGCCCACGCCGCGGCGCGCGACGGTGACGGCCGCATGATCCGCTTCGTCATCCCGGCCTTCAACGAACGCGAGAACATCGGGCCGCTGATGGCCGATCTGGCCCCGCGCGCCGATGCGCTCGGCGCGCGGATCATCTTCGTCGACGACGGCTCGACCGACGGCACGTACGAGGCGATCCAGGAGCACCGCGACGGACTGCACCTGGCGGTCGTGCGCCATGCGGTCAACCTCGGGCTCGGTACCGCGATCAACTCGGGGCTCCGCGCCGCCCTCGGCGAGGCCCACGACGACGACGCGATCGTGATGCTCGAGGCCGACAACACGTCCGATCTCGATGACCTTCCGCGAATGATGGCGCTCTACGCCGAGGGCTACGACATGGTGCTCGCGTCCGTGTACGCGCCGGGTGGGCGGATCATCGGGGTGGCCCCGTGGCGGCTCGCGGCGTCCAAGTCGGTCTCGAACACGTTCCGCCTGATCGGCGGGCTGCGCGAGATCCACACGCTGTCCTCGCTGTACCGCGTCTATCGCGCCGGCACCCTGCGGCGCGCCGCCGAGACCTACGGCTGGCTGCTCGTGCGCGAGCCCGGCTTCGCGGCGAACGTCGAGCTCCTGCTCAAGCTCTACAACGCCGGTGCCACCGTCGCCGAGGTCCCGACCGTGAACGACTGGAGCCGGCGGCGCGGTGCGTCGAAGATGCACCTCAAGCCGACGATCGCCGCGTACGGCCGGCTGGTGGCGGCCCATCTCGTCGGGCGAATCCAGCCACCGCCGATGTCCCCGCTCCGGAACCCGGAGCCGGTGCTGTCGCTCACGGCGCAGGTTCAGGACCGTGTCGAGAGTCGTTCCTCCCCGCTGTGACGATGACCGCGCCGCCCCCCCGCGTGGCCGTCGTCGGGGGAGGAATCCTCGGCACGGTCCTGAGCCTGCGCCTGGCCGGGGCCGGCGCCGACGTGACGCTGCTGGAGCGTGGACCGTCGCTCGGCGGGCTGGCCGCGGCCTTCGAGTTCGACGGACATCGCGTCGACCGCTTCTATCACGTGGTCGTCCCGTCGGACGAGCGCATGATCGCCCTCGCCCAGGAGCTCGGGATCGCCCACGCGCTGCGCTTCAGCCCGGTCGGCGTGGGCTTCTGGATCGATGGCGCGATGCACCCGTTCAACGGGCCGGGGGACCTCGCGCGCTTCTCGCCGCTCTCGCCGCTCGCCCGGTTGCGGCTGGCCGCGTTCGTGCTCGCCTGCCAGCTGAGGCGCGACCACGCGGTGCTGGAGGACAAGCCCCTCGAGCCCTGGCTGCGACGCCTGTGCGGGCGCGAGCTCGTCGAGCGCATCTGGCGCCCGCTGCTGGACTCGCGCTTCGATGGCCGCCACGACGAGCTGCCCGCCACCTACCTGTGGGCCCGCACGAACCGGATGCGCAGCGCGCGCCGCGGGCGCGCGGGCGGCGGCGGCGAGACGATGGGATGCCTGGTCGGCGGCCACGAGCGGCTGATCGGCGCGGCGTGCGACCGAGCGCGCGAGCTCGGGGTCGATGTGCGCGTGCGCGCCGGGGTCGAAGGGCTCGTCTGCGACGAGGACGGCGCCGTGACGGGCGTGCGGGTCGACGGAGCGGATGAGACGTACGACCTCACCATCGCCACGCTGCAGCCGCCGGCGCTCGCCCGGCTGCTCCCCAAGGTGCACCTGGGCCTGCTCGACGCCTATCCGCGGCGGCATCTCGGCGTCGTCTGCCTGTTGCTCAAGGTGCGGCGCTCGCTGCTGCCGTACTACTCCGTGAACATCTGCGAGCCGACCCCGTTCACGACCGTCGTCGAGACGTCCCACGTCGTCGGGACCGACCACACCGACGGGCTGCGCCTCGTGTACATCCCGAAGTACTGCCAGTCCGACGCCCCGGAGTTCACGGAGGACGACGCGAGCATCTACACCCGCTTCACCGATCAACTCGCGCGGCTCGCGCCGACCTTCCGCCACGAGGACGTCGTCGCGTGGACCGTGCAGCGTGCACCGCTCGTGGAGCCGGTCCACGCGCGGGGCCACCGCCCGCGCACCGCCCCGATCTGGCCCGGCGTCGACGGCCTGGCGCTGGCGTGCGCCGGCCAGGTCTACCCGCGGCTGCTCAACGGCGAGTCGATCATCCAACTGGCCGAGCGGGTCGCCGGGGAGGCGACGCAGCGGCTGTCGCTCCCGGGCACGCCGGCGGTGCCACGCGCGCCCGTCACGGACGCCGCGTGACGCGCGGCGCGAGTAGTCCGTCCCCGGCGCCGTTGGTGAGGTACCCATGACCCCGAGTACCCGGACCCGCAGCACCGCCCGCCGGACGCGGCGCGCCCTGAGCTGCATCGTGCTGGTGGCGGCCGTGCTCGGCGGCGGCACCGGCGCTGCCCACGCCGCCGTCACGTGTCCGCATGCGAATCCGGTGGTGAACGAGAACAACTGTGCCGGGGCGGGCACGACGGCGTACCGGCTGACGAACTACAGCGAGAACCTCGCGGGGTATTCGACGAAGACGAGCTTCAACCGTGGTGAGGCTGTGCCGTTGAAGATCGCGCGCAGCACGACGGGCACGCGCGTGAACGTCGCGGTGTATCGGATGGGGTATTACGGCGGCACGGGTGGCCGGTTGATTCCGGCGGCCGGCGCGACGAACGTGCCGGTCGGTAACAGCTTCGCGTGCAACGCGGCGGACGCTCACACGGGGTTGCGTGATTGCGGCAATTGGGGCGTGAGCTACACGATCCCCGGGTCGGCGCTTCCGGTCAGCGGCGTGTATGTCGCGAAGCTGACGTCCGCGGATGCTCAGGCCTTGCAGAACTGGATCATCTTCACGGTCCGTGACGATCAGCGCGTGACGCCGGCGAAGGCGTTGTTCGTGTTGCCGGTCGCCTCCTACCAGGCGTACAACACGTGGGGCGG
>JAOPZJ010000046.1 GCA_025964155.1 Solirubrobacterales bacterium
GCACGGGCGGCCTTCTCGGCCCGTGCGGGGCTGAGGATGGTAGCGAAACCGTCCCGCTGAGGCTCAGTTGGGTCTAGCCGCTGCCTCGCTCGGCGCTGCGATCGCGCCGCCAGTTACGGATCTCCTCGTGGTGGCCGGACAGCAGCACATCCGGCACGGCCCAGCCGCGATGCTCGGCCGGCCGCGTGTAGTGCGGGTACTCGGGATTGCCGCCGAGGGCGGCGCTGAAGGACTCCTCCACCGCCGAGTCGGCGTGACCGAGCGCCCCGGGCAGCTTGCGGATCACGGCGTCGGCCACCGTCATCGCGGCCAGCTCGCCCCCGCTGAGGACGTACCGGCCAACCGACAGCGTGTCGGAGGCGAACCGCTGCACGATCCGCTCGTCGAAGCCTTCGTAGCGTCCGCACAGCAGCGTGATGGCGGGCTCGGCCGCGAGCTCGTCCACGTAGGCGTCGTCGAGGACACGACCGCCCGGCGTCAGCGCGATCACGCGGCGCTCCTTGCGCAGGTCCACCGGATCCATGTTGTAGAAGGCCTTCAGGGCCGCGTCCATGACGTCGACGCGCAGCACCATGCCGGCACCGCCGCCGAAGGGCGTGTCGTCCACCTGGCCGCCGGAGAGCGGCGTGTGCTCCCGGGGGTTCAGCGTGCGCAGCTCCAGGCCGTCGCGCAGCGCGTTACCGACGTGGCGCTGGTCGCGAAACCAGTCAAACCACTCCGGGAACAGGGTCACGACGTCCAGCTGCTTCACGTGGTCTCTCCGAGGAAGGCAAGATCGATGTCGATGCGCGACCCGGCGATGTCCACGCTGCGCACGCAGTCCTTCACCAAAGGCACGAGCAGTTCGGGGCCGGTCTCGCGGGGCACGGCAAGGGCCTCGCACGACGGCAGGCCGATGAGCTCACGGACCCGGCCGACGGTCACGCCGGCCTGGGCGTCGACGACCTCACAGCCGACGAGGTCCGCGGCGTACCACTCCTCCTCCTCCAGCGGCGGGGCGACGGACCGCGGGACGGTCAGCGCCTGCCCGCGCAGCTCCTCGATGGCCTCACGCGAGGAGGCGAGCGCCAGCCGCAGGATCGGCCGCTCGTCGGTCCCCGAGCGCCGCACGATCTCCGATTCCTGCTCCCCGACGCGCACGACGGCGCCGTCGGTCAAGAGGACCGCGCGCGGGAGCGTGACGTGGAAGGACCCGTCGAGGCCGTGCGGGCGGCCGATGCGTCCGGCCTCGAGCCAGTCGGATGTGGCGGCGGTCACCGGGACGTCAGTCGACGATGTCGACGAGCACGCGGCGCTTCTGGGGGACGGCGGCGGCCTTGAGGACCGTGCGCAGCGCGTTGGCGGTGCGCCCGCCGCGCCCGATGACCCGGCCGTAGTCGTCCGGGGCGACCGACAGCTCGAGCACCACGGTGCCGTCCTCCTCCTGGAACTGCTCGACGGCGACCTGCTCTGGTTCGTCCACGAGGAGGCGCGCCAGGTGTTCGAGCAGCTCCTGCACGATCGGGGGCTAGCTGATCCCCTGGGTACGCATGAGCTTGCGCACGCTGTCGCTGGGCTGTGCGCCCTTGGAGAGCCACTCGCGGATGCGGTCCTCCTTGAGGACGATCGTCGACGGCTCGGTCTGGGCGTTGTACTGCCCGACCGTCTCGATGATGCGCCCGTCGCGCGGGGCGCGCCCGTCGCAGACGACAACGCGCCAAACGGGATCCTTGTGCCCACCCACACGGGTGAGGCGAAGTCGTACTGCCACGTGATTCCTCTCGAAGACTTGCGATAAACCGACGAGGGAGGTTAGCGGGCCCGCCGCAGCGGCGCCTATATGGTCGTCCCTGTCGATCGGGAGCCCTCCCGTTCGTCTTCACCGGAAGGCCGGTCATCCCGACCGACCTGACCACCAGGAGACGACGATGCGCTACATGCTGCTGCTCTACATCCAGGACCGGCCCGAGCCCGGCACCCCCGAGGCCACGGCGGCGTTCTGCGCCATCGCCGAGTTCCACCAGCGCTGCCAGGACCGCGGCGTGCTCGTCGCCTCCGACCCGCTGCACGCCCCGCAGACCGCGACGACGGTCCGGGTCCGCGACGGGGCGACGCTCAACACCGACGGGCCGTTCACCGAGACGACCGAGTGGCTCGGCGGCTACTTCATCGTGGACTGCGCCGACCTGGACGAGGCGCTGGAGCTCGCCGCGAGCTGCCCGACGGCCCACGAGGGCTCGGTCGAGGTCCGCCCCATCATCGACACCGGTGCCCGGAACGCCGCCGACCGGCCACCCCAGGGCGCCTGACGCCGCGGCGGCGCTGGAGCGCGTGCTCCACGCCGAGCGCGCACGGGTCCTGGCCGGGCTGGCCCGGACGCTCGGCGACCTGGAGCTCGCCGAGGACGTCCTGCAGGACGCGTGCGCGCACGCGCTGGACCGCTGGCCGCAGGCCGGCGTCCCTGAGCGGCCGGCCGATTGGCTGTTCCGCGTGGCCCGCAACCGAGCGATCGACCGCGTGCGGCGGCGGCGCACCGCCGACGACCGCTACCGCCAGCTCGCCGAGGCGCTGCCCGCCCACCGCGAGCTGGAGCTGGCCGATGGCGGGCTGGAGGATCTGGGCGACGAGCGCCTGACGCTCGTCTTCACCTGCGCGCACCCGGCGCTGGCCCTGGACGCGCGCGTCGCGCTGACCCTCCACGCGGTCGGCGGCCTCACCGCCGCCGAGGTCGGCCGGGCCCTGCGGGTGCCCGCCACGACGATGGCCCAGCGCCTCGTCCGCGCCAAGCGGAAGATCCGCGACGCCGGCATCGCCTTCCGCGTGCCGACCGACGACCGCCTGCCCGACCGCCTCGAGGCCGTCCTCGCCGTCCTGCACCTCATCTTCCGCGAGGGCTACGCGGCCACCAGCGGGGACGAGCTGCTGCGACCGGAGCTCTGCGCGGAGGCGACCCGCCTGGCGACGCTCGTCGCCGTGCTACTGCCGGACGAGCCCGAGGTCCTCGGCCTCGCGGCGCTCATGCTGCTGCAGGACTCGCGGCGCGACGCGCGCGTGGGCGCCGACGGCGCCCTCGTCCTGATGGACGACCAGGACCGCTCGCGCTGGGACGCCGCCGCCATCGACCGGGGGACCGCGCTGCTGGAGCGGGCGCTGCGCCTGCGCCGTCCCGGGCCCTACCAGGTGCAGGCGGCCATCGCGGCGCTCCACGCCCAGGCGCCGACCGCAGCGGACACCGACTGGGCCCAGATCGTCGCGCTCTACGACGAGCTGCTGCGCCTCGCCCCCACGCCGGTGGTCGCGCTCAACCACGCCGTCGCCGTCGCGATGGCGCACGGACCGGAGCACGGCCTGCGCCTCCTGGACGACGTGCCGGGCCTGGACGACCACCACCTCCTGCACGCCGCCCGCGCGGACCTGCTGCGCCGCATGGGCCGGACCGACGAGGCGACCGCGGCCTACCGGGGCGCCCTGGCCTGCGCGCGGAACCGGCGCGAGCGGGACTTCCTCGAGCGCCGGCTGGACGAGCTGGGCTAGCGTCCCTGGCGCATCAGGGCCTGCATGTCGGGCATCCGGCCCTTGCCGAGCTGCTTCATGACCTTCCGCATCTGGGCGAACTGCTTGACGAGCTGGTTGACCTGCTGGACGGTCACGCCCGACCCTTTGGCGATCCGAAGACGCCGTGAGCCCTTGATGAGCTCGGGGCGCCGGCGCTCCTCGCGGGTCATCGAGAGGATGATCGCCTCGACGCGATCCATCTCCTTCTCGTCGACCTTCATGTTCTTCATCTGCTGGCCCGCGAAGCCGGGGATCATGCCCAGCAGCGAGGTCAACGGGCCCATCTTGCGGATCTGCTTGAGCTGGCCGAGGAAGTCCTCCAGCGTGAAGTCGTTCTGGCGGAGCTTGCGCTCCATCTCGGCGGCCTGGTCGGCGTCGAACTGCTCGCCGGCCTTCTCGATGAACGACATGACGTCGCCCATGCCGAGGATTCGCTGAGCCATGCGGTCCGGGTGGAAGCGCTCGAACTGGTCGAGCTTCTCGCCCGTGGACGCGAAAAGGATCGGCTTGCCGGTGACGGCCTTGACGCTCAGCGCGGCGCCGCCGCGGGCATCGCCGTCGAGCTTGGACATGACGACGCCGTCGAAGTTGACGGCCTCGCCGAACTGCTCGGCGACGTTCACCGCGTCCTGGCCGGTCATCGCGTCGACGACGAGCAGGATGGTGTGCGGCCGGACCGCGGTGCGGATGTCCTTGAGCTCCTGCATGAGCGCCTCGTCGACGTGCAGGCGCCCGGAGGTGTCGACGATCAGGACGTCCTTGCCGTCCTGCTTGGCCTGGTCCAGCGCCCAGCGCGCGATGTCGACCGGGTTGCGATCGGTGCCCTGCTCGTAGACGGTGGCGCCGGCCTGGCCGGCGACCTTGACGAGCTGGTCCACCGCCGCCGGGCGGTACACGTCGCACGCGGCGACGGCGACGGAGGAGCCATGCTCCTTGGCCAGGTGCTTGGCGAGCTTGGCGGTCGCCGTCGTCTTGCCAGAGCCCTGAAGACCCGCCATGAGGATGACGGTGGGCGGGCGCGGCGAGAACGAGATGCCGGCGCTGGAGCCGCCCATCAGGGTCTCCAGCTCCTCGTGCACGATCTTGACGACCTGCTGGCCGGGGTTCAGCTGGCCGATGACGTCGGCGCCCATGGAGCGCTCGCGGACGGTGGACGTGAACTCCTTGACGACCTGGAAGTTGACGTCCGCCTCGAGCAGCGCCAGGCGGATCGCCCGCATGGCCTTCTGGATGTCGTCCTCCGTCAGCGTCCCATGGCCACGGACGTCGGCCAGGGTCGCCTGGAGCTTCTCTGAGAGGGTGTCGAACACGGACCGTGCAGTCTAGGACGTGGTGCTACGCGCGGCGGATCAACATCAGGCCGTCGCGCACGGTCAGCAGCGTCGCGACGAGCGACGGGTCCGACGACACGCGGTCGTTGAGGGCCTGGATCGCGCGTGTCCCCTCGTCTGGATTCGCCTCCAGGACGGCCCCGTCGCGCAGCATGTTGTCGGCGACCACGAGGCCACCGGGGGCGAGCTTCGGCAGCACCGCATCCAGGTACGCGGGGTAGCCCGCCTTGTCCGCGTCGATGAACACGAGGTCGAACGGGCCCGGCAGGGCGGCGATCGTGTCAAGGGCGGGACCTACCCGCAGGTCCACGCGGTCCGCATGCGGTGAGGCCGCGAAGTGCCGGCCGGCGAACGTCGCGTGCCGCTCGTCGATCTCGCATGTGATGACCCGCCCGCCGTCCGCCAGGCCGCGGGCCATCCAGAGTGCCGACCCGCCCGCGTACGTGCCGATCTCCAGCACCATGCGGGCGCCCCGGAACGCGACGAGCGTCTCCAGGAAGCGCCCCACCACGGGGCCGCTCAGCATCGCCGCGTACGGCAGTTCGGCCCGCGCCTCCCGGTCGAGCGTCGCCAGGTACGCGGGCGGTGCGGACGTGTGCGCGTCCGCGTACGCGTCGATGTCGGGCGCAACGAGGTCCACGGTCCGCCTCCGTTACTCCGGCGGGGGCAGCGGAGCCGACGGCGGCAGCGGCGCCTTCGGAGCCGACGGGGCCTTGACCGCGTTGCCCACCGCGTTGCCGATGTTGCCGAGCGCCTGCGTGAACTCGCTCGGGATGATGAACAGCTTGTTCGCCTCGCCTTTGGCCAACTGGGGCAGCATCTGCAGGTACTGGTAGCTGAGCAGCGCCTCGTCGGGCGCGCCGTCATGGATGGCCTTGAAGACGGTGTCGATCGCCTTGGCCTCCCCCTCCGAGCGCAGGATGGCCGCCTGTTTGGCACCCTCGGCCCGCAGCACCGCCGACTGCTTCTCGCCTTCGGCGGTGAGGATCGCCGACGTCTTGACGCCCTCGGCGGTGAGGATCGAGGCGCGACGGTCACGCTCGGCACGCATCTGCTTCTCCATCGCCTCCTGGATCGAGGCCGGCGGGTCGACCGACTTGATCTCGACGCGGTTGATGCGGATCCCCCACTTGCCGGTCGCTTCGTCCAGGACGACACGTAGCGCCGTGTTGATCTGGTCGCGCGAGGTCAGCGTCTCTTCCAGCGTCAGGCCGCCGATGACGTTGCGCAGTGTCGTCACCGTCAGCTGCTCGATCGCCTGCAGGGGGTTGGCGATCTCGTAGGCGGCAGACCGCGGGTCGGTGATGGTGAAGTACAGGACCGTGTCGACGCCGATCGAGACGTTGTCCTGGGTGATCACCGGTTGCGGCGGGAAGGCCACGACCTGCTCCCGCAGGTCGATGAGCGGCTTGACCTTGTCGATGAACGGGACGACGATCGTGAGCCCCGGCGTCAGCGTGCGGCTGTAGCGCCCGAGGCGCTCCACCACGCCCGCGCGGGCCTGCGGCACGACGCGCACCGTCCGCGCGGCGACGAACAGCACGAAAGCGACAAGGACGACGACGACGATGAGACTTGCCATTGGTGTTCCTTTGGTGTCCTGGCTGGGTGAAGGTGAGGTGGGGCGCGGCTCCGGGCGACCCGTCTACAGCTCGCTGACGAGCGCCGTGGCGCCCCTGATCTCGATGACCTGCACGCGTGTCCCCGCCGCGATCTGATGATCCTCGTCGGCCGCTCTGGCCGTCCAGATCTCGCCGCCGATCTTCACCGTGCCCACCCCCTCGAGGTTCGAGATCTCCTCCAGCACCAGCGCTCGCTGGCCGATGAGGGCGTCCGTCCCGGTCCGGGAGAGCAGCGGCATCTGCGTGTGCCGGCGAGCGATCGGCCGCACGAAGACGAAGAGCACGACCGAGGCGACGACGAACGTCGCGATCGATGCGGCCTCCGGGCCGCCGGCGCCGTCCACCGCGGCGGCCAGGAACGCGGCCACCGCGAACGGTGCGAGGAAGAAGCTCGTGTTGAGGATCTCCCCCGCCCCGAGCAGACAGCCGACGATCACGAAGAGCACCCACAGATCCATGTGCCGCTGAGCCTAGCTGAGCCACCGACCCCTGTCGTCTCGTTGGAGTCTCAACGCGCGACAGGGACGCCGCGCCGGGCGATGACCTACTCGCCGCGCCCGAGCAGCGCCGCGGCGAAGTCGTCGGCGTCGAACGGGCGCAAGTCTTCCAGGGCCTCGCCGATCCCGATGAGCTTCACCGGGATCCCCGTCTCCGCCGCGATCGCGAGGGCGATGCCGCCCTTGGCAGTGCCGTCGAGCTTCGTCAGGACGATGCCGTCCACCGGGACCGCCTGGGAGAAGAGCTGCGCCTGGCGCAGCCCGTTCTGCCCGGTCGTGGAGTCCACGGTGAGCAGCGTCTCATGCGGCGCCTCGGACATCTGCTTGCCGATCACGCGGCGAATCTTCGCCAGCTCCTCCATGAGGTGCTCCTGGTTGTGCAGGCGCCCGGCGGTGTCGATGATGATGACGTCCGCGCCGCGCTCGCGGCCCTGCTTGACGGCCTCGAAGGCGACCGACCCGGGGTCCGAGCCCTCCGGGCCGGTGACGATCTCGCAGCCGGCGCGGGCGGCCCACTGCACCAGCTGCTCGGTCGCGGCGGCGCGGAAGGTGTCGGCGGCGCCGAGGACGACCGTCAGCCCGAGCTCCTGCTGCAGGTGCCAGGCGAGCTTGCCGATCGTCGTCGTCTTGCCGGTTCCGTTGACGCCGACGGCCATGATCACGGTCGGGGCGTGGCTGACGTCGATGCGCCCGTCGCCGACGCGGGCCATGTCGGCCAGCAGCTCGGTCAGGCGCTGCGACAGGGCCTCGCCACCGACGAGGCCGCCGTCGGTCGCCTCCTGTTCGAGCTGGCCCACGACGCGGGCGGTGGTCGCCGCGCCGACGTCCGCCATGATCAGCGCCTCTTCCAGACGCTCCCACGTCTCCTCGTCGATGTCGCCCTCGAAGAGGGTGGCCTGCAGCTCGGCGCCGAGCGCCTCGCGTGTCTTGGCCATGTTCTCGCGCAGGCGCCGGAAGAACCGCCGCTTCTTCTCGGGGGTGGCCTCCGTGTCGGCCTCCGCGGTGCGGGCGCCGGCGCCGGCGGCCGTGATGAACAGGTCTTGCCAGTCGCGAGCCATCTGATCGGCGAAGATACCCACATGACGACAGGCATCGACTTCCGGCCCGCACGGGTGGACGGCGGCGAAGGTGGCGCCTTGGTCCAGGCGATGCGCGACGAGATCGCCGCGATCTACGACGGGCAGGCACTCGACGGGCCCGAGATGCCGAAGGCCGGCCCGGCGGAGCTGAGCCCACCCGGTGGGGCCTTCATCGTGGGCTGGCGGGACGGCGAGCCGATCTGCTGCGGCGGAATCAAGCGCCTCCCGGACGGCGCTTGCGAGATCAAGAAGATGTTCGTCACCCCGGCCACACGCGGTCAGGGCGTCGCCCGCGCCCTGCTGGCCGCCCTCGAGGACCTCGCGCGCGAGGTCGGCTACACGGTAGTGCGCCTGGACACCGGGCCGCGGCAGCCACACGCGCAGCGTCTGTACGAGTCCGAGGGCTATGCGCCGATCGCGAACTTCAACGCCAACCCGGTGGCGTCGTTCTTCGGGGAGAAGGCGCTGTAGCTCCGTTCGCCTTCCGGGGTGCCGTGACTCCCGGCGACTACTGCGCCTCCTGGGCTGTCAGGTCGTCGTGTCCGGCAGGTGCCGGCCGACGTGCCCGACGTACATGCCGCGCGGGACGCTGCCCGAGCCGTCGGCCACGTGGAGGTAGATGCGCGCGATGAAGCCCGCACCCGACCCCGAGCCCAGCGCGACGTGCGGGCCAAGGTCCACGCGCTGATCCTCGACGGTCGTGGAGTACTCGTGGGGGTGGCGGGAGCGCGCGGTCTCGGACACATCGTGCTTGTACGTCAGGCCACGCTCGGTCGCCGCCTGCGTCAGCGAGCGGCCGAACCCATCGGGGTCGGCGTGCAGGCCGGCGAGCTCGTCGAGGACCGCCAGCGTCTCGAGAATCTCCGCCGGGCGCCGGTACGGGCTGTCGGCGGCGGAGGTGAACGCGTCCGCGGTGAAGTGCAGGTGCGCGCTCGTGTCCGCCGCGCGCTGGACGGCCGCCAGGACCGTGACCGGCGGCTCAAGGTCGTCACCGACGACGTCGGGCGCGGCGCCGGCGCCCTCGGCGAGCAGCGTGGACAGGCGCGCGACGGTTCTGGCGTCCTGTGCAGCCTGCTCGCGCAGTTCCTCCACCTGGCGCAGCAGCTCCTCGCGGTGTGCGCGCACGGCGTCGAGCTCGTCCGCGAGCGCGGTGACCCGCTCGTCCGGCGCAGCCGCGGCGGCGCTGGCCGCCGCCTCCAGGGCGGCGGTGCGCTCGTGGAGCTTGGCCTCGGCGGCAGTCGCTCGCGTCTCGGCGGCGTCCAGCGCCCGCTGCGCACGGTCGGCGCGCGCCCGCTCCTCCCCACGCTCGGCCTCCGCCGCCTCGCGGGCGTGGCGGGCGGTGAGCACCTGACGGCGCAGGTCCTCCACGCGTGAGAGCTCCTTCTCGACCTGCTTGCGCGCCGCCGCCATGTCCTTCTCCGCGGCGTCGGCGGCCTTCAGGCGCGCGAGCAGCGGCGATTCGGTGACATGGGCGTGGGCGAGGAACTTCTCCCAGGACCCGAAGACGTCGATGACATAGTCCGGGTGCGGCCAGGGCTCCTTCTTCAGCCACTCCTGCGCCTTGGGCACCTGACCGGTGAGCATGATCCAGCGGTACAGCTGGTAGACGTAGTCGACCTCCTCGACGAGGAGTGACACCTCGCGCAGCCGTGCGTCGGGCTCGAGGGGCGGCGGGCCGTGGGCCTCGGCCGCGTCGGGCACGCCCTCCTCAGTCGCTGCGGCGTTGCCCTCCTCCGGTTCGATGCCCTTGCGGCGCGCGCGTTTGCCCATTCGCCAGGCAGCTTACGCCGGGCTCTCGGCGGCGCGGCGGCCGACGGCATCGGCGACGACCTCGCGCGGGGGCAGCTTGCGTGAGATGACCTTCGAGACGCCGTCGTCGCCCATCGTCACGCCATAGAGCGTGTCGGCCGCCTCCATCGTGCGCTTCTGGTGGGTCACGACGATGAACTGGGCGCGGTCGGCGTAGGTCTCCAGGAGGTCCAGGAAGCGCCCGATGTTCAGGTCGTCCAGCGCGGCCTCGACCTCGTCCAGGATGTAGAACGGGCACGGCTTGGCGAGGAACACGCTGAAGAGGAACGCGATGGCGGTCATCGACTTCTCCCCACCGGACAGGAGCGACAGGCGCTTCATCGCCTTGCCCGCGGGCGTGATCTCGATCTCCACACCGACGTCGTCGTCCGGGTCAAAGCCCGTGTCGCCGGCCGCGGCCGCCTCGGCCTCGGCGACCTCCGCGTCGGCA
>JAOPZJ010000073.1 GCA_025964155.1 Solirubrobacterales bacterium
GGGCGAGCGCGCGCCGCGCTAGCGCGGCGCGCTGGGCCGCGTGAGCCCGCCGCCCCGCCGCCGGCGGACGAGGTAGAGGATCACCGAGGAGCAGGCGACGCTGACCGGCAGGCCCGCCCCGTAGCTGCCGTCGGTGATGGCGTAGACGATGAGCCCGCCGATGATCGACCCGGCGATGCCGAGCCCGATCGTCGCCAGGATCGACATCGGATCGGGTCCGGGGAGGGACAGGCGAGCGAGCGCCCCGGTGATGAGCCCGCTGAGGGCCATGACGATGAGGAAGGAGAGCACGCCGACCTCCTACCCGGCCACGGGCCGCCCTGCACGCGGCGGGGCGCCACGCTGGGCAAGCACCTGTCGGAGCTCCGCGATCGCTCCCGGTGTGTCCTGGAGCCAGACGGCGGTCATCCCCAGCGCCTCGGCCGCTTCGCAGTTGTGCGGGAAGTCGTCGATGAAGACGCACTCGTGCGGCGTGACGCTCAAGCGCTCGCACGCCAGCACGTAGATCGCGGGGTCGGGCTTGCGCATCCCGACGTGGGCGGAGTCCACGACGTCGTCGAAGAGCTCGTCGACCGGCACCATGGGGCGCCAGCGCGGTCCCCACTCGAGCACGTTGTTCGTCAGCAGGGCCATGCGGTAGCCCTCGGCACGCACGGCGGCCAGCTCGCCGATCATCGGGACGTTCGGGAACAGGCCCTCGAAGTAATGCTCGGAGAACTTCGACAGGTCCAGCTCACGGCTGAGATCCGCGGACAGCTGGGCACCGAGCAGCGC
Organism: Solirubrobacterales bacterium; assembly: GCA_025964155.1. Taxonomy (GTDB): domain Bacteria; phylum Actinomycetota; class Thermoleophilia; order Solirubrobacterales; family Solirubrobacteraceae; genus Paraconexibacter. The sequence continues at coordinate 775 of JAOPZJ010000073.1, forward strand.
GAGGAAGTCTGGCTCGCTGAGGCGGCCGCACTCCAGCTCCTCCAGCAGGTTCTTGCCGACGCGCTCGCCGGCGCGGGCCATCGCCGCGCCGAGCGCTTCGTCCGGGATGCCGTGCCGCTCGTTGACCCTCAGAAAGGCGCCGGCCAGGGGGGACGTGAGCACGCCGCCGTAGTCGCTGATGACCGTCGTGATCGGGGTGCTCATCACAGGTCCTCCGTTCGCCGCAGGATGTCGTAGCGGCCCACGCCCTCACGACCGTCCAGGCGCCAGCGGAAGAAGGAGCAATCCAGGCGCAGGCGACCGAGGTCCACCGACGTGCCGCAGATCACGTCGCCGGCCCCGCGGTGTGGGTAGCCGTCCTCGTCCTCGTACAGCTCCAGGCCCGCGCGTCGCTGACGGCCCTCGGCGTCGTATGTCGTGGAGAGGCGTGTGTCCTCCGGGAGGATCGCAGCCGCGAGGCCGTCCGTCCCTTGCCGCGCTGCGAAGACCGCAGCCTGCAGGGCCTCGTCGGCGTGGCTCTTGGCCTTGAGGGGACGCACGGCGGTGATGGAGACCCCGAGATCCGCGCCCACCCACGCGCTGATGGAGCGCGCGATCGTGATCCCGTCCCAGTCCGGCGCGCCCCACGAGTGGCCGCGCTGGCCCAGGCAGTCGATCGTCCGCGTCCCGCCGCGCACCCGCGCGGTGCCGGTGACGCGGCACAGCTGCTCGTACCCCTGCATGCCGCCGAAGCCGCCGACCGCGCTGTCGGCGGGGATCTCCGCGGGCTCGCTCAGCGCCGTGAACCGCAGGTCCAGCGCGACGGTCGAGTCCTCGCTGACGAACTGCACCGTCCACTCGCCCAGGTCGGTGACGGTGGCCGTGCGGACACCCGCGGCGTCGACGGCCTCGAAGGTCGCCGCGGCGGCGGGCAGCCCACCGGCGGCGCGGATCGCCACCGGCTCTGAACCGGCGAAGACGATCGCCAGGCCGCTGCCCTGCGGCGTTCCGTCCTCGCCGGTCGAGAGCCCCACGCGGGTCACCCCGAACACGTCGGCGGCGGCGTCGCCGAAGGAGAACGTGACGGCATCGGCGAAGGCGGAGGACGTCGGCGGCTGCGGGCGCTCGTGCGCGCTCGTGATCGACATGCCCGACATTCTCGTGCCCCCGCCGTCAGGGTGCGTCGCGGCCGAGCACCGGCGGGTCTGAGTCGTAGGCGGTGCCCTCGACGTCGAAGTCCCGTCGGCCCCCGGCGGCGCCCGGTGCGCGACGGCGCTGTGCGAACTGCTGCGCCGAGACGCCGGCGACGCCGGCGGTGAACCTGCGCAGGATCAGCCCGCGGATGAGCGCCCGCGTCGGCGGCGCCAGGAGCGCGACGCCGAAGATGTCGGTCACGAATCCCGGCGTGAGCAGAAACGCGCCCCCGAAGATGACGAGAGCGCCGTCCAGGACCTCGCGGGCGGGGATCCGGCCCGCGGCCGTCGCCTCGGTGAATCGCCGCCACGCCAGCCGACCCTGGGAGCGCATGAGGATGCCGCCGAGGATCGAGTCCGCCAGCAGCAGCGCGATCGTCCACATCACGCCGATGGACTGACCGACCTGGATGATCACGTACAACTCGACGAGCGGCACGACGATGAGGGCGAGGATCAGGAGCGGCATGCTCGTCCAAGGGTAGCCGCGAACGTCCGCCGGTCGGGCCGGTGCTCAGGCCGGGAGCGGCTCGATCGTCACGCCGGCCAGGCGGTCCAGGCCGACGATCTCGATGAGCCTGCGGATCTGGGGCTGGGCGCCCTGCAGGCGCAGCCGCCGGCCCGCCTTGCGCAGGCGGCGCGCGACCATCGCGAGGTCCACCATCAGCGAGGCGTCCGCGAACACGAGGTCGCTGAGGTCGACGAGCACGTCTGTCTTGGATGCGAGTGATCGTGAGAGCGCGCGGCGCCGTCGCGCCTGCGTGGTCCGGTCTTCGTCGCCGGCGCAGACCAGGAGGCCCGTCTGTTCGCTGAAGGAGACGATGGCCGGGACCCTTCCAGACTTCCCCTTGCGGTGCAAGATGAGACTCCGGAATCCGGCGTGAGGCCCGGGAGCGGGGACGGGATCTCGTGTGAGCCTTGCGACCGGGGACGTCTACACTTGAGCGATGTTGACCGTCGACGATGTCGAGGCCGCGCTGAGCAACGTGATCGACCCCGAGCTGGGACTCGATTTCGTGGAGCTCGGACTCATCTACGGGATCGAGCTCACCGGGGGTGACGTCCACGTGACGTTCTCGCTGACCTCGCCCGGCTGCCCGATCGGCCCGCAGGTCACCGAGCAGATCGAAGAGTTCGTGACCGAGCTCGATGGCGTGGACGACGTGCAGGTCACGATGACGTTCATGCCCCCGTGGACGCCGGACCGCATGAGCGAAGACGCCAAGTTCGCGCTGGGCTACTAGCCGGCGCACCCACGTGCGCCGTGCTCGTCCTGCCGCCGACC
>JAOPZJ010000114.1 GCA_025964155.1 Solirubrobacterales bacterium
GGCCTTCCTCGCCTTCGACCCGCGGCTGGACCCGGCGGTCGGCGCGCGGCTCGTGTGCACGGTGGGCGCTCGCAGCGCACCGCTGCGCCACCGCGTCGCCGCGGCGCTCGCCGACCGCACGGGTGCCGCCGTCATCACCGTCCCCGGGTGTGCGCACCTGCCGCAGTACGACGCGCCCCACGCCTTCGCCGACACGATCCGGGCGCTCAGCGCGTCCGTCCCCTTCCAGGAGAGCCTGCCATGAGCGCCAACAGCCACCCCGTCACGACGATCGCCGGCACCGTCGCCAGCGAGCCCTACCCCTGGCCGTACACCGGCACGATCGACCTGGCGCGCACCGCCCTGGTCCTCGTCGACTGGCAGACGGACTTCTGCGGGGTCGGCGGGTACGTCGACACGATGGGCTACGACCTCGCCCTGACGCGCGCGGGCATCGCGCCGACCCAGCGTTTGCTGGCCGCGTGGCGCAGCCGCCGCGCGCCGGTCCTGCACACCCGCGAGGGTCACAACGCCGACCTCTCGGACTGCCCGCCCAACAAGCTGTGGCGCGCGCGCCGCATCGGCGCCGGCATCGGTGACCCGGGGCCCTGCGGGCGCATCCTCGTCCGCGGCGAGCCGGGCTGGGAGATCATCCCCGAGCTGGCGCCCGTCGCCGGCGAGATGATCGTCGACAAGCCGACGAAGGGCGCCTTCGGCGCGACGGACATCGATCTGCAGCTGCGCTCGCGTGGCGTGCACAGCCTCGTCTTCACCGGCATCACGACCGACGTGTGCGTCCACACGATCATGCGCGAAGCCAACGACCTGGGCTACGAGTGCCTCGTCCTCTCGGACTGCACGGGCGCGACGGACCACGCCAACCACCTCGCCGCGCTGCACATGGTCACGATGCAGGGCGGCGTGTTCGGTGCGGTCGCGTCCAGCGAGGATCTGCTCGCCGTCCTCGAGGGATGAGCCCGGCGCCCGGCATCGCGGCGCTGCTGGGGCGCTACGCGCGCGGGGCGCTCACGCCGGCAGACACCGCACAGGAGCTGGTCGCACGGCTCCACGGACCGGGGAGCCCGTCGCCGCCTTCCCCGGCGTGGATCAGCCTCGTCGACGCCGGTGCGTTGCTGCAGCGCGCGGAGGAGCTGTGCGGCCGCCGCGACCTCCCGCTGGCGGGCGTGCCGTTCGCGGTGAAGGACAACATCGACGTCGCGGGCCTCGTGACAACTGCGGGGTGCCCGGGCTTTGCGTACACGGCGACGCGGACCGCGCCGGTGGTGACGCTGCTGCTCGAGGCCGGCGCGCTGCTCGTCGGCAAGACGAACCTGGACCAGTTCGCGACCGGCCTCGTCGGCACGCGCACGCCGTACGGCGCATGCGCGAGCGTCGTGGATCCGCGCTACGTCTCGGGCGGGTCGAGCTCCGGGTCTGCCGTCGTCGTCGCCGACGGCACGGTGTGCTTCGCCCTCGGCACCGACACCGCCGGCAGCGGCCGCGTGCCGGCGGCCTTCAACGGCATCGTGGGCCTCAAGCCCACGCGCGGCGTGCTCAGCACACGCGGCGTCGTCCCCGCCAGCCGGTCGCTGGACTGCATCTCCATCTTCACCCGCGACGTGGGCGATGCGGCGCGCGTGCTCGCCGTCTGCGCGGCCCGGGACGCCGCCGACCCGTACGCGCGCACCGATGGCCGTGATGCGCAGGCGCCCGCAACGTGGGATGCGGCCTGCCCCACCGGGACGCTGCGCCTCGGTGTTCCCGACACCGACGGGTTGGCGGCCCTGGATCGGGACGCCCGTGCCGGCTGGGCGCAGGCTCGCCGTCGCGCCGAGGAGCTCGGGGCTCACGTGACCGCGATCCCGTTCGCGCCGCTGGCCGAGGCGGCAGCACTCCTCTACGACGGCCCGTGGCTCGCGGAACGGTACGCGGGACTGGCGGGCGTGCTCGCCGCCGAACCGGACGGACTCGATCCGGTCGTGGCGCAGGTGGTGGCCCGCGGGGCCTCGGTGTCGGCCGCCGACGCGTTTGCCGCCATGCATCGCGTCGCCGAGTTGCGGCTCGGCCTGCGGTCCGTGCTCGACGGGGTCCACGCGCTCATGCTGCCGACGGCGCCCACGATCCCGACGCACGACCAGGTCGCCGCCGCGCCCGTGGCCATCAACCGCCGCCTCGGGACGTACACGAACTTCGTCAACCTGCTGGACCTCTGTGCGATCGCCGTGCCGGTGGTCCGCGGGACCCGAGCCCCGCCCTTCGGCGTCACGCTGATGGCCGCCGCGGGTGACGATCAGACGCTGCTGGCGATCGCGTCCGCGTGGATGGCGCCGGTAAGGTCTGAACCGTGGAGCTGCTCGCATCGATCGACGGCGTGATCACGCCGTCCGCCACCGCCACGATCCCGGTCACGGACGAGGGGCTGCTGCGCGGCGACGGCGTCTTCGAGGTGGTGCGCCTGTATCGGGGGCGTCCGTACGCCTGGGAGGACCACCTGCGGCGGCTCACGACGTCCGCGGGCAACCTGAGGCTCGAGATCGACCTGCGCGCCCTGCGGGCCGACATCGACGAGCTGCTCAAGCGGGCCGAGGGGTTCGACGGCCAGCTGCGCGTCTTCTTCACGCGCGGCGGACGGCGCGTGGCGCTCCTGGAGGAGGTCAAGCCGCACGGTCTGACCGTGAGCCTGGCGACGGTCGTCTACGCCCCCACCCGGATCATGGACGGCGTCAAGTCGCTCTCCTACGCGGCGAACATGCTCGCCACGCGCGTCGCGGAGGAGGCGGGCGCGGAGGAGGCGCTGCTCTGCACGCCGCACGGCCGCGTGCTGGAGGCGCCGACGTCGTCGTTCTTCTACATCCTGGACGACGAGCTCTGCACGCCGCCGCTGGACGATCACATCCTCGCGTCGATCACCCGCCGCGACGTCATCGGGCTCTGCGGGGCACGCGAGCGCATCACGATCCGGGACGACCTGCCGAGCATGACCGAGGCCTTCCTGGCCTCCACGACGCGCGAGGTGCAGCCGGTGTCGTCGATCGACGGCCGGGCGCTGCTCGCGGCGCCGGGGTCGCACACCGCGCGCGCGGCGGCCGCCTTCGCCGCCCAGGTCGCCGGCTCGATGAACGCCACGTGAAGCTCGTCACCGTGATCGGCAACCGGCCGCAGTTCGTCAAGGCGGCCGCCGTCTCCCGCGTGCTGCGCGAGCACCACGAGGAGCTGCTCGTCAACACGGGCCAGCACTACGACGACGAGTTGTCGACGATCTTCGTCACCGAGCTCGGCATCCCGCGTCCCGAGAAGGAGCTGCGCCTGGGCAACGGGTCCAACACGGCCCAGACGGCGCGGATGCTCGCGCAGCTCGAGCCGATCCTCGTGGAGAGCAGGCCGGACGCCGTGCTCGTCTACGGCGACACGAACTCGACGCTCGCCGGCGCGCTGGCAGCCGCGCAGGCCGGCATCCCGATCGCGCACGTCGAGGCCGGCATGCGGTCCTTCGACCGCCGCATGCCCGAGGAGCTCAACCGCGTCCTCACCGACCACATGTCCCAGCTGCTGCTGTGCTCCTCGCAGACCGCCGTCGACAACCTCGGGCGCGAACAGGCCATCGGCGAGCGCGTCCTCGTCGGGGACGTCATGGTCGACGTCGCGTACATGTTCCAGCCGCGCGCCGCGGCCGACGACGTACCCCTGCGGGAGGCGGCCGTCGAGCCCGGCGAGTACGTCCTCGTGACCGCCCACCGCGCCGGCAACGTCGATGACCCGGTGCGACTGAAGGCGCTCGTGGACCTCCTGCTCGCGCTCCCGCTGCCGGTGGTCCTGCCGCTGCACCCGCGGACAGGCGCGCGCCTGGACGCCGCCGGGCTGCTGGACACCTTGCAGGCCGCCCCGCACATCCGCCTCACCCCGCCGCTCGGGTACCTCGCGTTCACGGCGCTGCTCATGCGCGCTCGCGCGATGCTCACCGACAGCGGCGGCGTGCAGAAGGAGGCCTACCTCGCCGGGGTGCCGTGCATCACGCTGCGTGACACGACCGAGTGGGTCGAGACCGTCACGAACGGTTGGAACGTGCTCGTCGACCTGGACAAGGACGCAGCGATCGCGGCGCTGGAGCGCATCATGCCCGCCGAGCGGCCCGAGCTCTACGGCGATGGCCACGCCGCCGCGCGCGTGGTGGCCGCCCTGGATCTCGTCGCCGCAGCGGCCGTCCCCGCCCCCTGACCCTCACCCCAGGCGATGTGAACGGAGTTTCATCCACCTCTGTGGGGCCTGAGGTTCCGCGCACTGTCGACCGCCAGCTGCCGGGGCAGTGAACGGCGTTTCATCCACCGTGTTTCCACGCAGCCGCCGAGCCGCGGCCCGCCCGCCCTACGGCCGGCCGATACGCCGGACCGTCACCCCGGCGGCGATGAACGGCTCGTCCGACAGGACGCCACGGCCGTCGACGACGATGCGCGCGCCCGGCAGGTCATCGGGCGTCAGCTGCGCGTACTGCGGGTGGTCGGCTTGCACGATGACGGCGTCGACGGGCGACGCGCCGTCCCAGGGCTCCAGGCCGAGCGCCGCCAGCTCGTCCGCGTCGTAGAGCGGATCCGCGGCGACCGGGTGCATCCCCTGGGCCAGGAGCGCATCGCGGAGCGGGAACGCACCGGAGAACGCCGTCTCCTTCACGCCGCCGCGATAGGTGACCCCGAGGATGAGGACGCGTGACCCCGCACCGACATGCCCCACGCCGCTCTCGTCGTCGCCCAGGAGCCCGACGGCGTAGGCCGGCATCGACGCGTTGACGTGCCGGGCGACCGCCGGCAGCAGCGCGCCGGGATCGCCGGAGAGGTAGAAGCGCGGGTAGACCGGGATGCAGTGCCCGCCGACGGCGACGCCGGGGCGGTGCACGTGGCTGAACGGCTGGGAGTTGGCGGCGTCGATGACCTGCTCCACGTCGAGGCCCAGCGCGTCGGCGTGCTTGGCGAACTCGTTCGCCAGCGCGATGTTCACGTCACGGTATGTCGTCTCGACGAGCTTCGTCAGCTCGGCGGCCTCCGCGCCGCCCATCGCGCGGACCTCGGCATCGGGGAGGAACGCGCCGTAGAGCTGCACGCCGCGTTCCTCGGCCGCTTCGGTCACGCCGCCCACGAGCTTGGGGTATGTCGCGAGGTCGGCGAAGATCCGGCCCGAGTAGACGCGCTCAGGGCTGAAGACGACGTGGACGTCGTCACCGAGGACTGGCGCGATGCGCGTCCGCGTCGTCCCCACCGGCACGGTGGTCTCGATCGCCACGCAGATCGGCGTGGCGCCGGCGCCGCGCGCCGCGGTACCCGCCGCCAGCCCACGGGCGATGTCGGCCACCACCGCGTCGATCACGCTCCAGTCCGGCTGTGCGTCGGCATCGACGACGAGCGGCGGCACGGCGATGATCAGATCCGGGCCGGTGGCGACGGCGGCCGCCGTGTCGGTCGTGGCGCGCAGCAGGCCGCGCGGCACGACGTCGCTCAGCACCGCCTGCAGGCCCGCTTCCCCGGCGAACGGCTCGCGTCCCTCGTTGACCAGGTGCACGACGCGCTCGTCGACGTCGCAGCCGATGACCTCATGGCCGGTGCGCGCGAGCTGCGCGGCGATCGGCAGGCCGATCTTCCCAAGGGCGACGACGACGGCACGCACGGCCTGGTCAGCCCTCCAGCGCCTGGGCGCTGCCCGTGGACGCGCTGCGCAGGACCGCCTCGGCGCAGCGCACGGTCTCCAGGCCCTCCCGCAACGTGACGGCGGTGCCGGTGCCCTCGATGCCTTGCAGGAGGTCGCAGAAGGCCTCCAACTCGACGAGCAGCGGCTCGCGGCGCGCGAGCGCAAAGCGCGTCATGTCGCCCTCGCTGACACCGCGCGCCTGCTCGGCGGCGCCCCATTCGTTGGAGACCGTGCCGTTGGCGTAGAAGGCGAGGTCGGCGTTCAGCGTGTCGGCGACGAACATGCCGCGCTCGCCCAGCACACGCGTGCGGCGGACCTTGGTGGGCGAGAGCCAGTCCACGACGCAGTTGAACGCGACGTCGGAGGCCAGGCGGCCGGTGGCCAGCATGACGTCCTCGTGCTCGCGCCCCATCCGGTGCTGGACCTGGGCGGCCACCTGGGTCACGGGCGCCCCGCCGAGCCAGCGCACGAGGTCCAGATCGTGGGTCGCCAGGTCCTTGACGACGCCGACGTCGCGGATGCGGTCCGGGAAGGGGCCGATGCGCTCGGTGGCGATGAGGAACGGGCGGCCGATCTCACCGGCGTTGAGGCGGCGGCGCAGCTCCAGCAAGGCCGGGTTGCAGCGCTCGACGTGCCCGACGGCGCCGTGCAGGCCGGCGCCCTCCACCGCGGCGATGACGGCGAGTGCGTCCGCCTCCGTCGCGGCCAGCGGCTTCTCGACGAGCACGTGCACGCCCGCGGCCGTGAGCTCCTGAACGGCGACGAGATGCTCCTCGGTCGGCACCGCGACGACCGCGAAATCCACCGGTCCGGCCGCCAGCAGCGCCGCGATCGACTCGAACAGCCGCGCGGGATCCTGCAGCGTCCCGTGGCGATCCCCGACGGGATCGACGGCGCCCGCGAACGCGACGCGGGGGGACGTCTGCAGCAGACGCGCGTGGTGGCGGCCGATCATCCCGAGCCCCAGCACCGCGCCGTGCAGCACGGGGTGTGCGCTCTGGCTCGTCACGACTGCCAATACTCTACGCGGGATGCACGCCGATGCGCCCGGACTCGTCCTTCACCCGACCGCCCACGTGGGAGCGGGCGTGGTGTTCGGGGCGAACGTCGTCATCCACGAGGGGACCGTCATCGGGGACGACGTCGTCATCCAAGATGGCGTCATCCTCGGCAAGTCGCCGGCGCTGCATCCCCGCAGCTCCGCGGCGGCCAAGGCGGCGGGCGCCCCGTTCGAGCCGCTCGTCATCGAGGCCGGCGCGCGCATCTGCGCCCAGGCCGTCGTCTTCGCCGGCGCCCGGGTCGGCGCCCGCACGATCATCGGCGACCAGGCGTACATCCGCGAGCGCGCCGTCATCGGGTCCGACACGGTCATCGGTCGCGGCACGGGCGTGGACAACGACGTCGTGATCGGGTCGCGCGTCCGGCTCCAGTCCCAGGTCTACGTGACCGCCTTCAGCGTGATCGAGGACGAGGTCTTCGTCGGGCCGTGCGCGATGACGACGAACGACGACACGATCGGGCGCCCCGGGCCGGACCATGAGCTGCGTGGGGCGACGCTCAAGCGCGCCTGTCGGATCGGCGGCGGCGCGGTGCTCGTGCCCGGCATCGTCATAGGCGAGGAGGCCTTCGTGGCCGCCGGCGCCGTCGTCACGAACGACGTGCCGCCCCGATCGGTCGTGATGGGCGTCCCGGCGCGGCGGGTGCGCGAGGTGGCCGAGAGCGACTTGCTCGAGTAGAAGCCGGCCGCGGTGGGTCCAGCGGCGACGATCCCGGGAGGGTGCCCACGCTGCTCTGCGGCCGGAAGTCGCCGGACTGCCTCACGGGGTCACGCCAGGTGGCGGACAACCGGTCGACGGTCGCTAAGAGGAACGGGCTGAGCGTCGCGGCGAACAGCCGATTCATGTGCTCGGTGTCGCGGTGCACGAGCGCGCCCCCGATGACCGGCGGGCACCGGCGGTCGTCGCAGAAGACGTCGCTCAGGTCGGCGACCTGGATGCGGGCGGTGCCGGGGCCGGCGGCGGCTGCCGCGGCAGGATCCGGCGGCAGGGCGTAGCGTCGCGGGACCGCGCACGCCGGCCCGGCCGGCTCCCCGGCGGCAAGGGCGCGTGAGACGCAGTCCAGCGTCGCGGGCGTGTCGCGCGGTGCGTCACGGATGACGATGACGTGCTGGACGTGGTGCGACAGCATCCTACGCCACGCGCGCAGATAGCCCTGTCGTAGGGCTGCCCCGGAGGACTGCCCGCGCCGGGGCACGACGCGGCCACGGTGCTGGGAGACGAGGACGACGGTGATCGCCGGGTGCGCCATCAGCCAGCGCTGGACCGCGCGGTTCCAGCGCATGCAGTCCAGGCTCCGCGCCCGCGTCTGCAGCTTCGGGACCGCCGCCGTGATCGGGCAACCCGCGCGGGACATGGAGACCCCGCGCCAGTTCTTGTGCCTGGCCATGCGCTCGACGGCCGGGCGCCAATGCGCCGCGTGGCTGTCGCCGAGCAGCGCGACGGTACGCACGGCAGTCCGAGCCGGCGCGCCCCAGCCGCAGGCGAACAACTCGCCCGCCTGGGTGACGGGCTCGCAGGGCGCGGGGGAGAAGCGCTGCGCGGCACCCGGCGTGGGCACGACCGCGTTGCGCAAGGCCGGGCTGTCGCAGCCGTTGCCCAGGGCGCGCGAGGCGGCGCCGAAGCATGGGTCCGTCGTGACCGCGGCCGCCGAGGTGCCCTGCCGGCCGCGGGCGGTCGACGCGGACCCCACCGTGGCGGCGCAGAGCACGGCGACGAGCAGCACCTGCCCGCCGCGATCTCGCCCCACGCCGAACACGGGGCGGAACCCTAAAGGTCGGCGCCCCCGATGACAAAGGGGCCCCGCCGGCTCAAGCCGGAAACAGGTGTTCTACGCGGCAGCGGCGGGCGCGTACGCCGTGGCCTCGGCGGCCTTGTCGTTCCAGACGATCTGCTCGCGACCGGGGCCTACGCCCGCCAGGACGACGGGTACGCCAGACACCTCGCCGATGAACTCCAGGTACTCGCGCGCCGCGGTCGGCAGGTCCGACCACGTGCGGCACTCGGTCAGGTCCTCGGTCCAGCCGGCCAGCTCCTCGTACTCGCCGACGGAGTGGTGCAGCACGGTCTGGTGGTAGGGGAAGGTGTCGAAGGTCGCCGCGTCCTCCTCGTCCGTGCTGCGGTAGCGCGTGGCGACCTTGATGCGATCGAAGCCGGTGAGGACGTCGAGCTTCGTGACGGCCAGCGACGTCATCGTGTTGATCCGGACCGCGTAGCGCAGGCCGACGGCGTCGAACCAGCCGCAGCGGCGCGGCCGGGCGGTGGTGGTGCCGTACTCGTGGCCGGCGGCGCGCATGCGCTCGCCGGTCTCGTCGTGCAGCTCGGTCGGGAACGGCCCCGCGCCGACGCGCGTGCAGTAGGCCTTGGCGATGCCCCAGATCTCGTCGATGGCCTTGGGCCCGACGCCGGAGCCGGTGCAGGCCGCGCCGGCGGTCGGGTTCGAGGACGTCACGAACGGAGAGGTGCCGTGGTCGATGTCCAGCAGCGTGGCCTGGGCGCCCTCGAAGACGACGAGCTTGTCGGCCTCCAGCGACTTCCAGGCCAGGGTTCCGGTGTCGGCGATGTGCTGCTCCAGGCGGTGGCCGTAGGCGAGCAGGTCCTCGGTCATCTGCTGCAGGTCGAGCTTCGGCGCCCACTCCGGGTCGCGTTCGAACGGCCGCAGCATGAGCTGCTTGGGCACGAGCGCGGCCATGATCTTCTTCTTGAGGATCTTCTCGTCGAGCATGTCCTGCACGCGGATGCCCAGACGCGCGGCCTTGTCGGCATAACAGGGGCCGATGCCGCGCTTGGTCGTGCCGATCTCGAGCTTGCCGAGCTTCGCCTCGCCGGAATGGTCCAGGGCGATGTGGTAGGGCATGATCAGGTGCGCGTTGGCGCTGATCTTCAGCCCGCTGACGTCGACCCCGTTGCGGCGCAGGCCGTCGATCTCCCCGAGCAGGACGGCGGGGTCGACGACGACGCCGTTGCCGATGATGCACGTCAGCCCCGGGTACAGGATGCCGCTCGGGATGAGGTGGAACTTCCACGTCTCCCCGTTGCGGACGATGGTGTGACCGGCGTTGTTGCCGCCTTGGAAACGGACGATCGCGTCCGCCTGCTCGGCGAGCAGGTCGACGACCTTTCCCTTACCCTCGTCGCCCCATTGGGCGCCCACGATGACGATGCCTGGCATTTGGGGGGAAGTCTAGGTGGTGACTACGCGATGTCGCGCTCAGGGTCCTGCCTCCGCCGGTCCGCGCCCCACAACGGGAGCACCTCGCACATCTCCTCCAGGCGCGACACGGTGCGCTCGTGGATCTGGTCGGCCAGGGCTTCGCGCTCGAGGTTCGTGGTGATGACGACCGAGCGCTCCTCCTCGTACCGCGCGTTGATGATCGAGTACAGCTGCTCGAGCACCCAGTCGGAGGTCTTCTCGGTCCCGACGTCGTCGATGTGCAGCAGGTCGACGTCGGCCAGGCGGTCCAAGAGCGCCGTGTAGGTCCGGTCGCTGTCGTCGTCATAGGTCGTGCGGATCTCCGCGAGCAGGCGGGGCAGCGAGTAGATCGCGACGCCGTGCCCGGCGTCCAGCGCGGCCTTGGAGACGAGCATCGCGAGCGTCGTCTTGCCGGTTCCGACCGTGCCGTACAGCCACAGGCCGCGGCCCTTTCGCAGGTTCTCGTCGAGGTCGCGGATGTATTGGCGGACCGCGCGGACCTGGGCGGGTGCCGCCGCCGCGATCGACGGCATCGGCGCACGATCGAAGGACACCTCGCGGTACTTGCGCGGGATCGAGCTGCGCAGCGAGGACGTGCGCAGCGCGCGCCTGCGCGCCTCGCGGCAGCGGCAGTCCGTGGCCACGTCGCGGGCCTCGTCGACGCGGATCCCCGAGCCGTCGCACTGGCCGTACGGGCATTCCCAGTACAGGCTCATGAGTAGGCGTCGTCGTGGACGTAGGACATGAACCTCGGGTACTCGGCCTGGAAGCTCAGCTTCACCGTGTCGAGGCTGCCGGCCCGGTTCTTGCCGATGATGAGCTCGGCCATGCCCTGGTCCTCGGAGTCCTCGTGGTAATACTCGTCGCGGTAGATGAACGTCACCATGTCGGCGTCCTGCTCGATCGACCCGGACTCGCGCAGGTCCGAGAGCATCGGGCGGCGGTCGGCGCGCTGCTCGACCCCGCGGTTCAGCTGCGACAGGGCGATGACCGGGCACTGCAGCTCGCCCGCGAGGATCTTCATGCCGCGGGACATCTGGCCGATCTGCTCGACGCGGCTCTCGGTGCGCCCGTCCGGGCGCAGGAGCTGCAGGTAGTCGATGATCACGAGGCCCAGGGACCCGTGCTGGCTGTGCATCCGGCGCGCCTTGGCGCGGATCTCCAGCATCGAGATGTCGCTGGAGTCGTCGACGAACAGCGGCGCCTTGGAGAGCCTGCCGGCGGCGTCGAAGATCTTTTTCCACGCGGCATCCTTCACACGGCCCTTGCGCAGGTCGTCGCCCTTGACCCTCGCCTGCGAGGCGAGGAAGCGCCCGGCGAGCTCGGATTCGCTCATCTCGAGGCTGAACAGGAGGACCGGCTTGCCGTGGTCGATCGCGGCGTTCTCGGCGATGTTCGTGACGAGGCAGCTCTTGCCCATGCCCGGGCGGGCGGCGACGATCGTGAGGCTGCCGGGCTGAAAGCCGCCGGTGATGGCGTCGAGGTCCTGAAAGCCCGAGGGTGTCCCCGTCATCGAGGTGCCCGAGCGCGACAGCTCCTCGAGCTTCTGCACCTCGGTGATGAGGACGTCGCCGATCGCGCGGAAGTCCTTGGCGTGGTCGTCGTGGGCGACCTCGAGGATCGAGCGCTCGGCCATCTCCACGAGGTCGCGGGGCGCGAGCTCATGGCTGTGGACGGCGGCCTGGATCTCGTACGTCGTCGTCAGCATGTTGCGCAGCAGTGCGTGCTCTTTGACGATCTGCGCGTAGCGGCGCAACGCACCGACGGCCGGGACCGCGCCGGTGAGCGCGTCGACCTCCGCCTCGCCGCCGGCCTCGTCGAGCTTGCCGCGCGACCGCAGGTGCTCCTTCACCGTCAGGACGTCGATCGGCTCGCTCTGGCTCCAGAGCTCGATCATCGTCTCGAAGATGAGCCGGTGGCGCTCGCGGTAGAAGTCGATCGGCTTCAAGTTGTCCGCGACGACGAACTGGTACATCGGCTTGTCCGACAGCAGGATCGCGCCGAGGACCGACTGCTCGGCCTCGATGGAGTGGGGCGGGGCCATCCCCTGGACGACGTTGGACTGGGCCGGGCGGCGGTCGCCTGAGGGGTAGCTGCTCACGAGGTCCCTGACGCTATCGGTGGCGGGGGTCCCACTGCACCCTGCCTTGCCGGTCGACTCACCCGCTCCGTGCAATGAGCGCCAATTCCTTGCCGCTTTGCGGGGCCGTACGTCAAGAAGTGAAGTCACTTCTTGACAGCGACGCCTGCCATCGGCGAGGGTCGGTCCATGACGCCCCCCGCCGACCCGCCGACCTACGAGACGCTGCTGTACGCCGTCGCCGACCAGGTGGCGACGATCACGCTCAACCGCCCCGAGCAGCTGAACACCATCGTCCCGCCGATGCCCGACGAGATGGAGGACGCCGTCAGCCACGCGGTGCGCGATCAGCAGGTCAAGGTCATCGTCGTGCGCGGCGCCGGCCGCGCCTTCTGCGCCGGCTATGACTTCGGCGGAGGCTTTGAGCACTGGGACGAGCTGATCACCACCGACGGCGCCTGGGATCCCGGCAAGGACTTCGCCTTCGCCACCGCTCCGGCCGTCTCGCCGACGCAGAAGTTCATGAGCGTCTGGCGGTCGCCCAAGCCGGTGATCGCCCAGGTGCACGGCTGGTGCGTGGGCGGGGGCAGTGACTTCGCGCTCTGCGCCGACCTGATCGTCGCCAGCGAGGACGCGGTGATCGGCACGCCCTACAGCCGGATGTGGGGCAGCTACCTGTCGGGCATGTGGCTCTATCGCCTGGGGCTGACGAAGGCGAAGGAGTACGCGCTGACCGGCAAGCCGTTCACGGGCATCGAGGCGGTCGCGGCGGGCGTCATCAACCAGGCCGTCCCGTTCGCGGAGCTCGAGTCCACGGTGGCGGCACTCGCGGCCGACCTGGCGTCGATCCCCTCGTCGCAGCTGGCCGCGATGAAGCTCATCGTCAACCAGGCCTACGAGAACATGGGCCTGGCGTCCACGCAGACGCTGGGCCCGATCCTCGACGGCCTCATGCGCAACACGCCGGACGCGCTGGAGTTCATCCAGCGCGCCGAGCGCGACGGGGTGCGCGCCATGGTGGCCGAGCGCGACGGGCGGTTCGGGGACTACAGCCAGGCGCCGCCCGAGCGCCGCCCCGACCCGGCCAACGTCATCCATCCTTGAACGCCGGAGGCCGCGCCCAGGGGCTCGTCTGCCGGGCCCGAGTTCGCCAGGGGCTCGTGAGCGCGTCAGGAATGACCCGTGACTGACCGGTCGTCGCTGACGGCCAAAGGCGCCGCCACCCGCGCGCGGCTGCTGGCCGCGGCCAGCGCCGAGCTCGGTGCTCGCGGGCGGCTCGAGATCGCGACCGTCGCGGCGCGCGCCGGGGTCGCCCAGAGCGTCCTCTATCGCTACTTCGCCAACAAGGACGGCCTCGTGGAGGCGGTCGTGCACGACTTCTACGACGCCTATTCGGTGGCCGTGTTCGACGCGCCGCTGGAGCCGGAGGCGACCTGGATGCAGCGCGAGGCGCTACGCCTGCAGCGTGAGGTCCACTTCCTCTACGCCCACCCGCTCGGGCGGACGGTCACCGCCGGCCTGCTCCACGAGGCCGCCGCCACACGCGCGGACGCCACGCGCCAGCGCGAGCAGGCGCTCGCCGCGGCACGCAACATCTGTCACGGGCAGCGGACGGGCCAGCTGGATCCCTCCGTCGACGCCGGGCTGGCGGGTGCCGCGATCATCGGGGCGCTGCGGGCGATGCTGAGCGATGCCCTGGCGCGGGATCCACCCCCGTCGCCGCAACTGGTCATCGACGCCGCGATCCGGCTGGGTCGGGCGGTGCTCGCGGCGGGCGACGGGGAGTGACGTTTGCCGAGCCCCAGCGAACCTCCGGCTGATGGAACGACGACGGGACCCTTCCGGGTCCCGTCGGTCCTGCGAAGAGCGATGCCGCGGTGAAGCCGGCTAGGCCTCGGTGACCATCGTCTTGACGGAGGCGGTGACGCCGTCGCCGAGCTCGACGATGACGGCGTAGGTACCGACGTTCTTGATCGGCTCCTCGAGGTGGACCTTGCGCTTGTCGACCTCGATGCCGCGCGCCTCCTTGATGGCGTCGGCGATGTCCTGGTTCGTGATCGAGCCGAACAGGCGCCCGTCCGCACCGGCCTTCTCGGAGAGCGTCAGGACCGTCTTGTTCAGCTGCTCGGCGAACTCGCCGGCGCGCTGGAAGGCCTCGCGCTTGGCGCGGTCCTCGGTCTCCGTCCTGGCCTGCGCCTGGGCCAGCAGGCCCTTGGTGGCCGGGGCGGCCAGCGAACGCGGGATGAGGAAGTTGCGGAGGTAGCCCTTGGACACGTCGACGACGGTGCCCTTGGTGCCGACGCCGTCGACGTCCTTGAGCAGGATCGCTTCAGGCACGGCTACCGACCCCGGTCTTCGCGGCGTCCGCGGCCCGTGGTCTCACGGTCGTCCTTGCCGGAGTCGTTGACGTACGGCAGCAGCGCCAGTTCGCGGGCGCGCTTGACGGCGACCGCAACCTGACTCTGGTGACGACGGCACGCGCCGGTCAGGCGACGGGAGCGGATCTTGCCGCGCTCGGAGACGAACTTGCTCAGAGTGGCGATGTCCTTGTAGTCGACCTGCTCGACCTTGTCCTTGCAGAACAGGCACGGCTTGCGACGGCCGCTGCCGATCCCGCCCTTCTTGTCCTTGCGGCGGGCGGTCTTGCCCGCATTGCGCTGCTTGGCCACGTCGTGACGTCCCTCTGGAAGCTCTGTATGTCAGTGAGAGCGCGCACCTGAGGGCGCGCGCGAACCTTCATTGTGGCAGGTTCGGTCCCAAGGCGGCCGTCGGGGCTACCAGGTGGACCGGACGACGACGGGCCCCGAAGGGCCCGTCGCTTCACGGCTTGGTTCCGGGGGACCTCAGAACGGGATGTCGTCGTCGGCCGTCGGCGCACCGCCGCCCACCGGGGTGGGTGCGGGTGCGAAGTCGCCCATGTCGGCCGGAACGTCCGAGCGCGGGGTGAAGCCGCCGCTGCCCTGGTCGTCGCGCGGGGAGGAGAGGAACTGGACCGTGTCGGCGATGATGTCGACGGACTGGCGCTTCTTGCCGGTCTCCTTGTCCTCCCACTCACGCCATTCCAGGCGACCGTCGACCGCGACCGGCCGGCCCTTGGAGAGGAACTTGGCGCAGTTCTCGCCCTGGCCGCCCCAGACGGTGACGTCGAAGTAGTTGGGCTTGTCGACCCACTCACCGCTGGCGCCGTCCTTGCGACGGGTGTTCACGGCGATCCGCAGCTTGCAGACCGCCATGCCGCTGTTGAGTGTGCGCAGGTCGGGATCGGCGGTGAGGTTGCCGGTCAGGACGACCCGGTTGATGTTCGATGCGGCCATGTGCCGTCGCTCCTTTCGGGAGAGTGAATCCAGTCAGCGAAGAGTGTCTTCGAGTCTAGGGTCAGGGCCGGAGGGCTCGCTGTCCCGAACCGGTCAAACAGCCGCTTCTTGCGGTGTTTTGTTGCAGGGTCGGCGTCGGTTGTGCGTCCCTGACAGTTCTGGAACGACCGACGGCCGCACTGGGCGGCCGTCGGAGAAGCTTGGGGTGGGGCAGGCGGGGCGGGTACGCGGGCGCAGGCGCTACAGCGCGACCTGGCGCTCTTCGTCCGGTGCGGCCGTCGGGATCATGGCGGGCGTGGCCTTCAGGTCAGGCGGGGTGCCGACGCCGGGGGCGAGCTTGATGATGCGGAAGCGCAGGACGCCGTCCGTGATGCGCAGCGTGCGGTTCAGCGCGGCGAGCAGTTCCGGCGTGCCGTGGAACTGGATCAGGTCGTACTCGGCTTCCTTCTTGTTCTTGGCCACCTCGTAGGTGGTCTGGCGCGTGCCCCAGTCATAGGAGCCCACCACCTCGCCGTGCTGCGTGATGAGCGCAGTGGCGTCGGAGAGGATCTTCGTGCGGGCCTCGGGCTCGATCGCCGGGTCGAGGAGCAGCATGAGGTCGTACGTGGGATTGTGCTTGGCCATAACGGCCAGCGACGGTAGCAAAGGGGGGCGAAGCCGCGCGTCCAGGGCCTAGGGGGAAGACATGGATCGTGCAGCCATTCTCAGCCTCCTCGAGCGCGTGCGCTGGCACAACGTCGCCCGGGTGGGGGCACTGATCGCCCTCGCCGCCTTGGTGGTCGCGTGGCCGCATCTGTCGGCGCGACCGCCCTCGCTGCCGCCCGCCCGTCCGGTCCCGGTGCTTGCCGGCCCAGGCACGCCACCGGGGATGACCGCCTCCCCTGTCCCGGCCGTGGTCGTGCCGGCGGTCACCGCGCCGCGGCCTGCGACGACCGCCCGGCGCAAGACCGCCCGGCGCAAGACCGCCCGGCGCAAGCCCGCCCGGGGCTCCGCGACCGGGCGTCGCACCCGTCGCCCGACGCAGAGGACGATCTCCACCGCTACCTCCGCGCGCACGCCGGATTCGGCCGGAACGCCCGCCTGGAGCCCGACCCGCCCCGCCGGTCCCGCGGTCGCACGGACGCCGACGGCCACACCAGTACCGCAGCGGACATCACCGCCCCGCGGCGCCGAGTTCGTCCCCGGCCACCGGGACTTCGGCGGCCCCTGAGCCGGCGGTCGGGCTTCTAGAGCGCCGACGCCTTGGCGCGGATGTCGGCGAGCTGTTCGTCGATCCAGTCGCCGGGGTCGCGGGCGGTGACGATCTCCTTCAGGCCGGTGATCCGCCGCCGCCGCTCGTCCATGCCCATCGTCAGCGCACCGTGGATGCACGTCGCGAGCTCCTGGATGTCGAACGGGTTGACGCTGATCGCGAACTCCCCGAGCTCTTCGTGCGCCCCGGTGTTCTCGGACAGGATCGACACGCCGGCGCGCTCGTTGACGAGCGGGCCCTCCTTCGCGACGAGGTTCATGCCGTCGAACATCGCGTTGACGAGCAGCACGTCGTAGTTCTTGTAGGCGGCCATCGCCTCGTCCAGGTCGTCGCGGAGCTTCAGCTGGATCGGCATCCAGTCCGGGGTGCCGTGACGGTGGTTGACGACGGCGACGAGCGCTTCGATCTTCTCCAGATACTCGGCGTACTCCGGAACGTCGGTCCGCGACGGCATGAGCTGGGCGATGAAGGTGACGCGCTCACGGAACTCGGGGTGCTGGTCCAGGAACAGGTCGAAGGCGCTGAAGCCGCGCAGCACGTTCTTGGAGAGGTCCGCGCGGTCCACCCGCAGGATCAGGTGGTCGCGGCGGCGCTGGAGCAGCTCGGTCTCGAACTCCTTCACCCGCGCGGTGCGCGCTACCGCCTGCGTCGCCCCCGCGTCGATCGGCAGCGGGTAGTCGCGCACCCACACGTCGCGGCCCTCGAAGTGGACCAGCCCCGCGTCGAAGTCGACGTCCAGGTCCATCAGATCGCGACAGCACTGCAGGAAGTTGCGCTTGTAGGACGTCGTGTGGAAGCCGATGATGTCGTTCGCCAGCAGCCCCTCGTAGAGCGCGTTGCGCGTCCGGCTGGGCAGCACCCGCCACGAGTCCGACTGCGTCCATGGGATGTGGACGAAGTGGCTGAGAAAGACGTCGGGCCGCGCCCTGCGGACGACTGCCGGCAGCGTGTACAGGTGGTAGTCATGCACCATCACGACGGGGTCGGTGACGCCCTCGATCTCCTCGACGACGACCCGCGCAAGGTCCTCGTTGACCACCTGGTAGCCGTACTCGAACGCCGCGATCTCGTTGCTGCGCACGTCCGGGGCATTGCTGAGGTCCCAGAGGTAGTGCTGGATGAACCACAGCATCGGATTGGCGAAGACGTTGTAGAAGCGGTCGTACGCCTCCGGATCGGAGGTGACGTACCGCACCTGGTACTCGCCGCCCGTCGGGGAGCGGACGGTGATCGGACCGTCGGCCTCGCGTGCCCGGATGGCGTCCATCGCCGTCATCGCCGACGCGATCCACGTGACCGGGCGGTGGGACGCCAGGCCGGTGAGCGCGGTGACCAGCCCGCCCGTCCCACGGACGACGGTCCCGTCGTCCTGGAAGGTGACGGGGCCGCGATTCGAGACGAGGACGAGCGGGGTCCTGGCCCCGGGGTCGGTCATGCCCCCAGATTACCCCGGGGACGGCCGCTCAACCTCCGGGAGGCTTGCTCAGCGGGCGCTCGCCCAGCGTCACGCTGACGGACATCGGACGCCCGCCACGGTAGATCTTCAACGCGACCTTCTGTCCCGGGCGGTAGGGGATGAGGCCCTGCGCGAGGTCGCCGTCGTCCTTGATCTTTATGTCGTCGACGCCGACGATGATGTCGCCGCCGACGAACCACTTCTCCTCCTGGAAGCGGATCTCTTTGGTCCCGGCCCTGATACCGGCCTTCGCGGCGGGTCCGCCGGCGGGGACCTCCTGGACCCAGACGCCCTTGTCGACGGGCAGGTGGAAGCGCGCGGCGACCTGCGGGTACAGCGCGCGGCTGGAGACGCCGAGATAGGCATAGTGCGCCTCACCTTCGGCCCGCAGCTGATCCACCGAGCGCTTGACGATGTCGACCGGAACGGCAAAGCCGACGCCGGTGCCGTCACCGCTCTCGGTCCGGATCTGGGAGTTGATGCCCAGCACGTCACCGCCTGAGGCCAGCAGCGGACCGCCGGAGTTGCCGTGGTTGATGGCGGCATCCGTCTGGATCGCGCCTGAGGTCGAGAACCCGGTGAGCGAGTCGATGGACCGGTTGGTCGCCGAGATGACGCCGACCGACAGGGACTGCTCCTCGCCGAACGGGGAGCCGATGGCGGCCACCGGGGCGCCGACCTTCAGCCCCTTGGTGGAGCCCAGCGGGAGCGGGCGCAGGCGCAACCCGGCGGGGTTCACCTTGAGCAGCGCGACGTCCGCGAACGGATCGAAGCCGACGATCTTCGCCGACACCTGGTTGCCGTCCGGAAAGCGGACGTACACGCGCTTTGCCTCGGTGATCGACCCGCCCTCGCCGCTCGTCACGACGTGGGCGTTCGTCGCAACCTCGCCGTCCGACGAGATGACGAAGCCGGACCCGAGCCCGCCGCCGTTGTTGCTGCCGGGCACGATGCCGCTGGCCTTCAGCCCGGCGCTGATGATCGTCACGACGCCCGGCGACTCGCGCCGGTAGATCCCCGCGGGGTCGAAGCCGCCCCCGCCCGAGCCCTTGATGACCTCGACGCGGGTCTTCTCGACCGTCGTGGTCGCCGACGGCGCGGCGACGTCGGCGACGGCCGCGGTGGACGCGGTGGACGCGGTCTTGGGGGTGTCGCTGCCCCGCCCGCAGCCGGCGGCCAGCAGCGCCGTGGCCAGGGCGGCAGCGGTCGTCAGACGGCGGGCGGGCAGGGTCATGCCGGAAGCTCCAGGGTGAACGTCGTCCGGCCGGGCTGGCTCTCGACGATGAGGTCGCCGTCCATCCGCTCTGCCAGCTCGTGGGCGATGGCGAGCCCGAGGCCGGAGC
>JAOPZJ010000121.1 GCA_025964155.1 Solirubrobacterales bacterium
GGTACGCCGCAGAAGTTCGCGTGCCGGATGGCGTCGGCCGCCCGGTCCAGCCCGGGGTTCTTGCCGTACCAGAGGCCGACGACGCCGTCGCGCTGGGCGCCGGGCAGCCCCGGTGCCAGCTGGCTGCCCCAGACCGCGGTCGCGCCGAGCTCCTCGTTGACGCCCGGCTGCAGGTGGATGTCGTGCTCGGCGCAGAGGGCGGCGTTGCGCTCCAGCTCCTTGTCGAACGTGCCGAGCGGGGAACCCTGGTACCCGGAGACGAAGGTCCCGGTGTTCAGCTGAGCGCGGGTGTCGGCGCGATGCTGGTCCACGGGCAGGCGCACGAGCGCCTGGATCCCGGACAGGAAGATGCGCCCCTCCTCGAGCAGGTACTTGTCATCAAGGCGGACGGACGACCGGAGCTGCATGGTAAGGCGACCATACCAAGGCGGTCAGGGGGACCGGGAACCGGTCCTATGTCCGCTGCCCGAGCGGTCGCAAGAAGTCCGGGAGCTCCCTGCCCAGCGTGCGGCCGGCGTCGCGTTGCCACGCGCGCTCCAGCTCGGACATGTGCTCGTCCATGACGGCCTCGATCCGGGCCATGTCCTGGGAGCGGATCGCGTCGACCGTCTGCTGGTGGATGTCCAGCGACCACTCGACCGTGGGTGGCTCGTGGAGCGCCATGTCCCGCGCGATGTCCAGCCGGCGCAAGAGGCTGCGCATCATGCCGACGACCGTGGAGTTGCCCGTCGCGCGGGCGATCGCCAGGTGAAACTGCTGGTCCAGCGCGAGGAAGCGGTCCTCGTGCGTGACGACGCCTGCGTCCCCCGACGCCGCGATCCGCACCTGCCGGGCGATGGTGCGCTCCATGGTCTCGAAGTCCGCTCTCCCGGCGTGCACGGCCGCGAGCTGCGCGACACGTGGCTCGAGCATGCGCCGCGCCTCCAGCACGCCGCCAACCTCGTTCAGGCGCAGCTCGCTGCGCCGGTGGATGACCACCCGCGGCACGAACTCCGACAGCACGAAGGCGCCGCCCGTCGGGCCCGGGCGGACCTCGACGACCCCGGACTCGGCGAGCACCTTGAGCGCTTCACGGACCGTCGGACGGCTGATCTGCATCTGGGCGGCGAGCGTCCGCTCGGGCGGCAGCTGATCCCCGACGCGCAGCTCGCCGAACTGGATGCGCTCGGCGATCTGGTCGACGGCCTCCTCGAAGGTGCGGCGCGTCTGCACGGGGGAGAACGGTGGGGACACGCGCGGCGAGTATAAGCCCGGGTGGGGTGTTTCCGGTATGGCCGCGGCGGTCAGCGCGTGGGCAAGAGAACCGCCATCGCGGCGTTATGTCCCGGAATGCCGCTGACCCCGCCCCCACGCCGGGCGCCGGCACCGCACAGGAGCACCCGCGGATGGTCGGTCTCCACACCCCAGGCGCCGACCTCGTCGGGGCGCTCGGCGAACGGCCACTGCAGCTCCCGGTGGAAGATGTGGCCGCCCGGCAGGGCGAGATCCGCCTCCAGGTCCACGGGGCTGCGCGCCTCCACGCAGGGCCGGCCGGCCGGGTCCAGCGCGACGCAGTCCATGATCGGCTCGGCGAGAACGCTGTCCAGCGAGGCCAGCGTCGCGCGGAGGGCCGCCTCGCGTGCCTGGTCGGGGTCCGCGCGGAAGAGCCGCGCGGGCAGGTGCAGCGCAAAGCACGTCAGCGTGTGGGCGCCGGCCGCCCGCAGCTGCGGTCCGAGGATCGACGGGTCACTCAGCGAGTGGCAGTAGATCTCGCAGGGGACGACGTCAGGGATCGTGCCGGCCGCCGCCTGCTCATACGCGACCTGCAGCTGGGTCGCCGACTCGTTCACGTGGAAGGTGCCTGCGAAGGCGTCCGCCGGGTCGATGCTCGTGTCGCGCAGCCGAGGCAGGCGGTGCAGCAGGAGGTTGACCTTCAGCTGGCTGCCCTCCGGCGGCGAGCCCGGATCCGGCTGCACCCGCCCGCCCCGCAACGCGTCCAGCACCGCGGGCGCGAGGTTGGCGAGCAGCGTCCCGGCGCTGATGACGCGCGCCTCGTCGCCGTCCGTGACCGTGACCTGCACGCCTTCGTCGTGGGCGTCGACGGCGGTGACCTGCACGCCGGTCCGCAGGTCCGCGCCCGCCCGCGCCGCCGCGTCGGCCAGGGCCGTGCTCAGCGCGCCCATGCCGCCGACCGGGACGTCCCAGACCCCCGTCCCGCCGCCGATGACGTGGTAGAGGACGCAGCGGTTGGCCAGGCGTGCAGGGTCGTCGATCGTCGTGAAGGTCCCGATGAGCGCGTCGGTGCTGACGATCCCCAGCCCGACGTCGTCGCCGGCGTGGGCCGCGCGGAGCGCCTCGCCGAGCGGCCGGGCGACGAGCGCGTCCCAGGTCGCGTCGTCGCCGGCCAGCGCTCGCAGGTCGGCCGTCGAACGCAGCGGCTGCGTCAGCGAGTCAAACAGCCGCGGGGCCATCGCGGCGACCGCCTGCGCGAATGGCGACGATGGGACGCCGAGGACGCCGCCATCGCCGACCGGCGTGTACGCGGGCACGCGCCGGCGGACGAGCGGGACGTCGATCCCGAGGTCCGCGGCGATCTTCCGCGGGAACAGCGAGACGAGGTAGCTGTAGCGGCTGAGGCGCACGTCGACGCCGGGCCACGGGGACGACGAGACCGCCGCGCCACCGAGCGTCGCGTTGCGCTCGAGCAGCAGCACCTTGCGGCCGGCGCGCGCGAGGTACGCGGCGGCCACGAGCCCGTTGTGCCCGCCGCCGGCGATCAGGATGTCGGTGGCGGTGGGGAGCGATGAGCGAGGCACCATTGGGACGGTATCGGCGGCACCCCCGAACGGCCTGTGAGCTACGTGTGCGGTTGTCACGGCGGTCCCGTGGCATAAGACTCTCGGGCATGCCGACCATGCCACTTCCCCCCGCCCCCGCCACCCTCGTGTGCACGCGTCAGGCGCTGCATCTCGTGGCCGAGCAGATCCTGGCCGCCGCGTGCACGCCGGCCACCGGGAACGAGATCGCCCTCGAGGCACGGCCGGGCGGGTTCGGCACGCCGCCGCTGCCGGACGGCGGCTGGGTCGGCGTGGACGGCGCCCGCCTGAGCATCGGCGCATCCGACGGCACCTTCGACGAGCACACGCTCACGACGCTGCACGCGGCGGCCACGCTCGCCGGGCTCGTCCACGGCCCGATGCCCGACGCCCCGCTCGCGGTCGACCCCGTCGCCGCCGACATGCTGGCCACCGTCTTCGCGTTCGGCGACGCGACGCTGAACACGCTGCGTGCCGAAGCCCCGGCCGACGCCGCACCGTCCCTCATACGGTTGTGGCCGGAGCGCTTCGACATCGCCTACGAAGAGGGCAACGAGGCGGCGGGCACCCGGGCGGGCTTCGGCATCTCCCCCGGCGATGACGACCACTCCCAGCCCTACGCCTACGTCACGCCGTGGTCACGCCCGCCGGTCGGTCCGCTGTGGAACGCCACGGCCTTCAGCGGCGCGGAACTGCCCTACGAGGACCTGCGCGCCGCCGCCGACCCGGTCGGCGTGGTCCTGACGTTCTGGCGCGCCCGCCGCGACACCCTGCGGGCTGTCCGCGCCGCCGGCTGAGGGAGCCTGCTCGAGATCGCATTAGGATGGCGCCCTGTCGGCGGGACGGCCGACCGGTCAGCACAGGCGGGGAGCCATCTTGGAGCACGACCAACTCATCGGTCTCATCACGATTCCGTTGTTCACGGGAGCGATCGGGTACGTCACGAACCTCAGCGGCGTGTGGATGCTGTTCAACCCGATCCGCTTCGTCGGGTTCACCATGCCGGGTCTGAAGACGGTCGCCGGCCTGCTGCCGCGCCGGTTTCAGGAGATCCCCGGCCTGATCCGGGGCCGCGTCGGCTGGCAGGGCATCGTCCCCTCGCGGGCGGCGAAGATGGGGTCGATCGCGGTCGACAAGGGCATCTCCAAGCTCGGCAGCCCGGGCGAGTTCTACCACCGCCTGGAGCCGGAGAAGATCGCCGAGCACATCCTCGCAAGCTCCGAGCGGGACATCCACATGCTCGTCGAGCAGATCATGCAGCGCGAGCACCCGCAGCTGTGGCACGACGTCCCCCCGCGGGTGAAGGCCGCGATCCACGCCCGCGTGCGCGCCCAGCTGCCGCAGATCGTCCACGCGGTGACCGACCAGATCGGTGAGAACATCGACCAGCTGCTCGACGTCAAGCTCATGGTGATCAAGCACCTGGAGGCGCACCCGGAGCTCGCCAACCGGATCTTCCTCGACATCGGCGACCGCGAGCTGAAGCTCATGGTCAGCTTCGGCTTCTACCTCGGCTTCCTGCTGGGCCTCCCGGTCTTCTTCCTCACGGAGGCCTTCCACCACTGGTGGCTGTTGCCGATCCTCGGCACGATGGTCGGGTACCTGACCAACCTCCTGGCGATGTCGCTCATCTTCGTCCCAGTCGAGCCCAAGTACGTCCTGGGCATCAAGTTCCATGGGCTCTTCCTGCGCCGCCAGGCCGCGGTCGCCGACATCTACGCCAAGCTCATCGCCGACGAGATCGTCACGCTGAACAACATCGGGACCGAGCTGCTGACGGGTCCGCGCGCGGATCGCACCCGGCAGATGATCGAGACGGCGATGCGCCCCGCCGTGGACCGCGCCACCGGCCCCGCCCGAGCCGCCGTGCGCGTCGCCATGGGTGGCAAGGAGTACGACGCCATCCGCGACTCGGTCGCCATCGACGCGGTCGACTACACGATGACCCCGCTCGGCGACCCGGAGTTCAACGCCCAGCAAAGCGCCCTCATCCGTGAGCTCATCGCCACACGCATGCGCGAGATGGCCTCCGTCGACTTTCAGGAGATGCTGCGCTCGGCGATCAAGGAGGACGAGTGGATGCTCTACGTCCACGGCGCCGTCCTCGGCTTCGCTGGCGGGCTCGTCCATCTGGCCATCTTTGGGGTATGAAACAGCGATGAGCCCGCCCGCAGATCCAGCCGACGACCGCGCCCACCGGCCGGTCCCCACCGCGGGGAGCGTCTCCAAGGCCCTTCCTGGGCTCCTCCGGATCGGCTTCGGCGCCGGCATCCGCACCGCCGGCTGGACGGCCAACGCCTACCTTCGCGCCGGCAACCGGGTCGTGCGGGCAGCCGTCAGCGGCGAGTCCGCCGCCGAGCTCCTGCACGACGTCGAGAAGGGCGTGCGCGGCTACGCCCGCGAGGTCCTCGGGATCACCGCCATCGACGAGCGCCTGCCGGAGGTGCTGCGCGAGCGCCGCCCCGCGACGGCCGCCGAGCCCGGGGCGGGGCGGGACGGGGTGGAGGAGGCGGCCGCAGCCGCCACGCGCGACCTGCGCTCGCTCCAGGAGAAGGGTGCGGACCTGCTTTACAAGTCCACCGACGTGCGGTACGAGGAGGCCGCCCACCCGGCCTACGCGCGCATCATCGGCGAACTGGCGCCGGACGAGGCGCGCATCCTGCGCTATCTGACGCTCGAGGGTCCGCAGCCGTCCGTCGACGTGCGGATCGGCAAGACGCCGCTCATCAACTCGCCCCTCATCGGCACCAACATGGTCGCGCCCGGCCTGTCGATGATCGGCCCGAACGCGGGCGTCCGGTACGTCGAGCGCGTCCCCGCCTACCTCAACAACCTCTTCCGGCTCGGCCTCATCTGGTTCTCCCGCGAGCCGCTGGAGGACCCGCTGCGCTACCAGGTGCTCGAGGCGCAGCCCGACGTGCTCGCCGCCCTGCACGGCCCCGGCAAGGCCAAGACCGTCCGTCGCAGCATCCTCCTGACGCCGTTCGGCGAGGACTTCTGCCGCATCTGCTTGCCAGGGGTCGCGGCGGCCGCACCGGCGCGAGCCTCCGGCGTGCACGCCAACGGCAACGCGGGCTGACGGCGCGCACGGCGGTCAGCGCGCGGCGAGCGCCGTCTGGATCCGCTCGCGCGCAGCGTCGCTCAGCGCGGCCACGGACGGGTAGTCCGCGGGATCCATCGGCTCCATGATCTGCACCCAGGCGTCGACGTGCTGCTGGAGCACCACGCCGTGCTTGGGCAACGCGCTGCCGGTGCCGTGCACGGCGACCGGGATCAGCGGGACCTGGTGCTCGATCGCGAGCTCGAAGGCCCCCTCCTTGAACGGGCGTAGCTGCCCGTCCTTAGACCGTGTGCCCTCGGGGAAGAACAGCACCGGACTGCCCTTCGCCAGCAACCTTGAGCACAAGCTGAGCATCTTCACGACCGAGGCACGGTCACCACGCACCAGCGACACGTAGCCGTTGAGGCGCATGTTCCAGCCGACGAACGGGATCTTGAAGTTCTCGGCCTTGGAGACCCACTTGAACGGACGAAAGAGGCCGAACAGGACGAGGATGTCGATGAGCGAGGCGTGATTGGCGACGATGACCGCCGGCCCGCGCCAGCCCAGGTGCTCCCTGCCGCTCACGTGCAGCTTCCACATCGGGTTGATCGCGATGTAGAAGACCGCCCAGGCACACGAGTACTGGTGCAGCAGGACCTTGCGGCGGTCGAACGGCAGCGTCACGAGCCAGATGACCACGGCGCCGACGAAGAAGATCGGGCAGGTCAGGCAGATCAGCGCCCAGTAGGCGTAGGACAGCAGGCGCATCGTGCGGCGGACCCTATCCTGCGCGCACCCCGCGAGAGGCGCCCGGCGCTAGGACTGCGACGTCGTGACCGGACTGGGCGACTGCGACGTCTGGGAGGAGGTGCCGGACGGCAACTGGGTCGTGTCCGCGAAGCCGGACGCGGGCGTCGTGGTGGCGTCCGGGGTCGTCGTGGAGACAAGGGATGTCGCCGCCGCCGTCCCGGACCCCAGCGCCGGGTCGCTGCCCGCGCGCATCTGGACGTAGATGCCCCCCCAGGCGGCGACGAACGCGATCACGGTCCACGTCACCACCAGGCGCTGGACCCGGCGGGCGCGCTGGATGCGCGTGGGCTTGCGGGGCTGCGCGGCGGCGGCGGGGGGTGTGGTCGGAGCGGCCATGGACGGACACTCTCGCGCCGTTCCCTGGCTTCGCGCTAAGCGACGCCTGAGAGCTGCCTGAGGACGCGGCCTACCGCGGCTCGAGCACGACGACGGGGATCTTCCGGTCCGTCTGCTTGGCGTACGCGTCGTAGTCGGGCCAGACCTCGGTCATCATGTGCCACAGCCGCGCGCGCTCCTCGCCGTCGGCCACCGTCATCCGCACGGGGATCTTGTCGGCGCGGACCTGGATCTCGGCGTCGGGATCGGCCTGCATGTTGGCGTACCAGTCCGGATGTTCGGGCGTCCCGCCCTTCGAGGCCACGATCACGTGGCGATCCCCGTCGGTGCGGTAGATGAGCGGCGTCGTGCGCGCCTGGCCGGAGGACCGGCCCGTCGTGGTCAGCAGGAGGATCGTCGTGCCGCGCCACTCATGGCCCCGTTCACCGTCGGTCTCCTGATACGTCCGGACGTGCTCCTGGCCGAACAGGTCGTCGTCTGACTTGGTCATGCGCCGACTGTAGCCGCCGTCGGTGCGGTGCGCGACCTCACCCTGATCACCGTGCGGCACGGGGGATCGCCGTGCCCCCTGGAAGCCCCCGCATCAAGGCCTCCAGTCTGCCCCTGGGGCAGCGGAATACCCCAAACACTTTGGGATGTCCTTCCCACCGGCCACCCTGAA
This sequence comes from Solirubrobacterales bacterium, assembly GCA_025964155.1. Classification (GTDB taxonomy): domain Bacteria; phylum Actinomycetota; class Thermoleophilia; order Solirubrobacterales; family Solirubrobacteraceae; genus Paraconexibacter. The sequence continues at coordinate 7,646 of JAOPZJ010000121.1, forward strand.
AGGGCAAGCCGACCCCCACCCCCAAGGTGATCAAGATCTCCCTTCGTACCGTCCTTCCCGCCGCAGCACTGAGCTCAATCTTCCTCGCCGGCGCCGTCGCCGGCCCCGCCAACGCCACCGTCGTCCCACGCCAGGCGCACCTTGAAGGACCCGCCTGGAGCGAGTTCGACCAGACCAACGCCTCCACCGGGTCGCTGACCCTCGACAAGTCCCGCGCCTACGACGGCGTCCAGTCGGCCAAGGCCGTCTTCAACGGCGGTGCCAACGGCTATTCCCGCGGTATCCAGAACGTCGACTGGCAGGACGGCGACGACGTCTGGTACGGATCCGCCTTCTATCTGCCGCCCGGCTTCAAGGCCTCGATGCAGGGTCAGGTCGACCTCCTGCGCTGGGACAACTTCACCGTCGATGAGACGAACACCGACCGCTCCGGGATCATCCTCTACAACTCCGACAAGAAGGCGCGCATCATGCGCCAGAAGCTCGGCGTCGAAGAGGTCCCGATCGCGGCGCCCTTCGACATCCCCGAGGGCCGCTGGTTCTATCTGGAGGTCCACCAGCATCTGAGCCAGGGTGGCGGGGCGCTGAGCGAGGTCTTCCTCGACGGCGCCAAGGTCGCGTCGAGCACCCAGCCGAACACCTATGGACGCGGCGTCAGCCGCGTGCGATCGGGCATCGTGGCCATCAACGCCAGCCAGCAGAAGACGCCGCTGACGCTGTGGTTCGACCGCGTGACGGTCTCCACGACGCAGGTCGGCCCGCTGGGCGGGACCCCGGCCTCGAGCCCGGCCCCCGCCCCGACGCCGGCGCCCGCTGCCACGCCCTCTGCCACACCGGCCGCGGCTTCTCCCGCAGCCCCGGCTGCCACCAGATCCAGGGCCACCCGGGTCATCAAGCAGGCCGGCGCGGCCGCGTCCAGCCGCGAGAGCAGCCGCTTCGGCCCGCGCCGCGCAATCGACGGCAAGACCACCACCCGCTGGAGCAGCAAGTTCGCCGACAAGCAGTGGTGGCGGAGCAACCTGGGCCGCGTGCGGGCGGTCAGCGGCGTCCAGGTGAACTGGCAGTCGGCCTACGCCTCGCGATACGCGATCGAGGTGTCAAAGGACGGCCGGACCTGGAGCACGGCAGCGGAGCAGACCGCGTCCGGTCCGGGCACCGTGAAGACGACGTTCCGTACCCGTCCGGCCCGCTACGTCCGCATCCGGAGCATCACCCGCGGCACGCACTACGGCATCTCCTTCTGGGACGCGAAGATCCTGCGCGCCACGGGCTGATCAAGCCCGACGACCCTAGGGACGAGCGTCGTCGCTGCTCACGATCGTCTGGCGGACGGCAAGACGGTCGCCGACGATCGTGCCAGGGTCGGCGTCGATGTAGGACACGCGCTCGGCGAGGACGTCTTGCTCGGCAAGGAGCAGGGCCGTGTCGGGGTCGAAGACCAGCCGGCGATGCATGCCGCTCGAGTCCAGTTCGACAGCGACGCCAGGGCGGTTGAGGGAATCCTTGACCGGACCGACGAGACGGATGCCTTTGATGTAAGCCACGGCGCGGTAGAGGGCGGCACGGACTCGGGGCGGGACGGGGTCGTTGCGGAGCAGATCACCGATGATCGTGAAGACCTCCTCGTCCGGGGAAGGGCCGCTGTCGCCGGCAAGCCTGCGCAACTCGGAGTACATCTTGTTGCCCTCGGTCGGCAGGTCGGAGAGCTGCTCGTAGGTCAGGGTGCTCGCGCCGGCGGTGAAGCCTGAGCTCCGGATCGCCTGTGTTTCGATCTGTCCGGGTCCGCGTCCGGAGAGCTGCGGGCTGCCAGAGCGCTTCCAGCGCTGCCGGTCGCGCGGGCCGAGAAACTCGGGCTGACCGGTGCTCGTGCTTCGGTAGCGACCGTTCCCGTCCCGATCAGTCCAGGTCTCGCGCAGCTCGGTCGAGCCGAGCGCCGAGTAAGGGGGAGAGTCGCCGACGGTCGTGAGGTAGCGGCTTGCATCCTGGACGTACCAGTACTCGCCCGGCTGCAGCGTCGCGTCTGGGCGGTCAGCGGCAACATCGGCGACGCGGCCGAGCGCTTGGGCAGCGTCCGCGGGCGCGACGAGCCGGCTGTCGCTCCCGCCGCCGATGACAGAGACGGCAACGAGGCCGGCTACGGCGAGCGCTGTCGCGGCCCCGGCCAACACGATCGGGCGTCGCCTGGATCGGTGGCCGTGGGTGCGGTCGATCCGCTGCTGCAGCCGATCGGCTGCAGCGACCCGAGCGCCGGCGGAAGGCTGAGTCGTCGGATTGAGCTGCCGAACGGCGTCCAGCTCCTCGATGTCGTTCATGCTTGCTCCTTGTCGATGAGGGCGGCGCGCACCGTGGTGCGGGCTCGGTGAAGCCGTGAGCGCACCGTGCCGACCGGAACGTCCAGAACGCGTGCGGTCTCCTCGTAGCTCAGGTCGGCCAACGCAACGAGCAGAAGCGCATCCCGGTCGCCTCGCTTCAGAGCCTTGAGGGCTCCGGCGACAGCAGGAGCAAGCGCACTCGCATCGGCGCGTTCAGCGACAACCTGCGCCGGCGACGGCTCCGTGGCGTCGCGGTCAAGCCGGGCGTAGGCGGCCAGCCGCCGGCGTTCATCCCGGCGGCGGCGGTGCACGAGGTTCGTTGCGATGCCGTACAGCCACGGTCCCGCGTCCGGGTAGGCGGGGTCGTACCGGCCCCGCGCATCGAACGCGCGCTCGAACACCTCGGCGACGAGCTCGTCTGCGACGTCCGAGCCTAAGCGGGCCGCAAGGTACCGGTGTATGGCGGTGAAATGCCGATCGAACACCGGTGCGAACGCGTACGGGTCGTGCACCGACGCAAGGATCGCGTCCGCGTCAGTACGGCGGCTCGTAGCTGCAATCACCGTGTGCACATCCCTCATAGTCCGAAGTCCCGACATCGGTTCACGACACCCGGCCGACAACGCGGAAGGCCCGCTTTCGCGGGCCTTCCACACGGGTCTACACCTGCTCTTCAGTCGGGGCGCCCGGATTCGAACCGGGGACCTCGCCGACCCGAACGGCGCGCGCTACCAGGCTGCGCCACGCCCCGATGAGGACGTGCAGTATCCCAGGTTCGCGTCCGCGGCGACGGCCGGTGGGCGGGCCGGCGCGGAGCCTTCAGCGGCCGGCGCCCGCGACGGCCTTGAAGTAGCGCACCGCCAGCCCGGTGACGAGGGTCTGGAAGGCGGCGTCGACGCCGATCTCCTCGCGCTGGGCCCAGCGCTGAAGCCCCAGCCGCTCGATCTGCTCGCTCTCGGCCACGACGTCGTCCATCAGCTCAGGATGGCGATCACAGAAGTAGGCGCCGATCGAGTACAGGCTCGTGTCGGTCAGCGACTCGAGGAACCCGTCGGCGGAATGGCTGTCGGTGGTCAACGCCCGCCGACGATACCGACGACCGACTGCACCGCGCCGGTCGCCTCCGCGAGGGGATCGACGAGCACCGGATCGACGAGCACCGGCACCTCACCCGCCACCGCTCCCTCACCAAGCCGATCGAGGAGCGGCTCCACGGAAGGGGTGGGGGCGCCGGCGGGCACCACCGTCGGGGCATGCACGGCCGGGACGGCGGGAACACCGGCGGAGGATGCCGCCATGGCGGTGATCGGTGCCGCACCTGACGCGGCCACTGGCGACGGGCCGGCCGCGGAGGTCGCCTCCCTGGCCGTGGGTGCCGCGATCGTCGCGGTGCCGACGGCCACCGGCGTGCTCTTGACGGCGACGCGGGAAGGCGCGGTCGCCCGTGCGGACGGGGTCGCGTGCTGCTTGGCGATCGCCGGCCTCGCGCGCTCGGTCTGGTTGGCAATCCGCTCGGTGCCTTCGCCGGCACCGATGCCGACGATGGCCATCGTCGCGGCAGCAACCGCAGCCTTGGCCCAGCCGACGAACGCGGGGTCCATCGTCGCGCCGACCTGGGCCGACACCTGTGCGAGCGTCGACGCGTGGGTCGTGCTCGCGGCGCAGATGTCAGCGCCATCGTCGATGCGCCGGCGCATGAACAGCGGCATCGGCAGCCATGCGGCGATCTTGGCCCGCGAGACCTTGCCCAGGTTCGGGGCGATGTCGACGCCGGCCCGATGCGCGGCCCGGCGGCAGGTCTGGCAGTGGGAGATGTGCGCGGCCACGCGGCGCTGGTCGCGGGCGCCCGGCGAGACCTCCACCGCGCCGACGATGATCGCCTGCACCCGCAGGCAGCGCCGGCCGCTGATGAGCTCCTCGTACTCCTCGGTGAGCCGGCGGCGAGCCCGGAAGAGCGTGGACTCCACCGACGGGCGGCTCATGCCCAGGCGCTCGCCGATGTCGCGGTAGCTCAAGCCTTCGAGCTCCCGCATGACGAGGATCTGGTGGTGGGTGTCGCTGAGCCCGCCGAAGGCGCCGCACAGATGGTCCAGCGTCATCTTCTGGTCGACCGCGGCGTCCGGGGTCGGGCCGGTCATCATGAGGCGGCCGTGGTCGTCGGCGCCCAGGCCCTCCTCGGCGTCGAACGAGATCTCTTCGGTGCGGCGCGAGCGACGGAACTGGTCGATGCACGCGTTCTTCGCGATCTCGTACACCCACGGCTTGAACGCGATCGGTCGGTCCGTCTCCCGCATCCGGCGCAGCGCCGACATGAAGACGTCCTGTGCGATGTCCTCGGCACGGCCGTAGTCGCTGACCATGCCGTAGATGTACGACGCGATCCGCCGGTGGTAGCGCTCGTACAGGCGTTCGAACGCCCGATCGTCCCCCCTCCGGACCGCGGCGACGAGCTCGACATCGCTGAGGCTGCCGCGCACCGCGTGTGGCGATGCGAGACTGAGCGGCGCGGCCGTGACGGTAGCTGTCATTCCCCTGGACAAGCGCTCAGCCCTCATGGCGTCGTGCCTGGACGGCGACTTTACCGTCGCACCACCGGTATTTACAACTGATCGAGACCAATCATGGCGCCGTTGCCGTCCCTCATCGAATACCTCGACGACCTGCTCACACCAGACGCCTTCGCCGACTACTGCCCGAATGGCCTGCAAGTGCCCGGTACCGCCGAGGTCGGCACCGTCGTCACCGGCGTCTCGGCGCACCTCGAGCTCTTCGAACGGGCGGCGGCCCTGGACGCCGACCTCGTCCTCGTGCATCACGGCCTCTTCTGGGACAACAGCCCGCGGGCGCTGGACCGCGTCGCCGCCCAGCGCCTGCGGGTGCTGCTGGAGCACGACATGTCGCTCGCCGCCTACCATCTGCCGCTCGACGGGCACCAGGAGCACGGCAACAACGCGCTCCTCGCGGCGGCCCTCGGCGCGACGACCTGGACGCCCTTCGCCCCGCACCGCGGTGTACCCCTAGGCGTCCAGGCGACGTTCTCGGACGGCGGCATCACCCGTGAGCAGCTCGTCGCGCGCGTCCGCGAGGCCACCGGCGGCCGCGAGCCCCTCGCCTTCCTCGAGGGCCCGGACCCCGTCCGGACCGTGGGGATCGTCTCGGGGGCGGCGACCGATCACGTCCACGACGCGCTCGCCGCCGGCCTGGACGCCTTCGTCACCGGCGAGCCGGCCGAGCGTGCGATGGCGGTCGCCCGGGACTACGGCATCACGTTCCTCGCCGCCGGCCATCACGCGACCGAGACCTTCGGCGTGCGCCGCCTCGGTGACCTGCTCGCCGCGCGCTTCGGTGTCCGCCACGAGTTCGTCGACGTGCCAAACCCCATCTGAACGAGCGCACCCGCGGCCGGCCGGGCCTATGATCGGCCACGTCCTGCCACGCCGAGTGAGGAGAGCACTCATGGAGACCACGACCATTCCGAGTTCCACCGGGTCCCGGACGATCGCCGACCTGCTGCCGCGGGCCGCCGAGAAGTACGCGGACCAGGTCGCGGTGAAGTACAAGGCCGACGGCAGCTGGCACGACGTCACGTACGCCGAGGTCGGCAGGATCGTGTCCGAGCTCGGGCGCGGCCTCATCGACCTGGGACTCGAGCAGGGCGACCGCGTCTGCATCCTCTCCAACACGCGGCCCGAATGGTCCTACTGCGACTTCGCCGCCGTCACCGCCGGGTGCACCGTCGTCCCCGTCTACCAGACCAACTCCCCCGAGGAGTGCCACTGGGTCGTCTCCAACTCCGACGCGCGCGCCATCGTCTGCGAGGACGCCGCCCAGGTGGCGAAGATCACCGCGGTGCGCGACCGCCTGCCGGCGCTGGAGCACGTGCTCGTCATCGAGCCGTCGCCGGAGACCGAGGCGGCCGGCGTCATCCCGATCGCGGCGCTGCGCGAGCGTGGCCTCCAGCGCGACGAGGCGGAGCTGCTCGCCCGTGCCGAGGCCGTCCCTGGCGACCTGCCGCTGAAGTTCATCTACACCTCCGGCACGACCGGTCCGCCGAAGGGCTGCGTCCTGACACACGACAACTACCGCAACGTGCTGACGATGGTGGAGCAGCGCGGCCTGCTGTCCGGCGACGACGACGTGGTCTATCTGTTCCTCCCGCTGGCGCACTCCTTCGCGCTGCTGCTGCAGCTCGTCGTCTTCGACGTGGGCGCCACGCTCGCGTACTGGGGCAAGGACCCGCAGCAGATCATTCCCGAGCTCGCCGAGGTCCAGCCCACCTACCTGCCGTCGGTCCCGCGCATCTTCGAGAAGCTCTACACGCGCGTCACCGCCGCTGCCCCGCCTGAGCTGATCGCCGGGGCCACGCAGGTCGGGCTGAAGGTCCGGCAGCTGCAGGCCGCCGGGCACCCGGTCCCGGAGGAGCTGCAGGCCCAATTCGACGCCGCCGACGCGCAGCTCTTCGGCAAGGTGCGCGCCGCCTTCGGCGGCCGCCTTACGGAGGCGGTCACCGGCGCCGCGCCGATCTCAGGCGACATCCTGCGCTTCTTCTACGCGTGCGGCATCCCGGTGATGGAGGGCTACGGGATGACGGAGACCGCGACCGTCGCCACCACCTCGTCGCCAGATCACCACAAGTTCGGCTCCGTCGGTCGCGCGCTGCCGGGCGTGGAGATCAAGATCGCCGCGGACGACGGCGAGATCCTCATCCGGGGGGCCAACATCTTCGCGGGCTACTACAAGAACGAGGATGCGTCCTTCGGCACCGTGGTGGACGGCTGGCTGCACACCGGTGACCTCGGCCGTCTGGACGAGGAGGGCTACCTCTACATCACCGGCCGCAAGAAGGACATCATCATCACCGCTGGCGGCAAGAACCTGACGCCCGCGAACCTCGAGAACGACATGAAGCAGAGTCGCTGGGTCTCCCAGGCGGTGATGCACGGCGACCGCCGGGCGTTCCCGACGATGCTCATCACGCTCGACGAGGAGGAGATCATCCCCTGGGCCCAGGCCGAAGGGATCCAGGACACGTCGATCTCCGAGCTGGCGAGCGACCCTCGGGTGCGCGCCCTGATCCAAGAGGCGCTGGACCGGGCGAACGCGCAGTACGCGCCCGTCGAGCAGGTGAAGAAGTTCTTCATCCTCGATCACGACCTGACGCAGGAGACCGGCGAGCTGACGCCGACCCTGAAGGTCAAGCGCAACGTCGTCAACGAGAAGTACGCCGGGCGCTTCGACGAGCTGTATTAGCGCCCAGCCGGGACGGGCGGGGGTGGGCGCGCCTCACATAGCTACGCTGCAGAGCGTGCGCACCGACCCGACCGACAACGGCGGGCTGTTCGTCGGCCGCCGGCCGGGGACGGCGCCGCTGCACTACAAGGAGCTGCCGGACGTGGGCACGCGTGCGCGCCGCCGCGTGGACGGCGCCATCGCCGGCGTCCTGCTCGTCCTGCAGATCCTCCTGAACCTCCTCTTCTGGGGCCCGATCCCCGCCGGCTCGCTGTGGGTCGCCTCGCAGGTGCAGTTCCATACCGACAGCGTCTCGCTCGGGATCCTCGTCGGCTTCGCCGTCCTGCTCGCGGTCCTCTTCTTCGGACTCGCCGTGCTCAAGCGCCTGGACCATGCGTGGGTGCTCGTGCGTCGCGCCGCGGGGCACGACCAGCGCGAGGGCGTCGTCGGGCTCATCTTCGGGGTCTGCGCGGTCGTCGGCGGGGCGGGTTTCGTCTTCTGGCTGCTGTTCATCGGCGGCCTGGGGTCGATGGCCATCTCCGGGCAGGCCTGACGGGGGCGCGTCGGGCGCATGAAGAGACCGCTGGACCGCTACCGGCAGTTCGAGGCGCTGACCGAGGAGGAGGTCAACGTCGGCAAGCGCGCCGCGGCGGCCGAGCGGCGGGCCAAGGAGCTGGCCCGCGTGGAGCCACTGGACCTGGCCCGCACGACGTGGCCCGAGGTCCCGCCCGCCGTCATCGTCAACGCGATCACCTACGTCGCCCGCCGCGGCCTGCATCGCTACACCGACCGTGACTCGTCCGCGCTCCGCGGTGAACTCGCGGCCCGTCACGGCATTCCCCCGTCGCGGATCGTCGTCGGGGACGGCGCCGCCGCGCTCCTCGCGGCCGCGACGCAATCGCTCGTCGACGAGCCCACCGACGAGCTCATCACGCCGTGGCCGTCCTACGGGCTGTACCCGCTCATGGCCCGCCGGGCGCGGGCCCATCCGGTCCCGGTCCCGGGGTTCTCCGTGGAGGCGATCCTGTCGGCCGTCACCCCGCGGACACGACTCGTCGCGCTGTGCAACCCGAACGACCCGACCGGCGAGCTGCTGCGGACGGACGAGCTGCGCACGCTGCTGGATGCGCTGCCCGAGCGCGTCGTCGTCCTCATCGACGAGGCGCTGCGCGAGTACGCGATGACCGAGAGCGCGGACGACACGATCGCGTTGCTGAACGACCACCCGCGCGCGCTGCTGTTCCGCAGCTTCTCCAAGGCGTGGGGGCTCGCGGGGCTGCGGGTGGGCTACGCCATCGGCGCCGAGGGAGCGCAGCCGCTCCTGGAGCGGCTGACCCCCGAGCTCGGGGTGGATGAGCTGGCGCAGGCCGGCGCGATCGAGGCGCTCCGCAGCCACCCGACGATGCCGCGCGAGCGCGCCGTGCAGCTCGCGCCGCTGCGCACCCGCCTGCGCGACGGCCTGCGCGACCTGGGGTACGACGTCACCGCGAGCGAGGCGAACGTCCTGTGGGTCACCCACGAGCACCTGGCCGGCGTGCAGCTCGCGGGCACGCTCCAGCGCCTGGGCATCGTCGTCGCCGGCGGCGCGCCGCTCGGCGATGCCACGCGCGTGCGGATGACGGTCCCGCACCGCGCGGACCTCGTGGAGCGCACGCTGCGCGCCGCCGAGCTCGCCCGCGGCTAGCGACCCACAGCCCGGACTCGGCCTGCGTCAGTCGCTGGAGGACTGGCGCAGCAGCGCGCCCGTGGTCTGCTCGAGGATCTTGCGCCACGCCCGCGTGCGCTCGGGCTCGGCTCCGAAGTGCTGGACGACCTTGCGCACCCGCGTCTGGGAGATCTGGAGCCCGTGCCGCTCGCAGATCGCCTGGAAGCGGTCGTAGTCCTCGGTGAGCTTCAGCGTCACCGACTGAAAGCCGTGCCGGGCGATGTCGGTCCGGGAGGTGAAGTTCATCATCGACGTCTGGAACATGAGCTCGTCGTCGGGCTCAGGCTCGATGAGGATGATGTCGACGCCCGGGTAGCGCGCCTCCCACTGCTTGGCCATCTCGTGCAGGCGCTGGTAGGCGACGAGCTTGAAGGCCTGGTAGCCGATCTGCGGGAAGCCCATGTCGCTCACGTGCCGCGGACGCGCGCCGAGGACCGTCGGCACCGTCTTGGTGAAGTCGTTGACGTAGGGCACGAGCGGGTTGATGACGACGATGAACTTCGCCCCCGCCTCGACGGCGATGTCGAGGTTCGTCGTCGAGACGATGCCGCCGTCCACGAGCTCCCGCTCCCGGACCTTGACGGGCTTGTAGACCATCGGCAGCGCGGCGGAGGCGCGCACGGCGGTCGAGATCGGCACGTCGTCCCAGCCGGTCGAGCCGAAGACGATCCGCTCGCAGGTGTCCAGGTCCGTCGCGGTGAGGTAGAGCTCATGCTCGAGCGCCCGGAAGTCGTCGGTGCGGTCAGGGTCGTTCAGGACCGTGCGCACGTACTGCTCGATGCCCGAACCGGAGTACATGCCGCTCGGCAGTGCGGCCGCCAGCCCGAGGACGACGTCCATGAGGCTGACGGAGCCCAGGCGCGGGGCCAGCTCCCGCGCGAGCGACAGCAGCCGCCACGGCAGGACGACGCCTTGGCGCGCGAACTCCAGGACGTTCGGCCGCAGCATCTGCCCGATGTCGATGTCGCGGAACGGCGTCGGCACCTGGTGGTTGACGACCCGCATCATCTCCTCGGGGGTCACCCCGTTGGCGACCATCGAGGCGACGAACGCCCCCGCCGAGGTCCCGACGTAGACGTCGAACTGGTTGACGGTGCGGTTGACGGAGAGCAGATCCAGCGCGCGGAGGGCGCCGATCTCGTAGACGCCGCCGGTGAAGCCGCCGCCGCCGAGGACAAGGGCGGTCTTGGAGCGCCTGCGCCGCCGGTTCGTGGGCGTGCCGCGGCGCGCCGCACCGGCAGGTCCACGCCCCTCCCCGGGGTCGAGTTTGACCACATTGCCCATGCGACCCAGTTTACGCGGCCGCCCGGTTGGTGGGGTAGACCGCTTCAACGCAGCGTCGGGTGTGTTGCCTACCCTGCATGCCGATGAATCTTCCCTCCCGCCTGCTGTGCGCCGTGCTTGCTGCCCTCGCCCTGATCGCGGCGGGCACCGCCACCGCGCAGGCCCGCAACCTGTCCGAGTTGCGCAACAAGCTCACGGCGGAGTCCCGCAAGCTGGGCGCGACCTCCGGCGCGTACGTCGTGGACCTCACGGCCGGCCGCGAGCTCTTCGGGCGCAACGCCGACAAGTCCCTCGCCCCGGCGTCCAACGAAAAGCTCTTCACCACCGCCGTGGCGCTGCTGCAGTTCGGCGAGGCGGGGACCCTCGAGACGGCCGCGCGGCTTGGCCGGGACGCCGCCGTCGACGCGGACGGCCTGCTCGACGGCGACCTGTACCTCGTCGGCGGCGGCGACCCGAGCCTCAACGACGTCGGCCTCAAGGGTTTGGCGCAGCGGCTCGTCACGAAGACCGGCCTGACGTCGATCACGGGCGGCATCGTCGGCGACGAGTCGTTCTTCGATGCGCGCCGGGGCAGCTTCGACTCGAACTTCGCGCCCGACAGCGACCTCGGTGGCCAGCTCGGTGGCCTGACGTGGGGGCACGGCCGGGCCACGCCGGGTGGCCCCGCCACCGTCGCGGCCGCCCGCCTGCAGTTCTTCCTCGAGAAGCTCAAGGTGAAGGTGAAGCGGGCCGCGCGCCCGGGCCTGGTGGCCGACGCGCCCGGCGGCGCCGGTGCAGTCGCGGGCAGCGTCGTCTCCCCGCCGATGAAGACGCTCGCGGCGATCACGAACCAGCCGTCGGACAACTTCTACGCCGAGACCCTCGTCAAGGACCTCGGCGCCACGTTCGGCACGAATGGTTCGACGAGCGCCGGGCTGAGTGTCGTTCGCACCCGGCTGCAAGCGCTCGGGCTGACCCCCAAGCTCGCCGACGGCAGCGGCCTCTCGCGCTCAGACCGCACGACACCGCGCCAGCTCGTCACCCTGCTGCGCGCCATGTCCACCACGGACGTCGCGACGTCGTTCATCGGGTCGCTCGCCGTGCCCGGGAAGATCGGCACGCTGGCCGGGCGCATGCGTGGTACCGCCGCCGACGGTCGCTGTCAGGCCAAGACCGGCACGCTGCGTGGTGTCAGCGCTCTCTCGGGCTACTGCCGCACCGTCGGTGACCGCATCATCGCCTTCTCGTTCCTGGAGAACAACATGAACGCCTCGTCCGCCAAAGCCATCGAGGACCGCATGGTCCCCGCGATCGTGAGTTATGAGCCATGAGCCTCCTGCACCGCTCTTCTGTCGTCGCCCTGCTGGCCGCTCTGTGCGCCGTGCTGGCGCTCACTCCGGCCGCCGCGCTCGCCGTGGGCCCGCCGGCCGCCACGAGCGGGGCCGCCACGGACCTGACGCCGACGACCGCCAAGCTCGCCGGCACGGTGAATCCGAACGGCCTGCCGACGACCGTCGCCTTCGACTACGGCACCTCGACCGCCTACGGCTCCAGCACGTCGATCCAGGACGTGGGAACCGGCACCGCCGCCGTCGACGTCGTCGCCGCGGTGAGCGGCCTGAAGGCCGGGACGAGCTACCACTACCGGCTCTCGGCCTCCAACAGCGGGGGGACCGACGCGGGCGCAGACCGGACGTTCACCACCCCCGCCGCCCCGCTGAAGCCGAGCGTCGCCAGCCAGGCCGCGACCGCGGTCTCGACGGGGTCGGCCACGGTCGGCGCCGCCGTGAACCCGAACGGGCAGTCGACCCAGATCGTCTTCGACTACGGCACCACCACGGCCTACGGCGCGAGCACCGGCGCCCAGAACGCGGGTGAGGGAACCGTCGCCGTCACGATCAAGGCGACACTCAAGAGCCTTGCGCCGAACACGACGTACCACTACCGTGCCCGCGCGACGAACGCCACCGGCACCACCAACGGCGCGGATCGCACGTTCAAGACCGGCTCGTTCAGCAAGCCCGGCGTCGCGACCGGTGCGGTCGCCGACCTGACGGCCACGTCGGCGACGATCACCGGCAAGGTCGACCCCAACGGCCGCGGCACGCAGGTCGTCGCGCAGATCGGGCAGACGACGGCCTACGGCTCGCAGACGGCAGCGATCTCGGCCGGCCTCGGGGGCTCCGCGGTGACCGTGCGCCTCCCGGTCGCCGGCCTGCAGCCCTCGCGGACCTACCACTACCGCCTCGTCGCCACGAGCGACGCCGGGACGACGAACGGCACGGATCGCACCTTCAAGACCCCACGAACCCCGAATACGCTGACGCTGACGGCGACCGGCAGCCGGGTGACCTACGGGCAGGCGACCACGCTCACGGCGCTGCTCGGCGGCTCGGGCAACGGCGGCGTCGCGCTGAACCTGTTTGCGGCCCCGTTCCCGTTCGCCGGCGGCTACACGACCTTCGCCCCCGGCATCAGGGCCGACTCCGCCGGCAGGGCGTCCACGCAGATCACCCCGCGCCGGACGACGCGCTACCGGGGCACCGCGCTGGTCGCCGGCTTGACGATCAGCAGCCCGACGCTGCGCGTCACGGTCGTCCCCAGCGTCACGGTGCGCGTCGCGCGCCGCCCCGGTGGCCGGGTGCGGCTCACCGGCGTCATCCGCCCGCGCGGCAACGCGACGGTCTCGCTGCGGCGCATCCTGCCCGATGGGCGCGCGGTCACAATCAAGCGCGGCCGCGCGCGGCCCGTTGCCGGTGGCGTCTTCTCGCGCTACACGCTCACCCTCAAGACCACACCCGGTCGCTACCGCGTCCACGTCAAGCCGGACTCGCGCGGGCTGGCGGCCGGCGACTCGCCGGTGGTGACGGTCAGGCGCTAGGCGGCGGTCTCGTCGTCGCCGGGCGCCTCGGGCTCCTCGGGCGCCGGCGGTGGGGTGGGTGGGCCGTTCTCGAGCAGCTCCAGCAGCGCGGCCTCGTCGATGACGGGCACCTTCAGCCGCTCGGCCTTCTCGAGCTTGCTGCCCGCGGCCTCGCCCGCCACGACGTAGCTCGTCTTCTTGGAGACCGAGCCCGTGACCTTCGCGCCCTGGGCGACGAGGCGCTCGGTCGCCTCCTCGCGGGTGAGGGTGGGCAGGCTTCCGGTGAGGACGAACGTCAGGCCGCTGAGCGCGCCCGCACCGGGCGGCGGGCCCTCTTCCTCCAGGTGCAGGCCGACGCCCCGCAGGTCGTCGATGAGCTCGAGCATCTGCGGATCGCGGAGCTGGGCGGCGATCCGCTCGGCCATGATCGGCCCGACGCCGGGCGTCGCGGCGATCTGCTCGGGCGTCGCCGCGATGAGGGCGTCGATGGTGCGCAGCTGCTGGGCGAGGCTGCGCCCCGTGACGAAGCCCACCTCCTCCAGCCCGATGGCGAAGAGGACGCGGGAGAACGGCGTGGCCTTGGATGCCTCGATCGCGGCGATCATCCGGTCCGCGCTCACCTGCCCGAAGCCCTCCAGCCCCTGCAGCTGCTCGCTCGTGAGCCGGTAGAAGTCGCCCGCGGTCGCGACGAGCCCCTCCTTCAGGAGGCGTGCGACCTGTGTCTCCCCCAGCCCGTCGATGTCCATCGCGCCGCGGCTGACGAAGTGCTTGAGCAGCTGCCACTGGCGCCCGGGGCAGGCCCGGTTGGGGCACATCGTGAAGACCGAGCCCTCGGGCTTGACCGTCGGTGTCTGGCAGTCCGGGCAGTGTGCGGGTGGCTGCGGCGGGGCGGCGCGGTCCTCTCGTTCCACCGCGTGCGGGGCGGGCGAGATCACCTGCGGGATCACGTCCCCGGCCCGCAGGACGATGACCTCGTCCCCCACGCGGATGTCCTTGCGGTGGAGGTCCTCCTCGTTGTGCAGCGTGGCCAGCTTCACGGTCACGCCGCCGACGTGCACGGGCTCGAGCACGGCGAACGGGTGCAGGTCGCCGAACTTGCCGACGTTCCACATGATGTCCAGCAGCTTGGTGACCTTCATCGTCGGCGGGAACTTCC
>JAOPZJ010000136.1 GCA_025964155.1 Solirubrobacterales bacterium
AGCCTTCCCCTGGAGGAGGAGCTGCTCCTCGTCGTCGCTGCGCAGCGACCCGACGGGGCAGCAGAGCGCGAAGAGCTCGTTGACATGTTCCAGCCGCTCATCGGCAGCGTCGCGCGGCTGTACCGGAACACGTCGGCGGTCACTCGCACCGAGCTCATGCAGGAGGGGACCGTCGGACTCCTTCGTGCGCTGGCGCGCTTTGACCCAGAGCATGGGAGCCCTTTCTGGTCATACGCGTCCTGGTGGGTTCGCCAAGCGATGCAACAGCTCGTCTCGGAACTCAGCCGGGCGGTCGTGCTGTCGGACCGCGCTCTGCGTCAGCTCGCGTCGGTCAAGGCCGTTCAGCGCGAGCGCCAGAGCACCCAAGGCCCGAGCGCCACCTGCGACCAGCTCGCCGCGGCCAGCGGTCTCCTCCCCACACAGGTGTACCAGCTCATGAGCGCCGAGCGCCTGCCGCGCGGCCTCCAGGAGCCGATCGGGCGGGACGACAGCGCAGGCGCCACGCTCGGCGACCTTCTGGCCGACCCGCGGGCAGAAGACGCCTACGAGGAGGTGTCCGACCGCTTGGACCTCGCGGTCCTCCCGCGGCTCCTGCAGACGCTGACCGAGCGCGAGGCGCTCATCGTCTGCGCGCACTACGGCCTGGACGGGTGCGAGCAGACGCTCCGCCAGCTGGGCGAGGGTCTCGGGCTCAGCGCCGAGCGGGTCCGCCAGATCGAGCAGGGCGCGATGGAGAAGATGCGCGTGGCGTTCGCGACCGTGCGTCCGGCCGCGTGAAGCGCGGCCCGATCCGACGGCGCCCTGGTTATTGCACGGCGACCTCGGTGTGCATGTACTTGTGGATGAGGCACGAGAACACGTAGGTGCCGGCCGCCGGGAACGTCAGGTCACGCGACGCCGGGAATGGGGTGGCCGGGTTGCGGTCGAGCACTCCGGAGCTCCAGAAGCCGTTGCCGTGCGAGGTGGGTACGAGCACGGACGGCGTATCGGGTGGGTCGCTGGGATAGATCGCACGGGGATCGGCGCGGACGGCTTCGAACGCTCGCGCGATGCTCCCGAGATAGCTGGCGGGCTGCGTGTCCGGGTACCCGGGGCCGGCCGCGACCGAATGCGTCTCCAGGGATCCGGGGCTGATCTGGAACCGCACCGTGGCCCCGACGGGCACCGGCACGACCTTGGGGACGAAGTCGTAGAGCTCCAGCCCGCCCGCTCCCGCGTTGCCGACGTTGATGACGCGCTCGGGCGGCGCGGCCTGTCGCAGCGGTGCGGCGGCCTTCAGGTACAGCTGGAGGACCTTCCGCACGTCCGCTGCGTCACGCTTGGCCGTGGGCACGCGCCGCGATCGCGGCACCACCTTCACCGACCCCTTCATCCCGGGGTGGTAGTCACACACGAACGTGAACGTGCCGCGCCGTGTGAACCGCACGACCATCGCTTTGCGGGAACCCTTGGTGTGGAAGCCGCTGAGGAGCTCCTTCGCACCGGTGAAGGTGAAGCGCTTGCCGAAGTTGCTCTTCAGGAGGGCCGGAGCGTTGTCGAAGTGAGGCTGGCCGTTGAACCAGAACGGCTGGCCGGCCGCGTCGAGGGCCCCCGACACGCGTTCGGCCGACGGGAGCAGGGACCGTGCGGAGCTGCGTCCGCCACGGCGACTCAGGAGGTGCACCGTGTGGAACCCGCTGGGTCGGAAGCGGATGGCGTCCCCGACCCGGATCGTGATCTGGCTCGGGAAGAACGCGTTGACATCCGATCCATACTGCCCCCAGAAGGCGCGGTGGGACGCGAGCGGGACCCCGGCGTCGACGACCTTCGTGGCGGCTGACGCGCTGGTCGGGACGGCGATGACGAAGGCCGTGAGCAGGAGCGGAACGCGGAAGCGGGACATGGGCGCAGAAGCTATGCCCGGCTGGGTGAGACCGCGGGGCAACTGCGTATCCGCCGTCAAGGGGTCTGGGCGACCCGCTCTGGTGACTGCCGTGCGCCGCGACGGGGGAGTTCCCGGCACCGTTCAGTGCTCAGCCTGGCATCGCGGGTGCTGGGGACCAGCGGTGCTTAACGGCTGCGCAGGCCGTCGAGCAACATGCGCAGCAGGCGGTCGGCCGCCTGGGCGCGATCGGGCAGCCCCTCGGTGGCGTGCGCAACCGCGTGCACGAGGCGGCGCACGTCGGTGGGCTCGACGTCCGAGCGGACGGCCCCGGCCTCCTGGGCCCGCCTGAGCAGGATGTCGAAGGAGGCGCCCATCGCCATGCACGCGCCGTGGAGCTCGGAGTGCTCGTCCTCCATGCCCTTGCGCAGCTCGTCGGCGAAGCCGTCGAACGTCGTGATGTGCACGACGAGCGCGCTGAACCACTCGTGCATCGCGGCGCCCGCGTCCGGCGCCTCGCACAGCTGCTTGCCGTGGACGAGGAGGGCGGCGATCGCGTCCTCGCTGACCGCCGCCAAGAGCGCCTGACGGGTGGGGAAGTGCCGGTACAGGGTGCCCGAGCCGACGCCGGCGACCCGCGCGATGTCGTCGAGGGAGGCGTCCGCGCCGTGCTGCTGGAACGCCGCGTGCGCGGCCTCGATCAGTCGCTGTCGGTTGCGCTGCGCGTCGGCCCGCAGGGCGCGGGGCCCGCTGACGTCGGCGAGGGCGCTGGTGTCGTGGGTTGTGATCGCCATAAACGGGGACAGTCTCCGTATATGCTACCTTGGGCGGCAAGCGGGGATGGTCCCCGCTTATCGAACCACTTCTCACACTATGACACCACCGCACACCGCCGCCCTCGCAACCCCCGCCCGCCGCGGCAGCCACCCGACGATCGCCCTGGCGGTGGTCGTCACCTGCCAGCTCATGGTCGTCCTGGATGCCACGGTCGTGAACATCGCCCTGCCCGACATCAAGGTCGGCCTCGGTTTTTCCGCCACCGACCTGTCCTGGGTCCTGAACGCCTACACGCTGGCCTTCGGCGGTCTGCTCCTTCTCGGCGGGCGCATCGGTGACGTCCTCGGGCGGCGTCAGGTCTTCATGTTCGGCGTGTCGCTGTTCACGCTCGCCTCGCTCGTGGGCGGTTTCGCGCAGTCCTCCGGGATGCTCGTCGCCGCGCGTGCGGTGCAAGGGGTCGGCGCGGCCATTGCAGCCCCGAGCGTCCTGGCGCTCATCACGACAAACTTCCCCGAGGGACCGCCGCGCAACAAGGCGCTGGGCATCTTCACGGCGGTCTCCGCCGGCGGCGGTTCGATCGGCCTGTTGCTCGGCGGCGTGCTGACCGACATCGCGTCGTGGCGCTGGGTGCTCTTCATCAACGTCCCGATCGGCATCGCCATCGTCCTGCTGGCACCGCTGTACATCGAAGCGCCCGCGCGCGGCCGCGCCCGGCTGGACATCGTCGGTGCGCTGACGTCGACCGCGGGCATGACGTCCCTGGCCTACGGGTTCATCCACGCGGCCTCCACCTCGTGGGGGGACGGCGTCACGGTCGTCGCGCTCGCGGCCGGTGTCGGCCTGCTGGCGCTGTTCGTGACGATCGAGTCCCGCGTGGCCGAGCCGCTGCTGCCGCTGCGGCTGTTCGCCGCGCGCCGGCAGGCGGCGGCCTACGGGACGATGGCCCTGCTCCCGGCGACGATGTTCGGGATGTTCTTCTTCCTGACCCAGTTCATGCAGGACGTGCTCGGGTACACGCCGCTGCAGACCGGGCTGGCGTTCCTGCCGCTGACAGTGCTGCTGTTCATCTGCTCGCAGATCGTGCCCCGGCTCCTGCCCCGGTACGGCAACAAGCCGTTCCTGATCGTGGGCATCGCGCTCATCCTGACGGGGATGCTGGCGCTGACGCAGATCTCCGAGCAGACGACGTACTTCCCTGGACTGCTGATCCCGACGATGATCTTCGGATTGGGCGGCGGGGCCGCGTTCATGCCGCTCAGCGCCACCATCCTGTCCGGCGTGCCGGTCTCGGATTCCGGTGCGGCCGCCGGCGCGCTGCAGACAGCGCAGCAGGTCGGCGGCTCGCTCGGGTTGGCGATCCTCGTGACCGTCTTCGGGACCGCGGGCGCGGACCTCAGCCAGGACACGGCCCCAGCCGTGCTCGCCCACAGCATGTCCACGGCGTTCACCGCCGGCGCGATCTTCGGCGCGGCGGCGCTGCTCATGGCGCTGATCGTCGTCACCTCGCCCCATCCGGTACCGATCCGCCCGCACGCCACGCCTGGCGATGACGCCGAGGCGCTGACGGGGGCGATGGCGGCCTAGGGACCGCTGGGTGGTGGCGGCGTCGGCGTCGCACGTTTGTCGGCCGCAGCGCGATGGATGTGCGGCGCCGGGTCTGTGCTGGTCTGTCGGGCGCTGGTGTCGCACGTTTGTCGGCTTGAGCGCGAGGGATGTGCGGTGCAAGGCCTGTGCGGGTCCGTCGGGCGCTGGTGTCGCAGGTTTGTCGGCTTGAGCGCGAGGGATGTGCAGTGCCGGTCAGGACCGCGCGGCGAGCGTGGCGAGGAGATCGGAGATGACCGACGCAGCGTCGTCCTTCAGGTGCCTGGGGGTGATGCGGATGACGATCCAGCCGGACGCGATCAGACGCTGGTCGCGCCGGCGGTCGCTGTCGAAGGCAGGGTCGTTGTCGTGGTGATCTCGGGCGTCGAGCTCAACGACGACGCGTTGCTTGGCAAAGACGATGTCCCCGAGGTGCACCTCGTCGCCGGGGCCACGAATCTGGAGGTTCCGCTGGTAGGACGGGACGAGGTGCATGTACGGGACCAAGGCCAGCCAGAACGCGTCCTCCAGCGGGCCGCGGGAATCTCCTGAGGCGGGATCGACGGCGAGGGCTTCCAGCGCCCGGCGCAGCGGGCCGCGCCCCGGGTGGCCTCCGGCGCGGTCGAGGATCGCGAAGAGCGATCGCTTACGGCCCTTGTGCAGGGTCAGGGCCTGGCGCACCGCAACGAGCAGGACCCCCTCGATCTCGGTCGCCGCGAGATCCAGCAGCGTGCGGGCCAACGAAGTCACTCGCAGCCCGTTGCGACGCGTGATGTCACGCGGGTCCAGCGAGGCCTGGTGCAAAACGATCCCGCGGCGGTGGCGACGGTGGGTCCGGCTCGTGACGTGGATGAACGCGCCGTAGTCCTTCACGAGCGCCCACAGCACGGCGGCGGTCCGGTGGCTCAGCGCGCACTCCTTCCCGCCGCCCAGCAACGCCGCCCAGCAGCGGCCGCGCGGGCTCGGCGGCACCGCGCCCATGCAATAGATCCCGCCACCTTCCAGCTGTAGCCGGCCCATCCGCACGGCATGGCTTACGACGTCCTTCGACAGGCCGCAGTCCAACAGCTGACCGAGCGAGATGACGTTGTCCTGGCGCGCCGCCTGCTCGCGGGCGTCCACCCAGAGCCTCGGCAGCGCACGTTCGCCGGCGTTGGGACGATGCATGTGCGGCACCGAACCAGCGTCCCGCCGAGCGCTGCGCCGGCACAACCGCACACGTGTGCCGAGACTGCACCGACATCCCGGCGGCGCCGACACGTCCAGCACTACCGAGGCGTCGCCGCCCGCCGTGGTGTCGCACATCCGTCGCGTCTGAGCCGACAAACGTGCGGAGCGTCGGGCGTGAGCAGCCGCGCACCTCCGGCGTCGCACGTTCGTCGCCCCTGAGCCGACAAACGTGCGGAGCCGCTCGCCCGCCGTCCGCCGTCCGCCGCCAGCTGGCCGCCTCACTCCGGCGTCGCACGTTCGTCGCGCCCGGGCCGATCAACGTGCGGAGCCGCTCGCCGACGCCGTTCCCAATACGGTGAAGCCCCCATGCCGCCCTACACCTCCCCGCTCGCCGAGGCCCTGGCCCCCGACCTGCTGCAGCGATTCGATCGGTACGTCCGGATCGACACGCAGTCGACGCGCGATCGCACCCAGTCGCCGAGCACGTCCGGGCAGCTCACACTTGCCACGCTCCTTGCACAGGAACTCACCGAGATCGGCCTGGCCGACGCCGCGGTCGACGCGAACGGCTACGTCACCGCAACGCTGCCCGCCGGCGGCGGAGGCGACGCCGAGACCGTCATCGGCCTCATCTCCCACGTCGACACGAGCCCGGACGCCCCCGGCGCCGGCGTGGTCCCCGTCGTCCATCGCGACTACGACGGCACGACGATCAGCCTGCCCAAGAACGGCACGCTGCTGGACCCCGTCACCGAGCCGCACCTGGCGTCCAAGACCGGCCACGACATCATCACGGCCTCCGGCGACACCCTGCTCGGCGCCGACGACAAGGCCGGCGTGGCGGAGATCATGGCGGCGGTCGCCCATCTGCAGGCGCACCCCGAGCTGCCGCGCCCGACGATCCGGATCTGCTTCACGCCCGACGAGGAGATCGGCGAAGGCGCCACGCTCTTCGACGTGGCGGCCTTCGGCGCGCGCTGCGCGTACACGATGGACGGCTCGTCGCTCGGCGAGATCCAGGATGAGACGTTCTCCGCGCTGGAGGCGACGATCACCGTCACCGGGGTCGACGTGCATCCCGGCTTCGCCACCGGGATCCTCGTCAACGCTGCGCGGGTGGCGGCCCGCATCGTCGCCGCGTTGCCCCAGGACCGCCTGACGCCCGAGACCACCGAAGGCCGCGAGGGCTTCATCCACATCTACGAGCTCCAAGGCGACGCCGGGACGGCCAAGGTCCGCGCGATCCTGCGCGACTTCGACGACGCCCTGCTCGCGGGGCACGCCGAGCTGCTGCGCACGACGGTGCAGGCGGTCGTCGACAGCACGCCGGGCGCGTCGTTCACGATGGACATGGTCGAGCAGTACCCGAACATGCGCGCGCACCTGGAGCCCTTCCCCGAGGTCGTGGAGCACGCGATCGCGGCCTTGCGGCGCGAGGGTCTGACGCCGCTGCGCGAGCCCATCCGCGGCGGGACCGACGGCTCCCGCCTGAGCGCGATGGGCCTGCCGACTCCGAACATCTTCACCGGCGGACACGCGTACCACTCCGTGCGCGAATGGGCGTCGCTGCAGGACATGGCCGCGGCCGCCGCGACCATCGTGCACCTGGCGGCCGAGTGGGCCGGGCCGGCCTCCTAGAGCATGTCGAGCTTCCGTGCAGCCCGGCGCTCACCCGGAGCTGTCCGCCGTGCACCGCCCGCAGCCGCTTCTCCTCAGTTCACGACCCGGAACCCGCCCCGCATGAACGGGTGAACCCGGCAGAAGTACGTGTAGGTGCCCGTGGGCAGGTTCTTCGGCGTGGACCAGCGGTCCGTGTTGGACGCCGGCGTCAGCCCGCGCGGCCCGAAGCCCAGCTCGCCGGAGTCGAAGTCGACCGGGC
>JAOPZJ010000190.1 GCA_025964155.1 Solirubrobacterales bacterium
CATGAGCACCATCATCACGGTGGTCAGACCGGCCAGCGCTCCGATGCTGATCAGTGTCGAGGCCCATGAGAGGCCGTTCTCCTTGAACGCGAAGGCCAGCGGCGCGTCGACGTTGAGTTTCTTGTAGCTCACCATCCCGGTCACGACGAGGCTGACTAGGACGTACAGGACGGTGCAGATCCCAAGCGACGCGAGGATGCCGATCGGCATGTCGCGCTGCGGGTTGCGGGTTTCCTCGGCGGCGGTGGCGACGATGTCAAAGCCGATGAAGGCGAAGAACACGAGCGCCGCGCCCGTGAAGATGCCGCCGACGCCGAACGTGCTCGTCTTCTGTCCGAGCAAGGCCTGGATCAGCGGCGTGGTGTCCGCGCCGGAACCGGCCTCGGGCTTGCCGGCGGGCGGCACGAACGGGTGCCAGTTGCTCGTCTTGATGTAGCTGATGCCGGCCACGATCACGAACAGCACGATCGCGAGCTTGATGCAGACGATCACGATGTTCACCCGGGCGGAGGCGCGGATCCCGAAGACCAAGACCGCGGTGAGCAGCAACACGATGGCCATCGCCGGCAGGTTCACCGAGGCGGTGTCGCCGGCGACCGCGGTCGGGAGCGTGATGCCGGCGTCGTCGAGCAGCGACGTGAAGTAGCCCGACCAGCCGACGGCCACGGTCGAGGCGCCCAGCGCGAATTCGAGGATCAGGTCCCAGCCGATGATCCAGGCGATCAGCTCGCCGATCGTCGCATAGGAGAACGTGTAGGCCGAGCCGGCGACCGGCACGGTCGAGGCGAACTCGGCGTAGCAGAGGGCGGCCAGCGCGCAGGCGACCGCGGCCACGACGAACGAGAGCGACACGGCCGGCCCGGAGCGCGTGGCGGCGGCGACTCCGGTCAGCACGAAGATGCCCGTGCCCACGATCACGCCGATGCCCCAGGCCGTCAGCGAGATCGCGCTGAGCTCGCGTCGGAGCTGGCGCTCGGGCTCCTCCGTCTCGGCGATGGACTGCTCGATGCTCTTGGTGCGGAGAAGCGACCTGGACGCTTGCACCTCGTCGGCGGTGCTGGTCACGCGGGCCCGTATTCCCGGCGGCGGCGTAGCGCAAACGCGGGTCCGGTCAGCGCCGGCCCTCGCCCTGGACAAGCGCCGTGACGTTCGCGGCCTCGGCGATCGGGTCGCCGCTGAGGACGACGAGCCCCTCCGCCTCCACGGCGTCGTGCCCAGCAACGGCTCTGCCGCCCAGCGCAACACGGTGGCGGGTGGCCAGCGCCTGCAACTGGCCCGCAACCGGCCGCACGCGCTCCGCGGCGACCGCGCTCAGGACCACCAGGCTGGGGTCGAGCTGTCGGCCCAGCTCCTCAACGGTCTCGAGCGGCACGTCGGTGCCGAGGTAGACGATGCGCCAGCCTCGTGAGCGCAGCGCGAGGCCAAATGCGATGAGGCCGAGGTCGTGCTGCTCGCCCGGCAGGCAGGCCAGCACGGCGGCAGGGCCGAGCCCGAGCCCCCAGCCGCGGGCCAGGCCGAGCAGCCGCCCCCGCAGCACGGTGGTCGCGAAGTGCTCCTGCGCGATCGATGCCTCGCCCCGTTGCCACCGGTCGCCGAGCTCATGCAGGTACGGCAGCACGACCTCACCGACCAGCGTCTCGAAGGTGGCCACGGCGAGCAGCCGGTCGAGCACCTCCTGCGCCCGCGGTTCATCGAACCGGTCGAGCGCGTCGGCGAGATCGTCGCGTGCGGCGTTGGGACGCAGCGTCAGCGGACCGGCTTCCTCGCCGGCCACCGCTCGCGACGCCAGGGCGGCCGCCTCGGCGGCGGCCAGCCCTTCGGCGAGGTGCTGGCGCATGAGGCGCACGCGCTCGACATCGGCGGGCGAGTACAGCCGCAGGCCGCCAGCCGATCGCGTCGGTTGCATCAGGCCATAGCGGCGCTCCCACGCGCGCAGCAGCTCGGGGCTGACCCCGGCCCGCTTGCTGAGCTCGCCGATTCGTAGGGCCCCGTCGCTGGGCATACCAAAACTATACAGCACCTGAACATTCTCTTGACAACCCGGGAAGCGGCGACTACGGTCAGGCACATGAACAATTCCTATACAGGAGATCGACAGATGAAGGGACTCGACGCACTTGCCGGCGCGCTGCTCATCGTCGGGGGCCTCAACTGGGGCCTCGTCGCAGTCGCCAAGTTCGACCTCGTCGCCTGGATCTTCGGCGAGGACTTCGGCGCGACGAACGCGGCCAGCCGGATCGTCTACGCGCTCGTGGGACTCGCCGCCGTCTACGGCATCAGCGCCCTGCTCGCACGGCGCCGGTCCGCGGACGTCGGTCCGGCGGCGACCGCCGCGCGCTAGGCGCCGCGGTCCCCACACCCACCACACCAGACAACCACAGGAGACATGACATGAAACGAATTCTCGCCGTCCTCATGGTGTCCGCCATCGCCGCCGCAGCGCTCAGCCTGCAGGGCTCCGCAAGCGCGGGCCCGCAGGGCGCCGCAGCGCAGACGGGCGCGCCGAACGACATCGTGGCGACCGCGGTCGCGGCCGGGAACTTCACGACGCTCGCCTCGCTGCTCGAGCGGGCAGACCTTGTGAAGACGCTTCAGGGCAAGGGGCCGTACACCGTCTTCGCGCCAACCGACGCCGCGTTCGCGAAGGTGCCCAAGGCGACCCTCGACGCGCTGGCCAGGAACAAGCAGAAGCTCCGCTCGGTCCTGCTCTACCACGTCGCCAAGGGCAAGCTTCGCGCGGCGAACATCGTGAATCGCCGCTCCGTGAAGACGCTGAACGGCCAGCGGGTCGGCGTCCGGGTCCGCGACGGCAAGGTGTATGTCGGGGGCGCGCGCGTGGTCACGCCGGACGTCGGGACGTCCAACGGGATCATCCACGCCATCAACACGGTGCTGATCCCGCGCTAGCGCGGGTCCCGCTCTCGCTTGCTAGTGGTCTGAAATCATGAGAACGGGCTATGGCTCTTCGCCCGGCAGCGGTGGCCGCACATTGCTGCGGAAGCGCGGCTCGCTGACGCGATGGAGGCGGTAGTTGTCGATCGTGCCGAAGTCGTGAACCCGGCGCGACCCGTGTGAGTCCGGGGCGGGGGAGGCGAGTCTCCTCCGATCCCCGGCCGGTAGGCGAGACGCAGCAGTCGTTTCAGCCGTCACCTCGGAGAAGGTCGAACAGGTGGCCCAGGTCGTGCGCCGCGGCCACGGCGGTGGCGGCGGCGATGACGCCGGTCATGGCCGCAAGCAGCATCGCCAGGCGGGCTCCGCGAGCCGGTGCCGGCGCCAGGAGTGCGTTGACGCGACGCGAGACCTTCTGGGCGGCGAAGCTCGGCTGCCACAGCCGCTCGCGGCGAGGGCCGTCGGCGACGGCGGCGCGGGCCAGCGCCCGGGCGGTCAAGTGCCGGCTGCCGACAGCATCGGCGGCGTCCTCGTCGGCCCATCGTTCAAGCAGAAAGTCGACTGCGGCGACGGTGGGGCGCAGCAGTGGGTTGAGGCTGGCCGCGATCCCGACCAGCCTGCGGTAGCGGTCGTGGCGGTGGCGTAGGTGCGACCGCTCGTGAGCCAGCAACACGCGACGTTCGGCGGCATCGAGCGCGCGTAGCATGCCGTCCGACACCAGGATCCGACCCGGCGAGGTTCGCGTCGCCGGCAGCGTGAGCGCCAACACCGTCGGCGAGCGCAGCACGACGAGCTCGCCGGTGTCGGCATGACCGTGCAGCGCCCGGACTCGGCGCGCGGCAGCCGAAGAGCGGCGCCAGTCGATCTGGCCGACGATGGCGACCACGATCAGGCCCGCGGCGGCTGCGAGGCTGACGGGTAGCGGCACCGGGTGCGGCCCGTTGGCTTCTGGAGGCCATCCAAGGACCGTGGCCAGCGGCGCGGCGTCGATGAGCCGCGCGCCGACCAGGATCACGAGCGCAACGTCGGCAGCCAGTGCGGCCCCGAATGCGGCCGCCACGAGCATCGCCGAACCTTGCCGGGGCGGGGCCGAGCGCGCGATCGCCGGCGCGCCGGCCGCCAGCGCGAGCGCACACAGCAGCGGGATGTAGACCACCGAGCCCATCTACCCGGGTTATTCGTCGACCTCGGCTCCGTTGTCGAGGAGCGCTCGCAGCACGCGCTCCTCGTCGGCGGACAGCCCGCTGACGAACCCTTGCAGCACCTCATCACGGTCATGACCGCGGTCGAGGAGCGAGCGGAAGTGGCGGGCGGCGACCTCCGCTTCGCGCACGTTGGGTGAGTAGGCAAAGCCGCGGCCCGAACGCCGGCGGTCGACGACGTCCTTGGCGTGGAGCCGGCTGAGCGTCGTCATGACCGTCGTATAGGCGAGAAGGCCGCCGAGTTCCTCGCGCACCTCGCCCGGCGTCAACGGCCGCCCGGCAGCCCACAGCGCGGCGAGCACCTCGCTTTCGAGCTCTCCGGCTTCTCGACGTGGCCCATCGTTCATTACGACACGCATAGTAGGCCATCCCCGCCGCTGTGGCGGACGCGCACGGCGCCGGCCTTCAGGTCGTGACGTCGCGCCGGGTGAAGACGACCCAGGCGGCCACCAGCGGAGGCAGCGCGAAGGCGGCCGAGACCCATAGGCAGCGGACGATCGCGTCGCCGGCCATCGGTGTCTGGAAGAGGTCGTGCCAGGCGGTGAGCTGGTTGATGAGGAGGTAGGGGTGGACCGAGGCGATCGGCGACAGCGCCGACAGGCCCTGGAGCGCGAGCGCGTAGAGCAGCGTTCCGGCGATAGCCGCGACGCTGTGGCGGGTGACCACCGACAGCAACAGGCCGAAGCTCGCGATGGCGACCACTGGTAGCGCGTAGAGCGCCAGCGCGACCACCGTCAGGCCGAGCGCGTGCAGCGCGGAGATCTGGTGGCCGGAGAGGTTGATCAGCGGGTGAAAGCCCCACGCGATGACGCCGACCAGCACGCCGGCTACCGCGTAGACGACGAGTGCGACGACGAGGTAGGTCAGCAGCGCCAGCGCCTTGCCCGCCAGCACCTCTCCGCGCCGCACCGAGCGCACGAGGATCGTCTTAAGGGTGCCGCCCATGTCCTCGCCGGCGACGATGTCACCGGCGACCAGTGCGGCGATGAGCGTCGGGCCGATCACCCCGATGAGCTTGAAGACCACGAGGTCCAGCGCCAGCCCTGTTTGGCGAAGGTTGAGCCCCAGCGGCGTGTCGTAAGGACCATCGGGGGGATGGATCGTCACCTTGGAGATCTGGATGGAGATCAGGAAGATCACCGGGATCAGGCTGGCCGCGGCGATCCCGAGCCAGTTGCGCTTCTGCGCGATCAGCTTGCGCAGCTCCCAGCGGTAGGCGATCAACGCGCCGCCGATCATGCCGTCACCGCGACAGGCTCGTCGGTGAGCTCGAAGAACAGCCGCTCCAGACTGTCGGTCTCGGGTATGAGCGCACGGATCCCGACCCGCGCGTCCACCAGGGCGGCAACGAGCGCCTCCAGCCCGTCGTCGTCATCGACGCGGAACGAGAGCTCGCCGTGATCGCTGCGCACGTCGTCGACGGTGGGCAGTGACCGGCACACCCTCGCGGCGCGATCAATGTCCGCCGCCTCAAGGCGATAGCGGCGACCCGCCGCTCGCGTAAGCTCATCCATGCCGCCCTCATAGACGATGCGACCGCGCGAGATCATCGCCACACGCGTGCAGACCTGCTGGACCTCGGCGAGCAGGTGGCTGGACAGCAGGATCGTGATGCCCTCGTCCGAGAGGCGCCCCAGCAGCTCGCGCATGTATCGAAGCCCTGCGGGGTCGACGCCGTTGGCGGGCTCGTCGAGCAACAGCAACCGCGGCTGGCGAACCAGGCACGACGCGATCCCAAGGCGCTGCCGCATGCCTTGCGAGTACTCGCTGACGCGATCCCCGCCGCGGTCGCGCAGCTCGACCATCTCAAGGACCTCGTCGATCGCCGCCTCGCCTTGACCGCCGCGGTCGAACGCTGCAAGCAGCTGCAGGTTTTCGCGCCCGTTCAGATACGGGTACAGACGCGGCTCCTCGATGAACCCGGCCACACCCTGCAGCGCCCCGATCCCATCTTTGGCGGCCTCTCGGCCAAACAGCCGGACCGAGCCGGCGTCCGGGCGCACGAGCCCAAGAAACATCCGCAACGTCGTGGTCTTCCCCGCACCGTTGGGACCCAGGAACCCGTAGATGTCACCCGGCTGGACCGTGAGGTCGACGCCATCGACCGCGGGCACATCTCGGTAGCGCTTGACCAGCCCGCGCGCCTCGATCGGCGCCTCGTGGGGGAGTCGTGCCTGACGAGAAAGAACC
The DNA here is from genome assembly GCA_025964155.1 of Solirubrobacterales bacterium. GTDB lineage: Bacteria > Actinomycetota > Thermoleophilia > Solirubrobacterales > Solirubrobacteraceae > Paraconexibacter. Next base: position 6,282 of record JAOPZJ010000190.1, read on the forward strand.
TTCATTACGACACCGATAGTAACAGGGCCTACGATCGCTGTAGTTGCAGCGCCCTGGTCCCGGTTCCTGGCTGCTGCAGGGCCGCCGGAGCGCTTGGAGCGCGCGGTGCTGCGCTGAGCTTCGACACGAAGGAGAGGTCGCCGGCTACAACAGCGTCGCCGTCAACACCAGTGCTAACGGCCCGGCGCGTCGAGGCGCAATCCGCTGGTGATCACGTCGGCGGTAAGCGCGGCGTGCTCGGTGACCTGACTTGGGTGCAGTGGCTCCGCGTTGTCGAAGTGGCGCGCGAGCGGGGCGAGCGTGAACGGGGCGGTGGCGCCGTGCGCGATCAGGAAGAAGAGCGCTCGTAGGCTGATCGGGCGGATGCGTCCGTTGGCGGTCAGGTAGTCGAGCAGCCGGCCGAGCGGTGTCAGCGCCGGCGCGACGTAGTTGTCGTAGATGTAGTCGAGGCGCTCGCTGTCGACGCGTCCTTCGATGTTCATCAGCCCGAGCAGCTCCGGACGCTCGGCGGAGTAGCGCACGAAGCGGCGGATCGCGTGGTTGAGCTGGTCGAGCGGGTCGGCGAGCGTTGGGTCGAACGCGGTCGCGAGCTCCGTGACCTGCTGGCTGAACGCCCGGTCGACCGCCGCGTACCAGAGGCCTTGCTTTGAGCCGAAGCGTTGGTGGATGAGGTTGTGGCTCACGCCGAGCTCGCGGTTGAGCGTGCGCACCGCCACGCCGTCGTAGCCGAAGGTCGCGAATGCGCGGAATGCGGCGTCGAGGATCTGCTCGACCGTGACCGGGGCGTCCTGTGCCTTGGGCCGCCCCGTCCGCTTGCCTTCGCTGGTCTGCACCATGACCCCATGCTAGCGGCCAACCCAGACACCTGGCCACAAAGAAGTTGACGGATATCAACATCTTGCTACCGTCTCCTCCAGATGTGATTCCCGAGAGTCAGAAGGAGCAAGTGATGCCGATCCCGGCAGCCCAGCCGCCCACGACGATCGCGGCCGACGAAGACCGCATCCCCGGCGAATTCCTCGGCTTCTGGCAGCGGGTCGACGGGCGTCGGGTACGGCGTGCGCGTGACGCCTGCCGGAGGCTGCTGCGATTCGACCCGATCCCCGACGACGCGCACGTGCGCGCGTTCGCGCACGGCTATTACGACGCCGATCCGGTCGCCGAGGCGTTCGTCGATGACGTCTACCTGTCGCGAGGGGCCAACGAGGGGCGTCGGATGCTCGACCAGGCGATCGCGCAGGGCGTCGACTCGGTGACCGACGCGCCGCACTCGATGAGCCGACTGTTCGACGAGTTCGAACAGCCGCCCGAATGGCTCGACCGAGATCTCGTCGAGCGAGGCGCGGCGCTGTTCCGGCGGTACGGGCCGGCGGTCTTCAGCTTCGCCGGCGTCGAGACGCTGCTCGGGTATACGGAGAGCTCGATCGTCAAGCCGCTCGCGTTCACGGGAACGTATGCAGGCGACACGGCGCTGAACCGGTTCATGGAGACCGCCCGGTTCTGGATCGACGTCTCCGAGCCCGGCGGGCTCGAGCCCGGCGGTGCGGGCCGCGCAACCGCGATGCGCGTGCGGGTCATGCACGTCTTCATCCGCCGACGGCTGCTCGCCCACCCCGACTGGGACCTCGCGGCGTGGGGGGTGCCGATCAGCCAGTCCGACGCGCTGGTCACGCTGATGTCCTCGAGCCTCACACCGGGGCTGGCGATGCACCTGATGGGATACCGCACCTCGATCCGCGAGATCGAGGCGATGATGCACTACTGGCGCTACATCGGGCACCTCCTCGGAGTCCAGCCCCGCTGGTACCCCGAGACCGTCAGGGAGGGACTCCAGCTCAGCGCCGTGTTCCTCCTCAAATGCGCCAGGACAGCTGGGGCCGACGGCGTCGAGCTGGTCGAGTCCTACCCGCGCGCGTTCACGCCAAAGACCGGCACTCGATGGCGCAAGCGGCTGCGCGACGAGATCAACTACCGCGCGCAGGTCGGCTACACGCGCTACTTCCTCCCCGGGCGCTTCTACCGCCACTACGACATGCCCAACCCCTGGCCCTGGGCGCTACACCCACTGCTGCAGGCTCCGGCGATCCTCGTCGTCGACACCCTGCGCCGGCACAGCTCGACCGTCGAGCGTCTTCAGGACCGCTACGCCCGCTGGCGCCGCGAGACCTGGTGGCGGAATGAGATGGGCGACAAGCAATCCCACTTCAAGCCCGCCGAGCAGTTCCGCCGATGAACGCCACCACGGCAGCGCGCAGCATGGTGGCGATGGACCGGGCCCGGCGGCGACACGTACTGCGTTCGGCAACGTCAAGGCCGACGTCCTGGAGCGCACGCTGCCCGGGTACCGACGCCCCAACTTCTGCGAGGCGATCCTCGCCTCGCCCTTCGCTCAGTAGTCGGCGGGTGACTCGCCACGACCCACCCGCCACACCACGCCTCGCGACATCGATCGCGAGGCGGTCGGGGCGGCCGCCCAAGGATCGTCGGGTGACAGTCACCGGGCGGGAGCGAGCCGGAACGCACTGCACGACGGGCGCCGTGCGAGGAACATATAGGCGTGGCACCGCCGATCCGTCGCTGGCTGAGCGCCGCCCTCGCGGGTGCGGCGCTCGTCGCCGCGGTCACCGCGGTGGTCGCGCTGCTGGAGCCGGGCGTCCCGGCCCTGGGCCTGGGCGAGTTCTACCTGTTTGCGGTGGTGCCGATCGCGCTCGTGTACGGCCTGGCGGCCGCCGGCGCGGTGTCGGTGGTGAGCATGGTGGCGTTCAGCTATTTCTTCCTGCCTCCCCGGTACAGCCTCAGTCCCGGCACGTCGGAGCGATGGTCAGTCCTTGTGGCGTTCCTTGTGTCGTCGCTGGTCGTCAGCCAGCTTGCGGCGCGCTCGCAGCGTGAGGCGCGACGGTCCGAGCGACTCGCCGACGAGCAGGCCGCGTTGCGGCGCGTGGCGACGCTGGTCGCCCGCGGGGTGCCGCCGCCCGAGGTATTCGCGGCGGTGGTCCGTGAGGTCGGCCTGCTGCTTTGTGTCGACGCGACGCACATGGGGCGGTACGAGCTCGACGGGACGGCGACCGGGGTTGCGGCGTGGAGTTCCGCCGGAGACCAGATACCCGTCGGCATGCGTGTCGACCTCGAGGGCGAGAGCGTCGCAGGGTTCGTGCTGCGGACCGGGCGGCCCGCACGGATGCACGGCTACGAGCATGCGTCCGGCGCTGGGGCCGAACTGGGCCGGGAGCTGGGTCTGGACTCGTCGGTCGGCGCCCCGATCGTCGTCGACCAGCGCCTCTGGGGCGTGATGATCGCCTCGTCGAGGGGCGACGGGTCGCTCCCGCCGGACGCCGAGTCGCGGATCGCCGCCTTCACGGAGCTGTTGGGGACGGCGATCGCGAATGCGGAGAGTCGGGCCGGTGTCGCCCGGTTGGCCGAGGAGCAGGCGGCGTTGCGGCGCGTGGCGACCCTCGTGGCGCGCGGAGCGCCGCCCGAGGAGTTGTTCGCGTCGGTTGCCGAGGAGGTCGGGCGGGTGTTTCCCTTCCAGAACGTGGGCATGGCCCGCTACGAGTCCGATCGCACGATGACGACCGTTGCGATATCGAGCGGGCTGGCTGCCAGCTTCCCTGTCGGCGTTCGGTGGCCTCTTGGGGGGAAGAACGTCAGCACGATGGTCTTCGAGACCGGCCGTTCGGCCCGGGTCGACAGCTATGACGATGCCTCAGGGCGGCTCGGTGTCGCCATGCGCGAGCGAACCCTCACATCAGCGGTCGGGGCGCCGATCGTCGTCGAAGGCCGCGTCTGGGGTGTGACGACTCTGGCGTCGACGGAGCAGCCGTTGCCGGCCGACGCCGAGGCGCGCCTCGTCTCCTTCACGGAGCTTGTGGCGACGGCGATCGCGAATGCGGAGAGTCGCGCCGATCTCGCCGCCTCGCGCGCGCGCATCGTGGCCTCCGCCGATGAGGCGCGCCGGCAGATCGAGCGTGATCTGCACGACGGCACCCAGCAGCAGCTGGTCACGCTTGCGCTCGAGCTGCGTGCGGCGAACGCTATGGAGCCGCCTGACATGGATGAGCTGAGAGCGCAGTTGGCCCGGACGGAGCGGGGGCTGGGTGAGGCGCTGGAGGAGCTCCGAGAGATCTCGAGGGGGATTCATCCCGCGATCCTGTCCAGAGGCGGTCTGGAACGGGCGCTGAGAGCGCTGGCGCGTCGGTCGGCCGTACCGGTCGAGCTGGACCTGCGCGCCGAGCAGCGGCTGCCCGAGCCCGTCGAGGTGGCGGCGTACTACGTGGTGTCCGAGGCGCTGACCAATGCCGCCAGGCACGCGCACGCATCCGTCGTGCACGTGGAGCTCGACACGCGCGACGGAACCTTGCGGCTGGCGATCCGCGACGACGGGATTGGCCGAGCCGACCTCGGCCGGGGGTCGGGACTGGTAGGGCTCAGCGATCGCATCGAGGCGCTCGGCGGCACGTTCGAGGTCACCAGCCCCGCCGGCAGCGGCACCACGCTGCTGATCGAGATGCCGCTCGAAGGCCACAGCAGCGCGGTGTCGCCCGAGCCGTAGGCGGGCTATCACCGCCTGCCACGCAGGACTCTCCAAGACCGCCGATCTGCTCGACTCGGTCGTCGCCACTCTCGACGAGCACACGGCGAGCCTCATATGAGCTCGAGTGAGCAAAGCCCGGCCCCCGGCGCCTGGTGCTCGGCAGCGACTCGTACAGATTCATGCAGGCCGCGCTGACCGCTAGGCTCGCCGAGCTCGAAGCGCAGCAGGACGCCGCCTGGCGACCGACTCGCCGGTCGCCGCCTGAACTGACCCCAGCAGCGGCCCAGCGTTCCTAGGGCTGCGCGAAATCCGGGCGGACCCCGCCCGGGCCGCCGCCGCGGCCGCCGCGGCCCTCCTGCGGGACCACGGCGCTGGCCCGGGAGCCGTCGGCGGTCTTGAACCCCGCCTTGTCAAGCGCCGACTGCAGCGACTGCGCGTAACTGGCGCTGGTGAACGTCGCTCCGGACACCGCGTCGATTTGCGCGCTCTGCTTGGTCAGCGCGCTCTGCCGCAGGTAGGGCTCGGCGGTGCCGCTGATCTGCACCGACTTGGGGTCGTTGCCCTGCAGTTGCAGCGCCTCGACGTTGGTGATCTTGCCGCCGCTGATCGTGACGCGGACCTGGGCGTTGCCGTACTGGGTGGCGATCGCGTCGCCGGTCACGGTCTTCGTCCCCGAGGACGACGCCTTCGACGAGGAGCCCGACGCCTTCGACGACGACGACGAGGCCTTCGACGACGAGCCCGACGGCGAGGCGGTCGTCGGCGAGGCGGTCGTCGACGACGCGGGGGCGGTCGGCAGCGAGGGCGCGCGCGGCTTGAAGCCGAGCACGGCGGCGAGGCCGACGATGGTGCTGGTCAGGACGATGGGAGCTCGGCGCATGAGGTCGGGAACCTAGAAGGAGAAGGACTCGTAATGGATGCGGGGTCGCGGCACGCCCGCGGAGCGCAGCGCCTCGATGATCGCGGCCGTGAAGCCGTCGGGGCCGCAGACGAAGACGTCGCGCTGGGCGACGTCGGGCACGAGCCGTCGCAGTGCCTTCGCGTCGAGCACGACCCGCTCGCGAGGTCCGACGAGCTCGTGCAGATGGCCCCCACGGCGGGCCACGTGGTCGGCGATCTCGTCACGCAGCACGAGGTCATCGACGGTTGACCCGCGCAGGACGGCGACGACGTCGGCGTCGCCGGGCAGGTCCTGCAGCAGAGCGCGGATGGGCGTTGCACCGACGCCGGCCCCGACGAGCAGCACCTTGCCGCCGCGGGCACCGTCGGCCCTGAACGCGCCGTAGGGACCCTCGATCGCCACCCGCGTGCCCGGAGCGATCCGCCCCAGGGCGCGGCTGTGGTCCCCGAGGTCCTTGACGGTGATACGCAGGTGGCGACCGGCGGGAGGCGCCGAGAGGGAGTAGGGGTGGGCCTGCCACCAAAGGCCACGGCGCAGGAACCGCCACTGAAGGAACTGGCCGCCCGCGATCGGTAGGCGGTCCAGCCGGTGGCCGCGCAGCAGGATCGAGTACGTGCCGGGACCCTCCGCCCGAACGCCGACGACGGTCAACCGGTGGTGCACCGTGCGCCACAGCGGCAGTCCGACCCGGCAGGCGAGCACCAGCGCCAGCGCGCCGATCCACAGCACCGTCCACCAGGTCCGCGTCGCCGGATGCCCGACGAACGAGGCACCGGTGTCGACCTGGTGGGAGAACGCCAAGAACAACGCCAGGTACGTGTACAGGTGCACCGACCACCAGGTCTCGTACGCCATGCGCCGGCGCGCCTTGCGATACGACGTCACGCCGGCGGCAACCAGGAGCACGAAGGCGACCGTGGAGGCGAGGATGCCCGGGTAGGTCCAGATCAGCTGGCCCAGCTGATGGAGCAGCCCGTCGTGGGCGGCCTGCGCGTAGCCGACCGTGATCAGCACCGCGTGGGCGCACAGCAGATAGAGAGGCCACGGCCCCAGACACCGGTGCCAGCGGACGAGCCGGTCTTGGCCGATCGCGCGCTCCAGCGGGGGCACTCGCGCGACAAGCACCACCACGACGACCATCGCGTAGGCAGCGACGAGCCCGGCCATGCGCCCGGCGGCGGTCGCCGGCCCGCCGGGCGCGCGCAGCGAGCCGGCGCTCTCCACGGAGATCGCCAGCGCGATCGTGATCCCGAGGCCGAGGCCGGCCAGCGCGGTGAGGC
>JAOPZJ010000199.1 GCA_025964155.1 Solirubrobacterales bacterium
GGAGGCGATGACCGACGCCAGCAGCGCGGGGTCGTCGCTGAACGGCGCGTGCCCGCAGCCGGGCAGCGGGACGTGCCGCGCCCAGGGCATGACGTTGCGCGCGCGGTCGCGCTGCCGCGTCAGGAGCAGGAGATCACGGTCCCCCCATGCGACCGTCACGGGAACGCCGCGCAACGCCTCAGCGTCGTGGAAGGTGTAGTCGTCAAAGGCGGCGCAGCACGAGTCGAACGCGGGCGCGGCCGCGAGCAGGGTCAGATGATCGATGGCGGCCTCGCCGTCCATCCGCCACGGCTTGGCGACGAGCTGACCCAGGAGGCACGTGCGGCCGACGGGGCTGCGCAGCAGGGTCGGCAGCGCCGGGTTGATCACCGACAAGAGTCGGCGGGAGAGCTGCAGCGACTGCTGGCAGAAGGCGCGCTCCCGCGGCGTCCAGAAGCCGGCGGGGGAGATCGCGGTCGCGCTGGCCACGGCTCTGGCCCGGGCGAGCTCCAGGGCGATGGCGCCGCCCATGGAGTTGCCGGCGACGTGTGGGCGCTCCAGATCGAGCTCCCGGAAGAACTGCCCCACGCGCGCCGCCTGGGCCGCGACACCGGGGCCGGTGCCGTCGTGCGGAGTGCGGCCAAAGCCGGGCAGGTCGATCGCGATGACGTCAAATTCATCGGCGAGCGCGTCGAGGACCGGTTCCCAGATGCGCCACTGGCTTCCGATACCGTGGACGAGGACGAGCGGCTCTCCGGAACCGCGCCGGACATGATGCAAGGACACGGCATGAACCTACCCGCCTCACGGCGCCCTGCCGTTGTGGACAGGGCCCAAACAGGCGCTTGGACAGATGTGCCGATGCCGTCATTCGGTGAGCGGGGTAGCCTGGCACCACCCGCCCGTTGTCCAAAGCGATGAAGACTTGGGCAGAACGGACAAAGACCTGAGAGGGAATGTCGATGGCGACGACGCAGACGACCGCGAGCCTGCAGGAGCTGGCGCAGCGCCACCTGTGGATGCACTTCAGCCGGATGGGCGCGTACACAGACGGCGCGGAGATCCCGATCATCGTCAAGGGCGACGGCTGTTACGTCTGGGACGAGCACGGCAAGCGGTACTTCGACGGCCTTAGCGCGCTCTTCTGCGTGAACATCGGCCACGGCCGGGCCGACGTGGCCCAGGCCGGTGCCGACCAGGCCAAGGAGCTCGGATTCTTCACGACCTGGAGCTACGCGCACCCGCGCGCCATCGAGCTGGCCGCGCGCATCGCGGGCCTCGCCCCCGGTGACCTGAACCGCGTGTTCTTCACGAGCGGCGGCGGCGAGAGCGTCGAGTCCGCCATCAAGCTGAGCCGTCAGTACTTCAAGCTTGCGGGCAAGCCGAACAAGACGAAGCTCATCGCGCGCCAGACGGCGTACCACGGGACGACGCTCGGGGCGCTCGCCGCGACCGGCATCACGAACCTGCGCCAGCCCTTCGAGCCGTTCACCCCCGGGGGCTGCCACGTGCCGAACACGAACCTCTACCGCCTCCCCGAGGGTCAGGGCACCGAGACGCTGGCGGAGTCGATCAAGGAGCGCATCGAGTTCGAAGGCCCCGACACGGTGGCCGCCGTCATCCTCGAGCCGGTCCAGAACGCCGGTGGCTGCTTCACCCCGCCGGACGGCTACTTCCAGCGCGTGCGCGAGATCTGCGACGAGTTCGACGTGCTGCTCATCTCCGACGAGGTCATCTGCTCGTGGGGTCGCCTGGGTGAGTACTTCGGCGCCGAGCGCTACGACTACCAGCCGGACATCATCACGACCGCCAAGGGCCTGACCTCGTCCTACGCGCCGATGGGGGCGGTCATCGCGTCCGACCGCCTCATGGAGCCGTTCCTGCAGGGGACCAACTCGTTCGCCCATGGCTTCACGTGGGGCGGGCACCCGATGTGCGCGGCAGTGGCCATGGCGAACCTCGACGTCCTGTCGGAAGAGGGGATCCTCGAGAACGTCCGCGAGCACGAGCCGCATTTCCGCGCGATGCTCGAGTCGCTGCGAGACATCCCGATCGTCGGGGACGTTCGCGGGGCCGGCTACTTCCAGGCAATCGAGCTCGTCAAGGATCGCGAGACGAAGCAGCACTTCTCCAAGGCCGAGTCCGAGTCGCTGTTGCGCGGGTTCCTCTCGGGCGAGCTCTACCGCCGTGGCCTCATCTGCCGCACCGACGACCGCGGCGACCCCGTCATCCAGCTGTCCCCGCCCCTCATCAGCGGCCCCGAGCACTTCGAGGAGATCGAGTCCATCCTGCGTCCGACGCTGGAAGAGGCCTCCCGGAGGATGCTGGCGTAGATGCTGAGCGTCCGAGACCTCGTCCGTGACCTCGAGGTCGCCGTGCTCAGCGGTGACGAGCAACTCGACGTGCCCGTGCGCTGGGTTCACATCTCGGAGCTGGAGGACCCCACGCCGTGGCTGTCCGGTGGCGAGCTGCTGCTGACCACGGGCTTGGCGCTGAGCACCGACGACCGGCAGCGGGCCTTCGTCCACGCGCTCGCCGACCACGGCCTCGCCGGGATCGGCTTCGGTGTCGGCTTCGCCCACGACCGGGTCCCGACCGCGCTGCTTCAGGCCGCGCAGGAACGGGACTTCCCGATCATCGAGATCCCCTACGAGCTGCCGTTCATCGCCGTCACCGAAAAGGCCTTCACCCGCCTCGTGAACGAGCAGTACGCGGTCCTGCAGCGGTCGATCGCCGCGCAGGAACGGCTACAGAGGATCGTCCTCTCCGAGCGCGGCCTGGACGCGATCGTCGCGGCGATCTGCGCGCTCGTCGGTGGGACCGTGCTCGTCTTCGACGGCCGCGGCATGCTGCAGTCCGGCCACCCGTTCCGGCGCCGGCTCGACGATGCGGTGGTCACGCAGATCGGCGAGGAGCTACACGACCGTGCCCGCCGCGGCGAGCCCCGCGCCTTCGTGCCCGCCGACCCAGAGCTGGGGTCGCGGGCGCTCGCGCTGCCGATCCTCGCGTCCGACACCACGGAGCGGGGGGGCGTCCCGCAGGCGTGGCTCGTGGCGGTGAAGGACACCGGTGGCCTCTCCGAGCTTGACCGCCTCGTGCTGCACCAGGCCGTCACCGTCGTGGCGCTCGAGCTCCTGCGCCATCGCGTGGCCGACACGACCGAGCGCCGCCTGGCCGGGGACGTGCTCAACGCCCTCGTCGCCGGGGAGGTGGAGGGCGCGGAGCTGGGCCGCCGGCTGGAGCCCTTCGGGCTCGGCGGCAACGTCACGGCCCTCATCGTCCAGAGCACCGTGCCGGGCGCCGGGGCCGCCGTCGCGTGCGAGGTCGCCTTGGCCGCGGCACTGCGCGACGAGGCCGTCGGCGGTCTGGTTGCAAGCACCGGGCGTCTCGTCTGTGCGCTCATGCCGGGCATGGCGGACGACGAGCTCTTCGAGCTGGCCGAGCGCCTGGTCGCGCGGGTGGCGGGCCAGAGCGCCAGTCCGCCGGACGCTGGGGTCGGCCGTGCCGTCTCCGCCGGACGGGCCCGCGAGACCTTCCACGAGGCGCGCTGCGCGATGGAGGCGCGGCTGCTCGGCGGCGAGGTCAAGGCCCAGGCGGCGTCGGCCACGGCGGTGGCCACCTATCGCGACCTCGGCTCGTTCCAGCTGCTGCTCTCGCTCCAGGACTCCGACGCGCTGCGGCTGTACTGCGATTCCCTGCTGGCGCCGATCGAGCAGGGTGAGGGGCACTACGGCGGGGAGCTCATGCGCTCACTGGAGGCGTTCATCGAGTGCAACGGCCAGTGGGAGGCGGCCGCCCGTCGGCTGTTCTGTCACCGCCACACGCTGCGTTACCGGATCCGGAAGATCGAGGAGCTCACCGGCCGCGACCTCGGGTCCGCCCGCGACCGGATCGAGTTCTGGCTCGCCCTGCGGGGGCGCGAGATCGCCGTCCGGCGGCCCGCGCTCGTCGACCCCGAGGCTCCGGCGCTCTCCGCGGCCGCCGTCGGAAGCCGGCCGTGAGGGTCGCTGTCCTCGGGGCGGGCGGCCTCACCGCCCGCATGAAAGGCCAACCATGAGGGTCGCGGTCCTCGGCGCGGGGGGCATCATCGCGCCCGCGATCGTGCGCGATCTGAGCGACACCCCCGGCATCGACGGCCTGACGCTGCTGGACCTGGACGGCGCCCGGGCTCGCGCGATCGCCGAGCGCCACGGTGGCGGGATCGCCACCGGGGCGGCGGTCGACGCCCGCGACCGCCAGGCGCTGACGCTCGCCGTGGAGGACCATGCGCTGCTCCTCAACGCCGCGAGCTACCGCTGCAACCTGGAGGCGATGGACGCGGCGCTGGCCGTGAACGCGAACTACATCGACCTCGGCGGGCTCTACCACCTGACGTTGCGCCAGCTGCGCCTGCACGACGCGTTCGAGGAGGCGGGCCTCGTGGCGATCCTCGGCTGCGGCGCCGGCCCCGGGAAGACGAACGTCATGGCCGTGCGCGCCGCCCGGGAGCTGGAGGTGGTCGACGAGGTGCGCTGTGCCTCGGCGGGGTACGACGAGGCGCCCCCGCCCGACGGGCTGGCGGTCCCGTACGCGCTGCAGACGCTGCTCGACGAGCTGACGCAGGCGCCGGTCGTCGTGCGCGGCGGCGAGAGCGTCGCGCTGGAGCCCCTGACGGACGGCGGCACGATCGCCTTCCCCGAACCGATCGGCGAGCGCGCCACGATCCACACGCTGCACTCGGAGGTCGCCACGCTGCCCGCGTCCCTCGGGGCCGGCAGCTGCGACTTCCGCCTCGCGCTTGCACCGCCCGTCGAATCCGCGCTGCGGGAGCTGGTCGCCCAGGGCACTCCAGCCGGCGAGGTCGCCACCGTCCCCGCCTCAGCCCGCACCTGGTCGGCCCAGCACGTCGCGGTGCGCGGCCGCCGGAGGGGCGACGGCGCACCGACGACGGTCACCGTCACGGCGCTCACCGCGCCCCACGTGGGGTGGGGACTGGGCGGCGGCATCGTGTCGACCGCCACGGTCGCGTCCGCCACAGCCCGGCTGTTGGCCCGCGGCGCCCTCGGTGCGGTGGCCGGCGTGCTGCCGGTCGAGCGGGCGCTCACGCCGGAACTGCTGTTTCCCGAGCTCGAGGCCCGGGGCTGCGTCATCACGATGTCCATCGACACCACGAACGAGGTCCTCACACCATGAAGGTCGGCGTCCCCACCGAGATCAAGACCGACGAGTACCGCGTCGCGCTGACCCCTTCCGGGGTCCGCGAGCTGAAGGAGCACGGGCACGACGTGTACGTGCAGGCCGGCGCGGGCGAGGGCTCGGCGATCACCGACGACGACTACGTCGCCCAGGGCGCGGAGATCGTGCCGGACGCCGACGCGGTCTTCGAGCAGGCCGAGCTGATCGTCAAGGTCAAGGAGCCCCAGCCCGTGGAGGTTGCGCGCTTGGCGCCCCACCACACGCTGTTCACGTACCTGCACCTGGCCCCCGATCCCGAGCTGACCCAGGCCCTGCTGGCGTCCGGGGCGACCTGCATCGCGTACGAGACGGTGACGGACACCCGCGGGCGCCTGCCGCTGCTGGCGCCGATGAGCGAGGTCGCCGGCAAGATCGCCACGCAGGCCGGCGCCTTCATGCTGGAGAAGCCACTCGGCGGGCGTGGGCTGCTGCTCGGCGGGGTGCCCGGCGTGGCCGCGGGCAAGGTCATGGTCATCGGTGGGGGCGTCGTCGGGATGAACGCGGCCTTCATCGCGATCGGCATGGAGGCGGACGTCTACGTCTACGACCGCTCGATCGACCGCCTGCGAGAGCTCGACATCGCGTTCGGCGGTCGCTGCTCGACGTGCTTTGCGTCCACGCTGGACATCGAGCAGCGCCTGCCAGAGGTGGATCTCGTCATCGGGGCGGTGCTCGTTCACGGTGCCAAGGCCCCACACGTCATCACGCGCGAGCAGCTGAAGATGATGAAGCCCGGTTCGGTGCTCGTGGACGTCAGCATCGACCAGGGCGGCTGCTTCGAGACCTCCCGTCCGACGACGCACTCGGACCCGACCTACGTCGTGGAAGGGGTCACGCACTACTGCGTCGCGAACATGCCGGGCGCCGTCCCGATCACCTCGACGTACGCGCTGACGAACGCCACGATGCCTTACGTGGTGCGCCTCGCCACCCAGGGCGTCCAGCAGGCGCTGGGCTTGGACCCGGGTTTCATGGCCGGCCTGAACGTCGCTGCCGGAAAGCTGACCTACGAGCCGGTGGCGCGCGACCAGGGCCTCGAGTACACCACGCCGCAGGCCGCGCTGGCCGTCGTGGCGGCGGCCGCCTGAGGCGGAGGGCGGCCTGGAAGGCCGGACGGCGACCTCACCGCAGCGCGCCGGACCGCCCACCATTGCTACCCTCCCTCGTCGCATGCCCACGACTTCCCAGTTGATCCGCAAGGGCCGTAAGCCCAAGGCCAAGAAGCTCGCGACCCCCGGTCTGAAGTCCGGCAAGGGTCGCATGACGAAGTCCGCCGCTCCTCAGCGCCGCGGCTTGTGCACCCGCGTGTACACGACGACGCCGAAGAAGCCGAACTCCGCGCTGCGCAAGGTCGCGCGTGTCCGGATCTCCGGCGGCATCGAGGTCACGGCCTACATCCCCGGCGAGGGGCACAACCTCCAGGAGCACTCCGTCGTGCTCGTGCGTGGTGGCCGCGTCAAGGACCTGCCGGGTGTGCGCTACAAGGTCGTCCGTGGCACGCTCGACGCCTCGGGCGTCAACGACCGCAAGAAGGCGCGCTCCCAGTACGGCGTCAAGAAGAAGTAGTTCGGAAAGAGACCGAGAGATGCCCCGTCGCGCAGCAGCCCAGACCCGGACGATCGAGCCGGATGCCGTCCACCGCTCCCGCCTCGTTCAGCAGGTCATCAACAAGGTGATGCTGGACGGCAAGAAGTCCACCGCCGAGCGGATCGTCTACGACGCCCTCGCGATCATCGCCGAGAAGACCGGCAAGGACCCGATCGAGCAGCTCGAGGCGGCCCTCAAGGTCCTCACGCCGCAGCTCGAGGTGCGCTCCCGCCGCGTCGGTGGCGCCACCTACCAGGTGCCCGTCGAGGTCCCGACCCGTCGCGCCAAGACGCTCGCCGTCCGCTGGCTCGTCGAGTTCGCCCGTCAGCGCCGCGAGAAGACGATGGCCCAGCGCCTCGCCAACGAGCTGATGGACGCCGTCAACAACCAGGGCGGCGCCTTCAAGCGCAAGGACGACATCTTCCGCATGGCGCAGGCCAATAAGGCCTTTGCACACTACCGCTGGTAACTCGCACGATCTGCGGGGCGCCTCGTCGCGCCTGGCGCCGTCCACTTAACGGCGCCCGGCCTGGCGGCCTGGGCCCCGTTAGCGGCCGTCGCCAGAACACGACGATCCGCGCCGCAGATCGCACGAGCCCGCACGATCTGCAGGGCGCCGCCCCGCAGATCGCACGCGTTCGCACGATCTGCCGGGCTCGTCAAGCGCGGGCCTGACGGCCCCGCTCAGTCTTCGGTGAACCAGTCGTCCGCGGATCGCGCGCCAGCGCGGGCGGCGCCGGGCTCCGTCGTCGGCGCCGGGCCGGCGTCCGCGGCTCGTGGGCGCCGTTGCCGACGCGAGCGGCGGGAAGGCCGCGCGGCGGGGTCCGCGGGGCCTCCGCCGAGCACGAGCAGCCCGCCGCCAGAGATGAGCAGGAGCGCCCCGCCGAGGGTCTCGTAGTAGAAGCCGTTGCCAGCGCCGGCCATCGCGCCGCTGTAGAACTCGCGGAGCGCGCCGGTGTCGTCGATGTTGCGCGCGTCGGAGACGATCGAGAGCACCAGGACGAGCACCCCGCTGGCGGCGAGCGCGAGCATCGCCGGCCGGGCGCCCTGGACGGCGCCGGCGAGCATCACCATCGCGAAGACGCCGATGACGATCAGAGCGGGGCCGTGACGGTCGGCGCCAGAGAGCGCCGTGTCGATGCCGCTCGCGGTCTCGCCGGTCGTCCCGACGTTGATCTGGATGATCGTCGCGTTGGTGGCGAGCACGAGGAACAGGCCCCCGGCGACGCCCGCGACGCCGAGAAAGATGCGCAGGAGCAGGGCGTACCGCAGGACCCGCGCCTCGGCCGGGGGCATCGGACGACCTCTGCTATCGTTCCCGGTCGCTTCCGGGGCAGCGGCGCTCATCCGCGCCCGTTCGCCGGGAGCACATCACGACTGTATGCAGACATCGGGCACATAGCGCCATTCACGGGAGATTCCCCTGATGTGCGCGCGGGCCCGATGGGCCCGTTTTCTTTGCGGGTCATAGTGGCGTGAGCCTAGCCGGACTGCAGCAAACGGTCGTTCCGAGATAGCCTTCACTGGTTCGCCCATCGGCGGGCCAACCGTCGAAACCCCAGAGGAGCAACTGAAGTGGCCAAGGAGAAGTTCGAGCGCGACAAGCCGCACGTGAACGTCGGCACCATCGGTCATATCGACCACGGCAAGACCACGCTCACCGCGGCCATCACC
>JAOPZJ010000209.1 GCA_025964155.1 Solirubrobacterales bacterium
CGGCTCCGCAGCCCCGGCGAGCACGCCCATTGGCGCGCTTTTCAGTTCCTGATCGCCGACCCCGACACCGCCGGGTGGTCCACTTTTCAACCGGCGAACCCGGCACACTTTTCAACCGGCCTTGACATCACCGGTTCTTCATGCAGCGTTGTCGCGTATTGATTTTGCGCCAGCGCTAGAGCTTCTCGCGCGAGGCAGCATTGCGACGTCGCAACCACCGGGGTGACCAGCTGAAGCCATCGGTGTACCTCACGCATGGTGCTCATGCCGCTCGCGATCTTGGTGGCAGCGGGCACCGCTGCAGCGCTCATTGGTCGAAGAGTCGTCATCGCGTGGGCTTCCGCTCCGGCGCTGGCCCACGTCGCTTGGATCGTTCGTAGCCACGAAGCGACGAGCGAAGATTCGACGACGACGGTGATCGGGCTGAGCGTCATCTTCATCTACGTGCCCGCGTTTCTCGGGCTCGTCGGCGGCCTATCGATTGGCCATGGCGCTCGGAGCCAGGACCACAGCATCAATAGGCACTGATCTGCCGGAGCAGCGCCAATGCTGCCTTACGCGCGCAAGCAGAAGCGGGACGGTCCGGCGGTCCGGCGGTGCGCGTCGCGATGCCACGGATAGGACTTGCAGCTTGCCACCCCGCGCCACCGCCGTCGAGGTCCGCGACACCCTCGGGCACGCGAAGCTCTCGAGCACCGATCGCTACGTCAGCGCCCGCTACTCGGAAGACTTCTTCGAGCGCATGGACGAGGCCTACACGCCAAAGCAGCCGAAGAAGGCCGACCCGCGGCTGTTCCGGCGAGTGGGCGAGAGGCCATCACCGCTAGAAGCGAGGTTGGGGCCTTGCGTTGCGCATCTGGACTAACGACAGGTCGCGAAGAGCGCTCGGGGCGTCGATCCGTGCGACATGGCGTCACGCGAACTCGTCCTCAAGAAGGACGACGTGTGCGTGAGTAGGTGCAACGGGCGGAGTCGCGTACTGGGACAACTCCGCCGAGACCGTGACCCGCATCGGCGTCGCGAGCCGCCGCGGAGGTCGAACTCGACCGCGGCGGTCCGGGCGCAAGCCTGGCCCGTGAGTACGAGAGCCGTCGCGCGGCTGGCTGCCGTGCGGGAGATCTTAGGCGGCTGATGTCGCGGTCCCGCTCACAGGAGTCCTGTGCATCACCCGGACTGCGCTACCGGCCCTGAGGACCAAATAGTGCGGATACAACCATCCTCTCCCGATACGCATCAATGCGTACGACCCATCGACCGGAATTTGGCAATGGGTCCGACCTGCTCGAGGCGGCGGGCCGAGAACATTTGTCCGCGAGGCTTGGTCTCACGGCGGGTGCTCGGTCAGGATTCTGGGTAGTGCCGACTCATCGTGATTATCCGTGGGAGCGCGACGCCCGCGCCCACGACGCCGGCGGAGTCCCGGGCGCGCACACGCGCGCGACCTCGCCCGCCGCATCCGCTACCTCGTCATGGAGGCTGGGGTGGACGTGGCAAGCGCTGATCATCCTCGCGATTCTCGTCGGCGCGCTGAGGCTCTCCGGCCTGCAGCTGAATCTCGCGGATAGCGGCTCTTCAGCGCCTGCGGGCCCCGCCTGGGCTACCGCGGTCGCCACGCCACTGCCTTCTGCGGCCGGCACCGTCGCCACGCCACCGCCGACCTCCTCTCCGCAGCACACAGCGGCCGCGGCGCCAACCGCGGGGTGGTCGGTGTCCTCCATGCACTCGCGCTGGGCCAGCGGTTCGCGGGCCCTCGAGGTCTGGGGCGCCACCGACGCCGCTACCGGGGCGAGCGTCCGCGTGGCCCTCCATGGTGCCCCGGGCGTTCGCGGCAAGGCGGTGCTCGCGCCGGCGGCCTCGGGACGCTTCTACGTGAAGGTCCACATCCCGCCGCGGCTGTTTCATCAGTCACTGCGGATCCAAGCTCGCGTGACCGGCTAGCACAGGATCCTCGCCGGCGGGTGGGGGAGAGGGTTGTCGTAATGGCCCCTTATCGAGCACTCACGTCGACCGCGCCGAGAGCGCGCTGCCCTGCGAGGCGGAGCCGCAGCGAGTTCGCTGAACCCCTGGCGGACGGTGGAGAAATGGGGTCGACTGCGCCGTCCGGCGCACCGTCGGCGGCGGCCAGGACATCATCTAGTCGGTAGCGCGGCGTTATGTCTTGGCCTGCCGCGATATTCGAGCAAATGCGCGACGACGCTCCTGACGACCTGCTCGACGACCATCGGCTGTCTTAGGTCGTTGAGTTCTTCGGGGCATGAAGTGTGGTCGTGATGCGGGGATGTCGCTGGTACCACGTCGGGCAGTGCTTAGCTAGATCGCTTGGCTAACCCGCGCTACGCTGTCCACGTGACCCAGGTGAACATGCACGAGGCGAAGTCGACGCTGTCGAAGCTCGTCGAGCGCGCCGAGGCCGGCGAGGAGGTCGTCATCGCGCGCGGCGGCAAGCCTGTGGTGAAGCTCGTGCCGGTCGCTGCCCCGGCGCGTTTCGTCGACACCCGCGGCGCGCTCCGCGGTCAGGTCCACCTCGCCGACGATTTCGACGAGCTCCCGGACGACATCGCCGAGGCGTTCGGGATCCAGTGAAGCTGCTGCTCGACACCCATGCGGTGCTCTGGTGGGTGACGGACGACCCGCAGCTGCCGGCGGCCGCAGCGACGCTGATCGCCGACGACACCAACGACGTCCTCCTGAGCGCGGTCGTGGTCTGGGAGATCGCCATCAAG
This sequence comes from Solirubrobacterales bacterium, assembly GCA_025964155.1. Taxonomy (GTDB): domain Bacteria; phylum Actinomycetota; class Thermoleophilia; order Solirubrobacterales; family Solirubrobacteraceae; genus Paraconexibacter. The sequence goes on from JAOPZJ010000209.1 coordinate 2,724, forward strand.
CGCGGCCTCGGCAAGCTCACCGCGCCCGCCGGCCTGGACGAGCTTCTCCTCGCCGGCGGCGCCACCGCTCTCCCGATCACCATCGCGCACGCCAGGCGTGTCGAGCGACTCCCGGACCGTCACCGCGACCCGTTCGACCGCATGCTCGTCGCCCAGGCCTTCGAGGAGGACGCGGTGATCGTCACCCGCGACGCGGCGCTCGGCGGCTACGGGGTCGCGACGGCTTGGGCCTAACCGTCGCGCCGCGGCTCAGTACGCACTCTGGAACTGGACAGAGACCCGCAACCCATGGGGCTCGTCCGGGCTCGCGCAGCGGATGCCGGTGCTGACGCGCACGACGCAGCTGATGTCGGACGAGTAGCCCACCGGCAGCCACGCGAGACCTCGCGCGAAGAGCGTCCGTCCGTACTTGGCGGTCTTGTGCTTGATCCCGGGGAACCGGACCAGCGGATCCTGCCATGCGGCTGACCGTGCCCGTCCGAGGACCGCAAGTCGATAGCCGCGTGTCTTCGTGTTCACGCCGCACTCGATGAACGGGCTGCCGCCAGCGCGGCGGAAGAGCACGCACGCGGACTTGCGGGTCGGCGTGTAAAACGCCCGGACCGGGGTCGCACCACCGGGCGCCGGCACACGCCGCCGCGGGCGCGGCGTCGGCTTGGGTGTCGGGCGGGAGGTCCCGCTGTTACCACCCGAGTTGCCGCTGCCGCCGCTCGAGCCGCCGCCGCTGGAACACGTGGCAGGGGAGGGACTCGCAGTAGATCCCGTCGCCGTCGGCGTCACGGGTGTCGGCCGCGGCCTGCGCGGCCGCCTGGTTGGAGTAGTCGGTGCACACGGCGGCCTGGGCCGTTCCCGGTACGGCCAAGGCCCACGCGAGGACAAGGGCAAGCAGGGCAACGGCGGAAGCTGCGGGCACGGAACGGCGCTGGGTCATGGTCTCTCGCTGGTCGTTTCGAGCGAGTCTCGCCTGCCGAAGCCCCAAAGTGCTACCTGCGAGTGCTACCCGCGCACCGAACTCCCGCAAAGCTCTGACCCCCACAACGAAAAAACCCCCGCGTTTGCGGGGGTTTTGTCGAAGCGGCTGAAGAGACTCGAACTCTCGACCTTCTGCATGGCAAGCAGACGCTCTAGCCAACTGAGCTACAGCCGCATAGGGCAGACATCCTAGCGACCCGATCCGGCGGTCAGGGCCCCGGGGGCGGAGATCACCACGACGCCGCCGTCGTCGAGGATGGCGACGCCGCCGTGGGGGAGGCGGTGCTCGAGCTGGTCGGGCCCGGCCAGGAGGGCGGCTTTGGCGAGCGCTTCGGCGCGCACGGCGGTCGGGGCGAGGGCGGTGGCCTGGACGACGCCGGTGAGGGCGGGGCGGCCCGTGGCGGGGTCCAGCAGGTGATGGGCCGGCCGGCCGTCGCGGTCGAGCCAGGCGCGGTGGCCGATGCCGCTGGTGGCGACGGCGCCCGAGGAGAGCAGGAAGCGGTGCACGATGTGGTCGCCGTCGGCGGCCTGGACCTCGACGAGGCGGCCCACGCCCTCGGTGCCGCCGATGCGGAGGTCGCCGCCGCAGTCGACGACGTAGCGGTCGTGGCCGGTCAGGACGGCGGAGAGGACGTCGGCGAAGAGGCCCTTGGCGATGCCGCCGCTGTCGAGCCTGAGACCGGGTGGGCGGGTGATGGCGCCGGCGGTCCGGTCGACGGAGATGTCGAGCCAGCGGTGGCTCGGGTGGGGCCCGGCGACGTGGCGGCTCGGCACGTCCAGGACGTCGTGGAGGGAGACGGACGGGCGCGAGAAGTGGCGGTCGTAGCCGGCGGCCTCGATCTCCTCGAGGAGGGTCGGGTCGACGAGGCCGCCGGTGAGGCGGGCCGCGTCGAGGGCGGCCTCGGCGAAGCGGGCCATCATCGGGCTGACCTCGACGGTCTCGCGGGGGTCGGAGTTCAGGGCCGACAGCTCGCTGGTGGGCTCGAAGCGCGAGAACTGGTCGTGCCAGGCCAGTAGCCGGCGCTGGGCGCGCGCGGCGGCCTCGGTGGCGGTGCCGGCGGGTCCGCGGCCGGCGACGATCACGGTGCATGCCGAGCCGAAGCAGTCGAAGGTCTTGACGATCTCCTCGGTGCGGTGGAGCGGGTAGGTGGGGGTGCGCGTGGGCATCTGGGCTCCTCAGGAGGCCTTGGTGGTGACGGAGGTGGCGGCGGGCGTCTTCGCCGCGGAGGACGTTGCCGAGCCGGGGGACGACGTGCCCGCCGAGGCGCTCGTCCCGGAGGAGACCGGGCCGGTCGATGCCGTGGTCGTCGTGTCGATCCCCTGGCCCTGGGTGTAGACGAGGCCCCAGGCACCGAGCATCACCGCGACGCCCGCGGCAGCCATGCGCTGGCGCAGGCGGCGGAGCTTGCGGCGTCGGGCCGCGCGGA
>JAOPZJ010000238.1 GCA_025964155.1 Solirubrobacterales bacterium
GGGTGGGTTGGATCCAGGGCCTTCACGCGTGCGGCGAGCGCGCGCACCGCGGGCAGCTCTGCGGGCGTGACCTCGTCGCCGATGTAGTAGCCCCACGTGCCAGGCTCGTTCCTGGCCAGGCCGACGACGTAGGCCAGCAGATCGCCGCCACCGCACCTGCAGGCGGCCGCAAGCTGCGGGTAGGTCCTGGCGATATCGCCCCGCCGGCGCCAAACCTGGTTGCTCAGCGGCCAGATGAGCTTGACCCCGCGCGCCGCGGCGCGCTGGCTGAGCGCATGCAGCTGCTCCGGGGACGCCGACAGCTGGGTGTAGTTCAGCATCAGCGTGAAGCCCGCCGCCGCGGCCCGGTCGAGGTTGGCGAAGCAGCGGGCCGACTGCGTTGCCGGCTCGCATTGTTCGTACACCCCCTGTGGCGGCAGGGCCGCCCGCGCGGACGCGGTGCCGAGCGTCAGGGCCACCAGCAGCACGCAGCTGCCGACAAGCGTCTTGCGGAACGCGCTCGGCGCGCCCCCGGGAGTGCCTTTGCCATCCATGGCGATCACGGCTCCTTGCTGTGGAGGCGGATCCATCCGCCTCGTCACGGCAATCATCAGCACCCGGCGGCGGAAGGGGCAAGGACCGTGGACGGGTCAGTTCCGCGTCGTCACCAGATGTGAGGAGGGGGGAGTCGACGGCCGTTGAGGGCGTGGCTTGCAATGTGGTGGGTAGGGACGCCAGTAGGCTCCCGGACGCTGCCTCAGTCCGCCGATGCCCGAACACGTGCCTTCCTCCTCCGACGCGTCCACGTTCCCGCCGCCCTGCGTGGCGATCGTCGGCATGGGCTACGTCGGCCTTCCCCTGGCCGTCGCGTTCGCCGAGCGCGGGTGCCAGGTCATCGCGGTGGACATCGACGAGGCCAAGGTCGGGCAACTCCAGCGCGGCGTCTCGTACATCGAGGACATCCCCGACGCCGTCCTCGCCGCGGTCAGCGACCGGATCACCGCGACCACGCACTTCGATGCACTTGCCGGCGCGGACGCGATCCTCATCTGCGTGCCAACGCCCCTGACGAGCAACCGCGAGCCGGACCTGGGCCCGCTCCAGGCCTCGGCGGCCGCCATTGCTGCCGTCCTGCGCCGCGGTCAACTCGTCGTCCTGGAGTCCACGACCTATCCGGGAACGACCCGCGAGTTGCTGTGTCCGATTTTGGAGGAGTCCGGGCTGCGGGCGGGCGACGACTTCAACCTCGCGTTCTCACCCGAGCGCGTGGACCCCGGCCGGACCGACTACACGACACAGAACACGCCGAAGGTCGTCGGTGGCCTCACGCCCGCGTGCCTGGAGCGCGCCCAGGCGCTGTACGCCACTGTCTGTGAGCACCTCGTGCCCGTCTCCAGCCCGGAGGCCGCCGAGCTGTCCAAGCTGCTGGAGAACATCTTCCGCTCGGTCAACATCGCGCTCGTGAACGAGCTCGCGATGCTCGCCGAGCGGATGGGCCTGGACATCTGGGAGGTCGTCGACGCGGCCGCGACCAAGCCCTACGGCTTCATGCGCTTCGAGCCCGGCCCGGGCATGGGCGGCCACTGCCTGCCCGTGGATCCGTTCTACCTGGCGTGGCGCGCGCGGCAGTTCGACATGAGCACGGAGTTCATCGAGCTGGCGGGCAAGGTCAACCAGCAGATGCCCTACTACTGCGTGCAGCGCATCGAGCGGGCACTGAACTCCGCCGGCGTCGCCACGAGCGTCGCGCGCGTCGCCGTCCTCGGTGTCAGCTACAAGGGCGGCGTCGGCGACATGCGCGAGTCGCCCGCGCTGAAGATCATTGCCCTGCTGCAAACGCTCGGTGCCGAGATCGCCTATCACGACGACCACGTGGCCGAGCTACCGGACTTCGGCCTCGCCTCGGTGCCGCTCGACGAGGCCCTCACAGGCGCCGATCTGGCCGTGCTCATCACCGCGCATCCGCACGTCGACCATGACGCGCTGGCGCGCGGACCGATTCCCCTCCTTGACCTGCGCGGCGCGACGCGCGCGGTTGCGGACGCCCCGGGCCGGACGCTGCTCTGAGAACCGGGGCGCGAGTACCCTCACGAGCGATGGCCACCCCCAGCGTCGACGCGTCCTCGAAGAGCCGTCGGGCGCTCCTTCTGGTCCGCAACGGCGTGACGCACGACGCGCGGGTGCTGCGCGCGGCGCACGTCCTCGTCGACGCGGGGTACGACACCCTCATCGCCGGCGTCGAGACGGCCAACGCACCCGCCGGGCACGACGTCATCGAGGGCATCGCCGTCGTCCGGGTGCCGGGCAGCGTCCGCAGGCGGGGAACGCCCGCGCCGGTAGCGGCTGGGCCGCCTGCGGTTGTCGATCCCGTCGACGCGGCCGCATCCCCGAAGACCCTGCCGACATGGACCGCTCGGGCCGCGACCCGCAGGACGGTCCGCGCCTGCACCTACGCCGCCGGGGCGTTCGGGGTCGCGCGTGGCTGGCGTCCGGATCTGGTCCACGCCAACGACCACAACACGATGTGGGCCGCGCTCGCCATCCGCGCCCGCACCGGGGCGCGGGTGCTCTACGACAGCCATGAGCTGTGGGCCGACCGCAACGGGCGCCCGGAGTGGCGACCGGGGCTGATCGCCGGCGAGGCGCTCTTCGTGCGCGCCGCGAACACCGTCATCACCGCCAGCCCGGGGTACTCACAGGCGCTGGCCGACCGGCACCGCATCGCTGTGCCCGCGGTGGTGCGCAACATCCCGCGGGACGTGCCGCCCGCCGCGACGCCGCCGGCCGCGGGACCGCCCGAGATCGTGTACGTCGGGGGCCTCATGCGCGGCCGCGGCCTCGAGATCACCATCGATGCCCTGGCCCTGCTCCCCGACGTGACGTT
>JAOPZJ010000270.1 GCA_025964155.1 Solirubrobacterales bacterium
AGCCCTTCGTGGAGCGAGGCGCCGTCTGCCAGCGGCTGCCGAGCGGGCCGCCGCGCCCGCTCGTGTCAAAGCGCAGCCCGTCGACGTACATGAACGTGTGCCCGGCGTTGGCGTAGATCGTGATCCACTCGCCCGGGCCGGGGTCGCCGCCCCTGGCGAGCTCGCCTGACGTCTTCGTCGTGTCCAGCAGGCCGCCGGCGGCCAGCGCGTAGCTCAACGAGCCCGAGCAGTCGTAGGCCGTGTCGACGAACGAGCCATGACCGCCGCCGTAGACGTAGGGGAACTTCGCGATCGCGTTGGCGCCGGCGACGACGCGGGCCACGACCTCGGGGACGCCGGGCGCCACGGTCGCGGTGCCGTCGCGCGCCAGCGTGATGCCGTGCCCACGCCCGCCGCTTTTGGACTGGCGACGCTGGACCGCCTCCATCTGCTTCAGCTCGGCGGCGATCTGCTTGTCCGACGGCGCGCCGGGGGAGATGAAGTTCGCCTCGGTCTCTGCCCCGGCCTGTGCGGCGGCGTGCTTGGCCGCGGCCTTCGCTGCCCCCGGCGCCGGCGCGCGCTTGGTCAGCACGGTCCCCGCCGGGGCCGCGAAGCTCTGATCGGCCTCGGCGTTGTCCAGCACCTTCGCCTGCGCGGGCTTGGCGACCCGGACCGCGGCCTGCTGTGCGTCCTGACCCCCGCACCCCGTCCAGAAGCCGGCGAGGGCGATCGCGAGGATCGCGACGCCGACCACCCTGCTGCGCTCACCCATGGTCACCCATGGGCCCGAGGGTACCGACGTACGCCGGAGCGAGCGCCGGGGGTGGCGCCGCACAAGGCGTCGCATCAGGCCGACGCCAGCTCCTGGGCCACGGCGGTAAGGGCCGCCCGGAGCTGCCGTCGCGACTCGTCCAGCAGCAGCGGCGTCTCGACGTTGCTGCGCGCGGTCGCGATCGCCGCGGCGAGTGCGACGGCGGCTGGGCTCGGCGCGCCGCCGGACGCAAGCCACGCTTTGGTGGTGCGCAGGATCTGCTCGTCGACCGCGGCGATGGCCGCGCTCTCACCGCTCTTGGCGGCCTCGTCGATGGCGGCTCCGAGGTCGCCGGCCAAGGCGTCCAGACGCTGCAGGTAGGCCCGGCGCGAGCGCGGGACCGAAGGCGGCGGCTTGAGCGCGGGCACCGGCTGCGGGGTGGTCTCGCGGCTTGCCGTGCTGGCGGGCTCGGGCGGCACGATCGTCCCGGTGGTCCGGGGCGCGGGCGTGGCGATGGTGCCGGGCTCGTCGCCCCCGCACCCCGACAGCAGGACCGCGGCGGCGCCGGCCAGAGCGGCGGCTGCACGTCTCATCGCGGGCGGACCCTAGCGGGGGGAGTGCATCTACCGCGGTCCTGGCAACGGTGGATGCACTCCGCGCCGGTCAGGGCCACCGCACTCAGGCCGCGGGCTGAGCCGAGAACGCCAGCCAGCGGGAGAACAGGCGCAGCGCGTCCTTGGCCGCCCGCTGCGCGTGCGCCCGGCTCTGCTCGCGGAGCTGCTCGGGGTCGTAGACGCGGTCGGCGAGGTCACGCCCGTCGGCCGCGATCCAGCCCTCGACGATCGGCGGGGTGACCTCCGGGTGGAACTGCACGCCCAGGTGCGGGCCGGCGGCGAACGCCTGCACGCAGACCTCGTCCCGCGCGAGGACACGGGCGTTGGGCGGCGGCGTGACGGCGTCCTCGTGCCATGACAGCCACGGGCCGGACGGCAGCGTCCGGATGTCGACGCTCGGGACAGAGACCCAGCCGACCTGCGGCGCGGGCATCCGGTGCACCGCGCCACCGAGCGCGGCGGCGAGCACCTGCGCGCCGAAGCAGATGCCCAGCACCGGGACGCCGGCGAGCGCGGCGCGCCGGACCCACGCGACCTCCCCGGCCACCCACGGGGCCGATCCGGCGCCCACGGCGGAGGCGTCGCTGCCCAGGACGACGAGCGCGCGAGCACCGTCGGGCGACGGCAGGGCCTCGGCGTGCACCCGGACGGTGCGCATGACCGTCGACGGGGATGCGGTGAGCACGCCTGCCAGGAGCCCGGCGGGCGCATCGTCCTGATGCTGGAGGACGAGGACGTCGGCCATGGGTTCAGGACGGTACACCGGTCAGGTCGCTCGTGGCATGGGCACGTGCGACACGGGCGACCGGGGACTAGCATCAGCGGTTCACGTCCCGTCCTCCAGGAAGGCCCGGATGCCCGCGATCGCCGAAGACCTCTGCACCACCCCGGCCACCCAGCGCTGCCTCGCGGTCCTGCGTGACCTGTCGGGTGACGTCAACGGGCCGATGGAGCGCCACAGCATCCGTGTCGTCCTGCTCGCCGAGGAGCTCGCCCGCCAGGGGGGTCACACGCTCGACTCGGAGCTCGTCCTCTGCGCCGGCCTGCTCCACGATCTCGGGCTCTACCCGGGAGCGGCCTCCAAGGCCGCCTACGTCACCGACAGTCGCCGCCTGGCCGAGACGATCCTCACCGAGGAGGGCTGGCCCGCCGAGCGCGTGGAGCTGGCCGCCGAGGCCGTCGAGCGCCATCACGAGCTCCCGCAACAGTGGTCGCGGGGCACCGAGGTCGAGCTGCTGCGCCGCGCCGACCTCATCGAGGTCAGCCACGGGCTCGTGTCCTTCGGCGTGACCCGCGAGTTCCGCACGGACCTGCTGCAGCGCATCCCGCGGGACGGCTTCGTCGGCGAGGTGCTCCGTGGCCTGGGCCGGGCCCTCCGGGAGCGTCCCGCGACGCTCTGGCGGATCGTCAAGCCGGGGTAGCGCTCGCCGACGCCGGCGTGCCGCCAGGTGCTCAGCCCACGGTGAAGCTGTAGCGCCTGCTCAGCGAGCGCGTCCCGACCGTCACCGTGACGAGCACGGTCGCCGTGCGTGCACCCCGGATCGCCCGGCGTTGCGTCGCCGTGAGTGCCAGCGTCAGGCCGGCCGCGGTCTGAGTCCGCATCCGCAGCGTGCCCAACGTGATCCGGCGCGTCGTGGCCTTGCCATGGCGGTCGGTCGTCCGCAGCTGCGCCGTGCTCACCACGACGCACGGCTGGCCGGTGCAAACCGCGACGGCGAGCCGGCGGCTGGGGAGCGGCTTGCCGAGCTTGCGCGAGGTGCTGCGGCCGTAGAGGCGCACGGTGCCGAGGGTCCCGAGGGGGACGGCGGCGACGCCCAGCGTTCTCGTCGCCAGCGCGCGGGCGAGGTCCTCCGCGGTCGGGCCGGTCGGCGTGGTGGGCGGGCCGTTGATCGTGGTGGTGGGGGTCGCCGGCGTCGTCGGCGTGGTGGGCGGTTCGGTGAGCGTGGTTGTCGGCGGCGGCTGCGGTGGGGCGGTGCCGGTCCCCGTCAGGGCCACGGTGAGCGGCGGGCCCGAGGCGTCGCTCGGGACGAGCAGCGCCGCCGTGTGCGCACCGGTGCGCTGCGGGTGCAGTTGCAGGGCGACGCTGCACGTGTCCTGCGCGGCGAGGGTCCGCGCGCTGCACTCGTCGCCCACGATCGCGATCGCCGAGCCGTCGGCACCGGAGACGGACACCGTGTCGACCTTGACGGCGCCCGGGCCGCCGTTGACGATCGCGGCGACCGTCGTCGGCCCCGTCTTGCCCTGCTCGACGGAGCCGAGGTCCACCGGGGACGCGCCCAGCCCCACGTCGATGCTCAGGTCGGCCCGCGAGGCGTCGAAGAAGACGTTGTCGACGGCCTCGATCTTGATCCGGCCATGCGTCGTGGCGATCGCCGGCAGGTCGACGTCCTGCGACCCGTCGTTCGGCGTCGAAGCCGCAAGCACATGGGGGAACGTCGCGCCACCGTCCGTCGACAGGGAGATCTTCACGTTCGCGGCGCTCACCGGCGGCAGGTTCGTCTGGGCGACGTCCCAGGTGACCGGGAACGGCCTGAGGCTGGACACGCTTTGCGGCGCGGCCGCTGAGCTGATGCGGAACGGGCCGGCGGCGGGCGCCAGCGTCAGCTGCGTATCCGCGGTGCTCACGCCGCCGGCCCCGGGTGCGTTGTCGCGGGCGGTCACGCGGAAGTGCAAGGTGCGGTTCAGGTCGGCGCCGAGCCACGCCGCCGTCGGCAGGAACTCCGAATAGCAGTCGACGACAGCGGCGTCGACCGGCTGCCACGGACAGCTGCCCGTGGCCGCGTTCGTGTTGCCGGCCAGCACCTGCTGCAGGTCGGGGAACGAGCGCGACGGCGTTGCGGTCGCGGCGTTCGGGCTGCCCGGCGTGGCCGGCACGCCGAACACGCGGAAGAGCGGGCCGTTGGTCTTCGCGTCGCTCCGGAGCGCGGTGCCGCCCACGAGCGTCGGCAGGCCCGGGTCGTTCTGCTCCCACAGGTACGTCAGTGGGTCGTTGTCGATGTCCGAGCCGGACGCCGTCAGCGTGAACGGGGTGCGCACCGGGATCGTGAAGCCCGCCGCCGTCGTCACCCCGGGAACATGGTTCACCGTCGCGGTGGCGGTGCCACCGCGCGTCGCCGGGCCGCCGGTGACCGTCTCCCCGAAGAAGCCGTTGGCGCCGGTCATCGAGTGCAGGCCGAGCAGGGCGGCGGGCGCGGCGGCCAGGGTCCCGCCGAAGGTCACCACGAACCCCGCGTCGGTGACGGAGTCCACCGTGACCGTCGCACCGGCCGGCCAGCCCGGCGTCGCCTGGATCGCGTCCTTGATCGCCGTGGCGGTGTAGTTCGTCCCGTTCGTGATGGTCGTGGGCGACGTCTGGCCGCCGTACGTCAGCTGGAAGGAGTCCGTGCCGTCGAACCCGGTCAGCGCCGCCTGCTGGACCGAGCCTGCGTCGGGCTCCGTGCCTGCCACGTAGGCCGAGACCTGCGTCGTGCTTGCCTGCGAGAAGTACGGGTCACCGTGCGCCTGGGTGTCGTCGGTCCCGCAGATCCCGGCGTACGCCATGACGGTCGTGCCACTGCCGGGCTCGACCGATGTCAGGCCGGTCGCGCGGTCGGCCTGGGTGCAGCTGCCCTGCGTGCCGTTGAACGTGTGGTCTGCGCCGAACTGGTGGCCGAGCTCGTGAGCGACGTAGTCCACGGCGAAGGCGTCGCCGATCGGCGTGGACGATCCGGTGCACCCCTCGGCCTTGCCGGCGCCGCCCACGACGCCCACGGTGGCGAAACCCCCACCGGTCATCCCGAGCAGGATGTGGCCCACGTCGAAGTTGCGGGCCCCCGCCAGCAGCCCGGGCACGACATCCATGCGGCCCAGCGTGGGGTCGCCACACGAGCTCAGCTGCGCGGCGGTGAAGCACGCCGAGGCCCCGCACGGCCCGTTCGCTTCCGTGGCCAGCGCAGCGGTGTCGAGGTTGAGGTCGTCGGTGGCGTCGATGAGCACCATCCGGATCGCGAAGTCGGTCTCGTACAGCTGGTTCACGCGGTTCATGAGCGTGACCTTCGCGGCCGTCGTGAGTCCCCCGACGGCGGTCGCGTACGTCGGATCCGACACGAGCGCCAGCCGGTAGGTCCGCAGCTGCACGACCTGCCCGCCGGGCTTCGCAGCGGGCGGCGGGACGCCCCCCATGGCCGTGATCTGCCGGTCGCCTTCAGGCTCGACGAACGGCCCGTACGGGTCGGCCGCCAGCGCGTCACGCTTATAGCTGACGTACTGGCTCTGGTCGCGGTAGCGCGGCTCGACGAACCACGACCCGTCGTCCGCGCGGACCGCGGCGTGAAAGCCGAGCGGTGACAGGTCCAGCCGCATGGTGCTGCCGGGGTCATCGACGCCGCGCCCGGCATAGGTGCGGATCTCGGGATGGGCGGCGGCCAGACCCGGCTCCATGATCGGTGACTCGGCGATCGCGAAGCGGGCGAAGTCCCCGTCCGGGGTGGGGACCGAGACGACGAGTGGGGTACGACGCGCGGCGTGGGTCCGCTCGCGCGGGGCGGCGGCGAGTACGCCGCGTAACCGCGCGGCGTCTAGGGCGAACGCCGAGTAGCGCCGCGGGGCGACGAGCGGGGTGGTGCCCCTACGGACCTTGGAGGCAGCGGCGGTCGAGCGCTCCCAGGCCTGGGCCGAGCGCTGCGCGGAGCCCGGCGGCGGCGCGGCGACGGCCGACGCCACGCACGTCAGCGCGGCGCCGAGCGCGCACGCCAGGGCGAGTGCCTCGCGCCCCCGCCGGCGCGCTAAGCCGGTCTGCTTGCTCGGAAACCCCATACCTGATCCCTAACGCTCCCACATGTGGGAGCGGACACCCCTCGCGGACGAAGGTTCCGCTGCCGGTAGATGGTTGATTCCGCGCGGCGAACCCGTGGAATCAACCATCTAACGTGCCGGGCATGGCAAAGCGTGACTCCTCCAGGGTCGTCTACTCGACGAGCGACGGCGACCTGCGCAAGGCGCGTCAGCCCAAGCCGGGCGGGGCGCGGGCCGACGGCGGCCGGGTCACGGTCCGCCGGGAGACCTCGGGCCGCCGCGGCAAGACGGTGACGACCGTCGCGAACGTGCCGGTGGACGGCGACGGCCTGCGGGCGCTCGCGGGCCGGCTGAAGAAGCGCTGCGGGGTCGGGGGCTCGGCGAAGGACGGCGTGATCGAACTGCAGGGCGACCACCGCGACGCCGTCGTCGAGGCGCTGCGGGCCGACGGTTACGACGTCGTCCTCGCCGGCGGCTGAGCCGGCGCCACGGACCGTCGTCTGCCACGCGACCGCCCCGGCACCGCACGCAGTAGCGTCCATCCGGTCGACCGCAGGTCGATCTTCCTCCATGGCCGATCCAGCAAGCACCGAGCCGGCACTGCCGTCAGCCTCCAGCACCACGACACCGCCTGACGCCGGTCAAGCACGGCCGCTGGGGCGTCACGACGGCACGAAGCACGCGGCCCCCGGCCGGGCCGGCATGGCCGCGCTCACGCTCGGCGCGCTCGGCGTCGTGTTCGGCGACATCGGCACGAGCCCGCTGTACGCGGTCCAGACGGTCTTCCACGCCGACGGCGGCGCCGTGAAGCCGACCCCCGACGACGTCTACGGCGTCCTGTCGCTCATCGTCTGGGCGCTCACGCTGATCGTCTCCGTGAAGTACGTGCTGTTCGTCATGCGGGCCGACAACCAAGGCGAGGGCGGCATCATGGCCCTCATCGCGCAGGTGCAGGAGCTCCGGTTCGCGGACCGCACCAGGACGATGGTCCTCGTCGCGCTGGGCATCTTCGGGGCCGCGCTCTTCTACGGCGACGGCATGATCACGCCGGCGATCTCGGTCCTTTCCGCGGTGGAGGGGCTCAAGGTCGCCGCGCCGAGCCTGGAGTCGCTCGTCATCCCGATCACGCTCGTCGTGCTGACGCTGCTCTTCACGATCCAGCGCTTCGGCACCGGCGTGGTCGGGCGCCTCTTCGGTCCGGTGATGCTCGTGTGGTTCCTCGTGCTGGGCGTCGCCGGCGCGGCCCAGGTCGCCCAGCACCCCGGCATCCTGCGCGTGCTCTCCCCGACCTACGGCATCGACTTCATCGCCTCGCACGGGACGATCGCCTTCATCGCGCTGGGCTCCATCGTCCTGGCGGTCACGGGCGCCGAGGCGCTGTACGCGGACATGGGGCACTTCGGCCGCGAGCCGATCCGCCGTGCGTGGTTCCTCCTCGTCTTCCCCGCACTGGTCCTCAACTACATGGGGCAGGGCGCGCTCGTCATCGACTCGCCCTCCGCGATCGACAACCCGTTCTTCCTCCTGATCCCGCACTGGGCACGCATCCCGATGGTGCTGCTGGCGACGGTCGCGACCGTGATCGCGTCGCAGTCGATGATCTCCGGTGCCTTCTCCGTCACGCGCCAAGCCGTCCAGCTGGGCTTCCTGCCGCGGCTGACGATCCGCCACACCTCCGCCCACGAGGTCGGCCAGGTGTACGTCCCGGCGATCAACTGGGGCCTCTACATCGCGGTGGTCGCGATCGTGATCGGCTTCCAGAGCTCCGAGCACCTGGCCTCCGCCTACGGCATCGCGGTCACCGGCACCTTCGTGCTGACGACCCTGCTGTTCTCGGTCATCGCGGTCGCGAAGTGGCACTGGTCCAAGCGCGTCGTCGTGCCGATCGCCGCGGCGATGCTCGTGGTGGACCTGACGTTCTTCGCAGCGAACCTCACGAAGGTCGTCCACGGCGGCTGGCTGCCGCTCGTCATCGCGCTGCTCATCTTCACGGTGCTGATCACCTGGCAGCGCGGGCGCACGATCGTGACGGCCAACCGCGAGGAGGAGGAGGGGCCGCTGCGGGCGTTCATCGACACCGTCCACGCGATGGACCCGCCGGTGCACCGGGTCGACGGCACCGCCGTCTTCCTCAACGCGAACCTCGAGACGACGCCGCTGGCGCTGCGAGCCAACGTCGAGCACAACCGCACGCTGCACAAGTCGACGGTGATCCTGTCGATCCAGACGCTGCGCGTGCCGCATGTGCCGGAGGAGGAGCGGATCACCATCGACGACCTCGGGTACGCGGACGACGGCATCACGCACATCGCGGCGCGCTTCGGCTTCCAGGACGAGCCCGACGTCCCGGCGACGCTGCGCCAGGCGGCCGAGCTCGGCATCGAGGGCGCGGTCGACGTCGACGATGCGTCCTACTTCCTGTCGAAGATGACGATCGAGCGCACCCAAGCGCCCGGGATGCGCCCGTGGCGCAAGCGTCTGTTCATCGCGATCTCGCGCAACGCCGCCAGCCCTGTCGAGTACTTCGGCCTCCCCGGCGACCGCACGATCAGCATGGGCTCCAACATCGAGGTCTGAGGGAGCCCGCCATCCCGTCCGGTGGGGTTGCCCCCACCATCGCCTGACCCGTTCGCCAGGTTCCCGCGATGCCCTCCGCCGCGTAGGTTGCAACGTATGGCCGCGGTCCCTGTACGCGGGCGTCTGCATCAGACTGCCGGCCGCGCCGGTCCCCGCCGCGCAGGCCCCGCGCGAGCTTGATGCCGCCCGTCGCTGTTGCCAGGACGACGTTCGCGGGTAGGCAGGTGTCCATGGATGAAGTCATCGACGGGGTGCTGCACTGGGCCACCTTCCACGAGGGCATCGGGCAGACCGTGCACTCCCACCTGTACATCCCGTCCGGGGCGATCTTCGACCCGCGGCTGCCCGAGGGTGGCGTGGAGGCGCTCAGCGCGGCGGCGTTGCCGGGCGACATCCTGCTTTCCAACCGCCACCACCTGCGGCATGCGCAGGCGCTGGCCGAGGCCTACGGCAGCGTTATCCGCTGCCATGAGGCCGGGCTGCATGCCTTCGCCGGCGACGACCAGCCCGACGTGCAGGGCTTCGCGTTCGGGGACGACGTCGTCCCTGGGGTCACCGCGCTGGAACTCGGCGTCCTGACACCGGAGGACACCGTCTTCCGTCTCGACGCCGGGCCGGGCGCGCTGCTCTTCGCCGACGGGCTGATCCGGCAGGACGGCGAGCTCATGTTCGTCCCCGACAGCCTCATGGGGGACGACCCCGAAGGTGTCAAGCGCGGCCTCCGCGAGCGTCTGGCGGTGCTTGCCGAGCGGGACGACTTCGACGTCCTGCTGTTCGCCCATGGGGAGCCGGTGCGCGAGGGCGGGCGAGGGGCCTTGCAGACCTTTCTAGGCTAGGGGGTTCCGTATCGGCGCAGAACGGCATCCCATCCGGAAGACCCACCCACATATCGCCCGAACTCGCGGCCCGTCGAGCTCCGACCTCCCGGTCGAGCTTGACCTGCGCCATCTCGCCCGCCGCGCCTTGGAGGTCGTCGGCTTGCTGGTCGCCCTCGTGCTGGTGGCCTGGCTGGCCCCTGGCCTGGGTGACGTCCGCGACAAGCTGAAGGACGCCTCGGTGGAGTGGCTGGCGCTCGCCGTCGTGCTCGAAGGGCTGTCGGGGATGTCGTACGTGCTCATGTTCCGGCCGGTGTTCTGCCGGCTCATGTCCTTCCGCAGCGCGATGGAGATCAGCTGGTCTGAGCTGGGCATGGGCTCGCTCGTCCCGGCCAGCGGCATCGGTGGCCTGGCGCTCGGCGCGTGGGTGCTCACCCGTGACGGGATGTCGCCCAAACGGGTGGCCGAGCGATCCGTCGCCTTCTTCCTCATCAAGAGCTCGGTGAACTTCGTCGCCGTGGCGATCCTCGGCGTGGTGATGTTCCTCGGGGTCGGCCCGCACGAGTCGGTCCTGCTGACGCTGCTGCCCGCCGCCATGTCGGTGACGCTCATCGCCGCGATCCTCAGCGTGCCGCGGCTGGGCCCGGGGACGGAGCCCCCGCCGGACGCCGGCAAGGTCCCCCGTCTGTTGTCGTCGGTGCGCAGGGCGCTCATCAGCGGGGTCGCCGCGGCGGTCGAGATCGTCAGGCGCGGCGAGCCGACCCTCATCCTCGGGGCCATCGGCTACTGGGCCTTCGACAACGCCGTGCTGTGGGCGACGTTCAAAGCCATCGACGTCCACGTCCCGCTCACCGTCGTGCTCATGGGCTACCTCATCGGGCAGCTCGGCGGTCTGCTGCCGATCCCCGGCGGGGTCGGGGGGATCGACGGTGGCCTCATCGGGACGCTCATCGTCTACGGCGCGCCCGCGGCCGGCACCGCCGCCGCCGTCCTGGCCTACCGGGTCATCCTCTTCTGGCTGCCGCTGCTGGGTGGTGCGGTCGCGTTCTGGTCGCTGCGCAGGGCGATCGACCAGCCCGGCCGCCCGGACCTGTGCCGCGAGGCGTCGACCGACGTGGGCGCGACCGCCGCCATCTAGATGCTTGATCCCACGGGCCGCCTCGTGAAATCGACCATCTAGGCCACCGCATAGGGTCCGTGCGTGATGCAACTGCGCGAGGTCGCCGCCGCCCGCCGCAACGCGGAGTTCGTCGTCCTCGAGGGGTTTCATGCGCTCAAGCACGCCACGCGCTTCGGTGGGGACGTCCTCGGGGCGTGGACGGCGGACGCCGCGGCGCTGGAGGCGTTGCGAATCCGCGTGGCGCCCGATGTGCGGCTGCCGCCGATCGACATCGTGGACGCGGCTGCGCTGGCGGCCGTCGTCCCGCGCGCGCAGGTCGTCGCCGTCGCCCGCCGTCCGCAGCAGCCCGATGCGCGGACCCTGCTCGCGCTGCAGGGCCCGGCGCCGCTGGTGCTCCTGGAGGAGCCGCGCCATCTGGGCAACCTCGGGGCCTGTGTCCGGGTCGCAGCGGGCGCCGGTGCCGCGGGGGTGCTGAGCACGGGCGCCCAGGACCCCTGGCACCCGGACGCACTGCGCGGCAGCGCCGGCCTGCACTTCGCCCTGCCGGTGCGCCGCGTGCGGG
>JAOPZJ010000241.1 GCA_025964155.1 Solirubrobacterales bacterium
GGGCCCGGCTCGAGCGACAGCCGGAGCATCGTCCGAAGCTCCGGCTCGGTGTCGACGGTGAGTCCGATCAGCTCGGCGATCGTGCGGTCGAGCCGCTCGCGCGCATCCTGGGGAGCGTCTGCCCCCAGCAGGTCGATGGCCTCGACCTCGGGATGCACCGCCACGAGCAGGGCCCGCCGGTTGGAAAAGTACCGGTACGCGGTGGCGCGCGAGACGCCCGCCGCCTCCGCCGCGTCCTCCACGCTGGGCGTTCGGCTGGCGGCCAGGAGTCGCCGCGCCGCATCGATCAGAGCGGCGCGCGTGCGCGCCTTCTGTGTGGTCCGGCCGGTTTGGTCATATGAGATTGACATGCTCATTATGAGACGGTAGTCTCATGAGACTACCACAAGGAGGTTGGGATGCTGGCACCGGCGAGCGAAACCCGCGCGCCCATCGCGCTTGATCCGGGCGAGGGCGAGGCGCTTTGGTTCAACAACGACCTGCTGATCTTCAAGGCGACGGGCGCGCAGACGGGGGGCGCATACCTGCTCGTGGAGGAGGTCGCGCGCCGTGGCAAGGTCACTCCGTTGCACACCCACCCCGCCGAGGAGGAGACCTTCTACGTCCTCGACGGCGAGGCGCTCATGCACCTCGACGGCAAGCAACGGTCGGTCACCGCCGGATGCTTCGTCTCGGTTCCGCCCGGCGTACCGCACGCATATCTCGTCACCTCCGAGACGGCGCGGACGCTCATCCTCATAACGCCCGGCAGCGGAGCGATGGAGGACTTCTTCCGCGCGGCGGGCGAGCCGGCCGATGAGCGCGCGCTTCCGGCCGCCGGCCCGCTCGACATCGAGCGAATCGGGCTGGCGGCCCAGCGCACAGGCGCCGTGGCGATTCTCGGGCCTCCGCCCTTCGGGGGTCCTCGCGCCTGATTCACGCGCGTCGCGGACTGTCGCCTTCGCCTGACAGCACCTGCCCTCGACGCGACGCCGACGAGTGCTCGTATCCATGCAACTGGGCACGCGGCACGCGAACGCATGCGGCAAGGCGCTGCTGCTTTCGCCCGGCCAACCAGCGCGCGAATCGCGAGGACGAGACGACCGCCACAGACGAAAAAGAGCGCTGCCACCGTCACCGCCCCTTTTCGCCGAAGCAGGAGTGCTCTCACCGTCATAAGCGGCGAGTCGGGCGCTGAAACTATCCGACCCCACGGCCGCTGGCACAGTCGAGAAGTCCACCCAGGCGCGCTCCAGGCGGGCGCCCACGGTTGTGTCGGCATAGTCACGCGCTCGGCATAGTCACGCGCTCGGCATAGTTCGTCTACGCGCTCCTCGGCGCCGACCACGACAGTTCCCCGTACACGCAGACCGGCGAGCGGATCGCGCGTCTCGCCGCCAGCGGGATCCGCCTCGTCGTCGAGGACCTGCGCGCCGACGACACCAAGACGCGCAAGGACGGCAGCCGTGGCCGTCCTTGGCGCCGTCGAGGAACTTCCACAGCCAGGCGATCGCGGCCTGGACGTCGCGGGGCTGCGGGCGCTCACCGACGATGAGCTGATCCGTCGGCACGACGCCGCGGTCGCGCAGGGCGGCGACGCGGGGGCGCGGTCGACGATCTACCTCGACGAGCTGCGCGCCCGGGTCGCCGAGCAGCAGGTCGAGGCCGTGATGCGCAGGCTCCTGGCGATCCTCGCGGTGACCGGGCTCGCGCTCGTGGCCGCGGTCGTCACGATGATCCTCGTGCTCTGACGGGGCCGCGCGGAGTAGGCCGCCCGGCCGAGACGACACGTCGGCTCGTGATCCTCGGACGGGCCGTGAACCAGCTCGATCTGAAGCGCTGTCACCACTGCGTCAGCCCGATCGCGACCGTCCAGGTCGAGGAGGCCGACGGATTCCGGCTCGCTGATCCGATCCTGGTCTGCTACCGCTGCGACCGCTTGCCGCACCCCGAGGACTCGACGTTCGTCCCCGACTGGGACGACCCGAGCGCGCTCTAGGATCCGGCATTTGCCGGATGGGCGAACGGGGCCCGCCGATCCATAGTCCGTGCGCGTGGACGTCCGGATCGGATGCGCGCCCGACGTGCCGGTGCAGCGGCTGCAGGCGTTCCTGGGCCTGCTCTACGAGCGCCTGCCCGACCTGACGGTTCACGTGTCGCACTTGCCGAGCGCCGAGCAGGTCGCGCGCATCCACGCGGGCGACCTCGACGTCGCCATCGTCCACGATCCCCGCCCGGACGTGCGGATCGAGGCGGTGCCGATCCACCGGGGCGACCCGCTGCACGCCTTCGTGGCGCTGAGCCACCGCCTCGCCGGCCACGACGTCGTAGGGATGGAGGACCTCGCGGGGGAGGTGCTGCTCATGGTCCCGCGGCGCGCGGAGCCGGGCGTCCACGCCCGCACCAGCGAGCTGCTCGGACCCGATGGCCACCCGTTCCGGGCGGTCCGGGAGGCGCCCGGCGGAGACCCCCGCGACCTGCTGTTCGCCGCGGCCGACGGCCGCGGTGTGGCGCTGGCGCCCCATTCGGCGCTGCGGGCGGCGGGGGACATCGGCGACGCCGTGGCGGTGCGCCGGCTGCGCCCGGCGGAGCCGATGCCGCCGACGCTGGTCGCGTGGTGCACTGATGCGCCGCCCGCGCTCGAGCCGGTGTTCGGCGCGTGCCCGGAGATCGCGCGCGAGCTCTGCGCGGCTAGCTGATCAGCCCGTGGCGCAGCGCGGTCGCGACGGCCGCCGCCCGGTCACCGACGCCGAGCTTGGCGTACACGTTCTCGAGGTGCGTTCTGACCGTGCCCGTGGTCACGACCAGCTGCTCGGCGATCTCCGGCGACGTCAGGCCGTGCGAGACCAGCGTGAGGACGTCCGCCTCACGCGGGGTGAGCGCCAACCCGGCGGTCGCGCCGCGGCCGGTCGCCAGCCGCTTCGCGTGGAGGCGCGCGCGTTGGGCGGCGTCGCGCGAGCGCTGGGCGACCTCGCGCG
>JAOPZJ010000242.1 GCA_025964155.1 Solirubrobacterales bacterium
GGTAGCGCGGCCAGAACGCTTCACGCGCCTTCTCGTCGGTGGCAGCGACGTGACCGGGCGAATGCACTCCGACCGGTCGGGCGGCTTCCCCGAGGCTCTCGAGGGCCTGGCGGAAGAGCTTGGAGAATGGCGCGAAACGCGCCGGGGATCCGCCGATGATCGCGAGCATCAGCGAGAATCCATAACGCGCGGCGCGAATGACCGACTGGGGGCTGCCCCCGACACCGATCCATACCGGGAAGGGACCGGATTCGGTGTGCGGCACGACATCTTGGTTGCGCAGCGGAGGCCGGGTCTTGCCCTGCCAGGTGACCGGTCCGCCCTTGAGCAGCTCGGCGAAGAGGTTGGTCTTCTCTTCGAAGAGCTCCTCGTAGTCGGCAAGGTCATAGCCGAAGAGCGGGAATGAGTCGATGCTGGACCCTCGTCCGAGGATGACTTCCGCCCGACCGCCAGAGACTGCGTCGAGCGTGGAGTAGCGCTGAAACACGCGCACGGGATCGTCCGAGCTCAAGACCGTGACCGCCGACCCGACGCGGATGCGGGCCGTGCGTGCCGCGACCGCGGCGAGCACCACGTCGGCGGCCGACAACGGGAAGTCGTCGGTGTGGTGTTCGCCGATCCCGAAGAAGTCGACTCCGACCTCGTCCGCAAGGACGCCTTGTTCGACGAGGTTCCGGATGGTTTGGGCGTGTGAGAGTGGGCGGTCGTCATCGTCGTGGGTGACATCGCCGAAGGTGTCAAGGCCGAAGACAAGTGGGAATTGCCCAGGCCTCTCAGAATCCGTGCCCACGTTCTCAACCGTCGTCTGCATGGCTCTCCCTTGTGTTTGTCAGCGCGTAGCGTCCGGCCCACCAGCTCGTGACGAGCACCGCGTACTCGTCCGCGCCGTCCTCCCACGTGAAGTGCCCCGTGTCGATGATGTCGAGCTCGCTGTTGGGCAGCCGCTCGTGGAGAAACTCGGCGTTGACCGGTGGCACCGCCGGGTCTCGCGCGCCGGCGATGATCTGGACGGGCGTCTGGATCTCCGGGAGCAGGTCGCGGAGGACGGGAAGCTCCGTGGGGTAGCTGCGTACGTAGCGCATCGACTCGACGAAGCGGTCGCCCTCGTAGGAGGAGAGGTAGTCCTCGCGGACGTGGTCGGGAAGTGCGTACCGCTCGATGTCGGCGGTCAGTGCGGCGGCGACGATCTGCCGCGGGTCAGCGCTGCGGTAGCCGTTGAGATCGGAAGCTTCGACCCAGTCCTTCAGCGCCCCGCCGAGCTGGAGCGGAAACGCCGCGCCTCCACTGCCGAGGACGAGGCTGCGCAGACGTCCGGGATGCCCGGCCGCGGCGAAGAGCGATGCCCCGGTGCCGATGTCGGGGCCGACGACGTGCGGGTTGTCGAGCTCGAACGCGTCGGCGAGGCGAATGACGAACTCGCCCATCGCCCGCGGCGTCAGCAGCTCATCGCTGCGCTGGGAATGGCCGAACCCCGGCAGGTCGATCGCCACCACGTGCGTGTGTTCGGCGAGTCGCAGCCAGGTCGGCTCGAATGCGTACAGGCTCTCCGGCCACGGGCTCAGGAGGAGGGCATGATCGTCACGGTCCTCGCTCTCTGCGAAACGGATCGACAACCCGTCGATCGTGCGGAACCGCGTCTGGATCGTTCCGTTCAACCAGGTGCTCACCCGGCGAGTGTCGGTCGCGCGGGCCGCCGTTCGCATCCGCCGGTGGCCAGTCCGGCTACGGCGGCGGGACGGCGACCGGCGACGACTGGCCACCGGCGGATGCGAAACGCGCCCCAGCGGCCCGACACTGACCCGCATGTACGCCTTCGAAAGCACGTGGTCGGCGCTCTCCGCACAGGCGAACCTCCTCGCGATCGACCTTCCGGGCTGGGTCGTTGGTCAATAACGGGCAGGGCCCATTGACCCGCGCACCGCAGATCGCCGTGCTCGGTGCGGGGCACGTCGGCCCAGTGATCGCACGGGTCGCGGTCGCCGCCGGCTACCGCGTGACGATCGCGGCTTCCGGTGATCCGGAGAGGATCGCGCTCATTGCCGGGGTGCTGGCACCGGGAGCCGAGCCACGATGGGCCGCCGACGCGGTCGACGACGCCGATGTCGTGCTGCTGGCGATCCCAATTCACAAGTTCGCGGCCTTCGACCCTGCCTTGGTGGCCGGCAAGCTCGTGGTTGACGCGATGAACTACTGGCCGCCGGTCGATGGCGTTCAGGAGCTGTTCGAAGATCACCAGTACGGCAGCAGCGAGATCGTTCAGCATCGGCTGAACCGGTCGACGGTCGTCAAGACCCTCAACCACATGGGCTACCACGAGCTCGAGGACGAACGGCGACCTGTGCGCTCGCCTCAGCGCCGCGCTCTCGGCGTTGCCGGCGACGACCCAGGCGCGGTGGACGTCGTCGCGGAAGTCGTCGAGCGGATTGGCTACGACAGCGTCCGGCTGGGCAGCCTGAGTGCCGGCCGCCTCCTGGAACCCGGCGGACCAGTGTTCGGCGTTTCGCTGCGCCGACCTGAGTTCGAACTAGCCCTGAGCGCCGAAGCCGCGTAGACGTGCTCAGACGCGCCGAGCTCGGCTGCGGCCCAGTGGCACGGCGGTGCGTGGAGGTTCAGTTCGGAGCGTTCTCTCCTCGGTCGGGAATCTCATCGGGGAGCAGCGGCACGACCTCGCCGATCAACAGCTCCACTTGGTCCGGCGAGGGGTCGACGGGCCAGAACACGATCGTGTCGAAGCCGTCGTCGACGAACCCTGCGAGCGTCTCGACCCACCAGTCGGCGGGTCCGCTCAGTGGTTCACCTGCCAGGTACCCGACGCGAAGCTCTGACCTGGGTGGCACGGGCTGCTCGCCGATCACGCCCTGCAAGTTGAGGACCCGCCGGATCGAATCCGGATCGCGGCCCGCCTTCTCGGCCGCCGCGTCGATCTGTGCGTTCCCCGCGCGCAGCTCCTCGCGCGTGAGCACTCCGAGCGACGGCAGCCAGCCGTCGGCCTTGCGCCCCACGAGGCGGAGCATCCGTGGCTTGAACGCTCCGACCCAGATCCCGATCGGGTGCGCGGGTCGTGGGCCGGGGCGCGCGTCATCGAGCCGGTAGTACTTCCCCTCAAATGACACGGATCGTTCCCCGGACCACAACAGCCTGATCACGTCGATCGCCTCGTCGAGCGCCTCCACGGCCTCGCCCGGCGATCGTCGCGGACCGCCGAAGTTGGCAATCACGTCGGGAAGGCCGCCGGCCCCCAGGCCCAGCTCGAAGCGACCACCGCTGAGCACGTCGAGCGACGCGGCGGCCTTGGCCATCACCGCTGGCGGGCGCAGCGGCAGATTCGCCACGTCGGTGAAGAATGAGATGCGCTTGGTCTCAGCGAGTAGCGTTGGGATCAGCGACCACGTGTCGAAAAACTGCCGCTGGTAGGGGTGGTCCTGGATGCCCACGAGCGCGAGCCCGCCTTCGTCTGCAACCCGCACGAGCTCGCGACTCCGGTCCAGCGAATCGGCATACGGGACGATCGAGATCCCGACTTGTAGCGTTCGTGCGTCCATGGCTCGCCGGCGTTGGGCTAGAGCATCCGGACGGTGGCCGGGTCGCCGGGCAGGACGCGATCGAGCTCGTTGCGCGAGCTGATGTTGAGCTTGATGAAGACCTTGCGCAGGTGGTATTTGACGGTGCGCGGACTGATGAAGAGCCGGGTGCCGATCTCGGGGTTCGAGAGTCCGTCGCGGGCGAGCCGGGCGATCTGAGTCTCTTGGGCGGTCAGCTCGTCCCGCGTCTCCACGGTGCGCTTGCGGGCGGTCTCGCCGGTGGCCAAGAGCTCGCGTCTGGCGCGTTCGGCGAACGCCTCGACCCCCATCGTCGCCAGCATCTCGTGGGCGGTGCGCAGCTGCTCACGCGCGTCTACGCGGCGGCGCTCGCGTCGCAGCCACTCGCCGTAGAGCAGATGGCCTCGGGCGAGCTCCACCCGGACGGGGGTACGACCGAGGCGCGTAATCGACTCGCGGTAGAGACTCTCGGCGGCCTCGCCCTCGCTGAGGAGGGCGCGGACGCGGGCCTCGATCCCCAGCGCCCAATCGGAAGGCGTCACGCGCGTGCGCTCGGACAGCCACTCGAGCGCCGCCCTGACGAGCGCCACGTCGCCGGTTCTGGACGCCGCCTCGGCCAGCTCGGGCACGAACCACGGCCCGTACCCCACCGGATCGCGCTCGAACACCTGCCGAGCGGCGTCGAGCGCGGCGTCGTGGTGACCGAGGCCGTTGTAGAGCACGGAGCTTGCATAGGCGTTGCTCGTCCAGCCGCGTGCGGTCGCCTCCTGAGCGGTGGCCGCGATCAGCTCCGACGCCACTGTCTCCTGGCCGCGCCAGGCCGCGAGCACCATCCCGGCATTGAGGAGCGGTGGGTTCCCGGTCGCCTCGGCGATCATGCGATCTTCGTCGATCAACAGCGCCGCCGTGGTCAACTCGCCGGCGGAAACGTGGCTTCTGGCGAGAAAGCTGAGCGCGAGCTGCAACTGCACGAGCGCGCCCGTGTCGCGGGCGAACTGTGCCTGGCGAGCGGCCAGCACATGGAAGGATTCGGCATCCCACAGCTCGACGGCGACCATAACGCTGGCTCTTCCACCGGCGAGCCAGAGCGAGCGGCGGGCTTCGTCGTCGGTGACCTTCAACGCCAGCAGCAGATCCAGTGCTCGGGTCAGCGTCGGCGCGGCCGCTGCGTAGCCGTCCGTCACCCGCAGCGCGAACGCGTCGAGCATGACGTCGACCGCACGCGGCGGTTCGGGACCAGGGGGCGCTGCACGCGCAGCCTTGGCGGCCTCCAGCACTCCGCCGGGGATGTCCAGGTCGCTGGTCATCGCGGCCCCGAGCGCCTCCAGGTGCGTCTCGCGTGCCAGGTCGGAGTTCAGCGGCTCAAGGCGTCTGGCCGCGCTCACGAGCAGCCGGCCGGCGTCGCCGGCGCGTCGCTGCTCCAAGGCGATCTGCCCGCGCAGGTACTCCACCTCTGCGGTTCGCACGGCGTCAGGAGGGCCGGCCTCGACCGCGACCAGCAGTCCCAGTGCCGCGTCGAGCGTGCCGGCGTCGCGCTTCGCCCTGGCAGCCGCGAGCAGGCGCTGCGCACGGTGACCCGGCTCGCGCGTGAGCATCGCCGCGCGCTCGAGGAAGGCCGCCGCCGCGGCCAAGCCCCCGCGGCCCTGCGCGCGGCCGGCCGAGCGCTCGAGCTCCTCGGCGACGCGCTCGTCGGGCCCCGGGGTGGCCTGCGCGCGGTGCCAGGCGCGGCGGTCGGGATCGACCTCGGCGTCGGTGACATCGGCGAGGGCGCGGTGCACGTCCTGTTTCTCCTGAAGTGATGCCGACCGGTAGGCGGCCGAGCGCACCAGGGGATGACGAAACCGCACGCGCGCATCGAACTCGAGCAGGCTGGCCTCGGCCGCCGGTGTCGCGGCCTCAGCCCGGATTCCGAGCCGCTCGGCCGCTCGCCACACCAGCGACGGTTCGCCCAGCGGATCGGCCGCAGCGAGCTGCAGGAGGCGCCGGGTGTCGGCCGGCAGCGCGTCGAGCCGCCGCCGGAAGCTCTCTTCGATGCTTCTGGAGAGCGGTACCGAGCCGGGGAGTCCGAACCCGCCCGCCAGCTCCGCCGGTGTCAATCCCCGTGCCAGCTCCAACAACGCCAGCGGGTTGCCGCGCGTCTCACCGACGATCTGGTCGCGAACCCGCCCGTCCAGGGGCCCGGTGAGCACCGAGTCCAGTAGCGCCCCCGCATCGCCCTCACTCAAACCCTCGACCACGAGCTGCGGCAATCCCGCCAACTCATCGCTTGTTCCGCGAGCCGCGAAGACCAAGCCGACTGATTCTGCCTCCAAACGGCGCGCAACGAACGCGAGGACCTGCGCTGAGGCGCGATCGAGCCACTGGGCGTCATCCACCACGCAGATCAGCGGCTGCTCCTCGGCCGCGTCGGAGAGCAGGCTCAGGACGGCCAGGCCGACCAGGAAGCGATCCGGCGCCGACCCGGGGCTTATGCCCAACGCCGTCCGCAGCGCATCGCGCTGCGGAATCGGCAGGCGCCCGAGGCCATCCAGCATCGGCGTCAGCAACTGATGCAACCCGGCGAACGCGAGTTCCATCTCCGACTGGATGCCGGCGGCACGGGCAGCACGCCAGCCCGACGCCTGCTCGACCAGGTACTCCAACAGCGCCGTCTTGCCCACGCCCGGCTCGCCACGAACCACCAACGCCCGGCTCTCGCCCGCGCGAACCGCCTCGATCAGCCGATCGAGCACATCACATTCGCTGCGCCGGCCCCTTAGCTCCGCGGCGCGTCCTGGGATGGGGGAATGTGTGGCCATCGGCTCGGGCACCCAACGTTACATGCGCTCGACCCGTTCGACAGTGACGCGGCGTTCCCGCGTCTCGGCGAGGACGTCCTCGCCGTGCCCGAGGCTGCCGGCGAGCGGCGCCTCTGGAGGCCGGTGAGATCCTCTACCGCACCGGCGACCCCTCGTCGGACTTCTTCGTGGTCCTGCGCGGACGCGTCGCAATCATCGACGGCTTCGGATCCCCGGCAGAGCGCGTGGTCGGCGTGCACGGGGACATGCGATTCGTCGGTGAGCTGAACCTGGTCACCGGCCAGCCGACCTTTCTCACGGCCGTCGTGCAACGGCAAGGGGAAGCCATCGTGCTCAGCCGCGACGAGCTCCAGGCCGTCGTCTCGGCCAACCAGCAGCTCGGCGACGTGATCGTCAATGCGTTGATCGCGCGGCGTGGGCTCCTGATCGGGCAGGGCTCGGGCCTGCGGCTCATCGGGTCCCACCTCGCTCCGGACAGCCTCCGCCTTCGGGAGTTCCTGACACGCAATCGGATTCCGCACAGCTTCCTGGACCTCGAGACCGACTCGCAGGCCGATCTGCTGCTGCGATGGCTTTCGATCGCCCCGCGCGAGACGCCCCTGGTGCTGGGCGGGTCCCTTGCGCTGAGGAACCCGAGCAATAGCGAAGTCGCCGAGGCGCTGCACCTCAGACCTGCGAGCGCATCTGAGGAGCTGTGCGACACCGTGGTGGTCGGCGCCGGTCCGGCTGGGCTTGGAACGCGCGCCCTCGCCGATCGAGCGCTGAGTATCAGGGTCCCGAAAGCCTCACCGATGAGTTTCTCCGCCTCGTGTGGTCTTGGCTGGAAATGACCACGACCCCCGCGCGGGAGGGACACACCGTGAGCGACCTGCCGAGCGCATCGCGGTGATCGACAAGGCACGGATGATGTCCCACACCTCGTTGCGCGAGCGCGGGTGGACGAGCCGACCACGAGGGCACGCCGGCCCAGTTGAAGGCGTCCGTCGGCGGAAGCACGTTGAGCGTGCGTCTGCTCGACGCCGCCCAGCGCGTCCGGGCGGTCGAGGCACTGAGGCGTGTCCTTGATGCCGACGTGCACCTGGAGACCGACGCCGCCGCACTGAGCGTGGCGGTCGAGGCGCCCGATCACGCCGCCGAGGCGCTGGTCGCGCTGGCGCAGGCCGGCATCCCGGTCGCGCAGTTCGCCCTCGGCCAGCCGAGCCTGGACGAGGTGTTCCTGGCGCTGACGGGCAACGTCACCGAACCGGCGGACGAGGAGGTCGCAGCATGAGCGCCACCGATGCGATCAACCACGCGGCAGAGGGCGATGCGGCCCGTCCGCTCGCCGTCTCGGCGCTGCACGCGGCGCTTGCGTCCGGTGAACCGCCGCAGCGGCCCGGTCCCGTGAGGACGTGCATCGCCTTCGGATGGCGCGGCATGCTCAAGATCAAGCACGTGCCCGAGCAGTTGCTGGACGTCACCGTCACGCCGGTCATGTTCCTGTTGATGTTCACCTACCTGTTCGGCGGGGCGCTGGCCGGCTCCACGGGTGAGTACCTGCAGTTCCTACTGCCCGGCATCTTCGCCCAGACCGTCCTCTTCACGACCGTCTACGCGGGTGTGTCGGTCAACACGGACATGACCAAGGGGGTCATCGATCGCTTTCGCTCGATGCCGGTGTGGCGCCCGGCGCCCCTGGTGGGCGCGCTGCTCGGCGATGTCGTCCGGTACATCCTCGCGGGCACGGTCACGCTTGTGCTCGGCGTCATCCTCGGCTTCGACGCCAAGGGTGGGGTGCTCGGGGTCATCGCCGGCATGGCGATCGTCATCGCCTTCGCGTTCGGCCTGTCGTGGGTGTTCACAACCCTCGGCCTGCTGCTGCGCTCGCCGAACGCGGTGATGAACGCCGGGTTCATGGCGATCTTCCCGCTCCTGTTCCTCAGCAACATCTTCGTCGATCCCGCGACGCTGCCGGCCGGGCTGAAGGCGTTCGTCGACATCAACCCGATCACTCATCTGGTCGACGCGACGCGAGGGTTGATGGCGGGCGACCCGCCAGGCGGCAAGATCGCGCTGGTGCTGGCGGAGTCGGCCGTGCTCACGGCGGTATTCGCGCCCCTGACCGCCCGGCTGTACGGGCGCGGCTGAGCCTCTGCGACACGGGGCACCTTTGTGACCAATGCGCCGGTGAGCTTCGCTGGCGCGGAGTAGCCTCAGATTATGAGCCCGATCCCCGGCGAGCCCCTCGATCCCAAGCCCCAAGAGCTGACGACTCGCGATGGGCGCAAGTACAAGCTCAAGATCCCGGGTCTCGCGCCGCCGCCGAAGCCCGGGAAGACCGAGGAGCGGGGCAGCGCTGAGCCGCCCCGCGACGATCCGCGGCCGCCCATGAACCCGAACCACGCCGGCTTCTGACCGCCGCGCGCAGCGGCTTCACCGGTCGACCACCTCCGGCGTCCTACGAGCCTACCCGGCCGCGCGCGTGCCCCAGTCCGGCGCACTGTCCCATTGCGGGGCCTGGAGCAGGGGTCGCTGGCCGGAGCCGTCGGCGTTCATGATCCAGACGTCGCCCGTGCCCGTCCGGTCCGCGGCCCGGGCGAACACGATCTGGCGCCCGTCCGGCGAGAAGGACGCGGAGAACGAGCGGCGGTGCTCGAACGGGAAGTGCGTGAGCTGGGTGAGTCCCGTCCCGTCGGGGCGCACCGTGTAGAACTGCGCGCGCTCGACGTCCCCGCCCTCGTTCGAGTGGAAGAGGATGCGCGAGCTGTCGGGGGCCCAGTCGGCGTTGTCGCCGGCGCTGAGCTTCCATGGCGTCACGCGGTGCACGCCCGAGCCGTCGGCGTTCATGACGAAGAGCGCACGGCCCAGGCGCGGCCGCCCGAGCGGGCTGTTTGCCTGCTCGAACATGATCAGCCGGCCGTCGGGCGAGACCTGCG
>JAOPZJ010000327.1 GCA_025964155.1 Solirubrobacterales bacterium
TCCGCGAGAAGATCGGCGTGATGTTCGGCTCCCCGGAGACGCAGCCGGGCGGTCGCGCGCTGAAGTTCTACTCCTCCCAGCGCCTGGACATCCGCCGCATCGAGACCCTCAAGGAGGGCACCGAGGCCGTGGGCAACCGGGTACGCGTGAAGGTCGTCAAGAACAAGGTCGCCCCGCCGTTCCGCCAGGCCGAGTTCGATATCGAGTTCGGCAAGGGCATCTCCACCGCGGGCTGCCTGATCGACCTCGGCATCGAGCACAACGTGGTGACGAAGTCCGGGTCGTTCTTCTCCTACGGCGAGGATCGGCTGGGTCAGGGTCGCAACAACGCCAAGGCGTTCCTGAACGAGCATCCGGAGATCGCCAAGGAGATCGAGGACAAGATCTACGCGGTCCTCGAGATCAACCGGGACGTGGCGACGACGCTCGAGGGCACGCGCGCGGAGGACGCCGCCCATGCGGCCGCCGCCGCTGCCGGCCTCTCCGCTGCCGACGTCGCGCCCGCCAACGGCCTGGCCGCCTGAGGGCGGACGGGCGACGAACGGATCCTGCGCGCCCCGTGTGGCACGACGGCACCACGGGCACCGAGGCGCGTCTCCTCGACCCTGAGACGCGCCTGCAGCATGCGCTGGACCTGGCCTACCGCTACCTGGCCCGCCGCGACCGCACCGTCGCCGAGGTGCGGACGCAGCTGGAGCACAAGCGGGTCGAGCCCGCGACGATCGACGCCACGGTGGCCGAGCTGATCGAGCTGGGCTACCTGGACGACGCGCGGTACGCGCAGCGATTCGCTGAAGATCGCCGGACGCTCGACGGCTGGGGCCCGGATCGCATCGAACGGCGGCTGCGGGCGCTCGGGCTCGAGCCCGACCTCATCGCGGGCGCGCTCGCGGCCCGTGACGCCGCCGACGAACTGGAGGCCGCGGTGGCCGTGCTGCGCCGGCGCTTCGTCGCCCCGGCCGACGATCCGCGCGGACGCGAGCGCGCGCTCGGCATGCTCGTCCGCAAGGGCTACGACCTCGAGCTCGCCTACGACGCGGTGCGCGCGTTCGAACGCAGCGCCTGAGGGGCGCGTAGGGCGGTCCGGGGGCGCTGACGTTCGCGGGGCTGACGGCGGCGCGTGTCGTGCCGATCGAGCGTCACACATCCGTCACCCAGCAGCAGAAACGTGACGCTCGATTGGCCGTGGTGGTCGATCCTCACATCGGCTCGGTGGCTACCCCACGACCTGTCGCACGAGCGGTAGGTACCCGGAGCTGTGTCCCGTGCGGTTGGGGTGGTAGCTCTCGCCGACCGGGTTGCTGAGCCCGTTCAGCCACTCCGTCGAGGAGCAGATGGCGTGCCCGGTGAACGCGCTCGTCGGGTTCTTGAACGTGAACCCGTACGCCGCCGCCCGGCCCGAGAGCACGCTGTTGAGCAGGTCGGCGGTCTGGTTGAGCATGACCATGTCGTCGGAGTCAAACCACGTCCCGCCGTTGCAATCCACGCCCATGAAGAGCCGCGGGTAGCCGAGCACGATCACGCGCGCCGACGGTGCACGGCTCTTGATCTGGCTGTAGACGTTGTTCAGTTGCCCCGGGAGCGTGTTCGAGATGTAGCTCTTGGCGCTGTTGACCCGGGTATCGCAGACCGACGCCCATTCAGGCTTGGCGCACTCGGTGATGACGCTCGAGAACCCGGCGTCGTTGCCGCCGACCGTGATCGTCACGATGCCGGTCGCGGTCGTCAGCTGCGACACCTGGTTGTTCAGGACATCGCCGGTCTTGGCGCCCGAGCAGGCGGCGAAGACGAGCTGCGTGTTCGCCCGCTGCTGGCTGAGCAGGTACGGGTAGCTGTACACCGACCGCTGACAGCCGGAGTCGAAGTAGGTCCGCGTGCCGGTGCCGGAGGAGTACGAGTCGCCCAACGCGACGTAGCGCTCCGCCGCGGCGCTCGCGGTGAAGACGAGGGACAGGATGACCGCACTCAAGGCGGCTCGTGGGGTGGTGTATCTCATGGTGCGGGCAAGCCTCGCACCTGGGGGGAGGACCGGGGGAAAGAATCTGGTGTACCGCAGTGCCCGTACGGGCATGGCCGTTGGCGTTTGCCAGTCGGCCCGGGCGGCACTACGATCATCCTTGCGACAGACAACGCCCGCTCGGGCTTGAAAAATACCGGCAAACTCCACTTTTTGACCAACCCCGACTCCTCAGCTTCGACGCCCAACCACTCCCCGTCCCGGTCGTCGCAGCGATGCACGAAACCATCGCCGACGCCCATCGCTCCTCCCGTCCACCGCGCACCCTGAGGCCGGCCGCCACGGCGGCACCATCACACGCATCGCCGAGCAACGAGCTGCGGGTCTCGTCCATCGCACCATGACCTTCGCAAGACCGTCCAGATCCGGCCGTCGCCGGAGTGGGCGGGGACAGATTGAGAGGACAATCAATGGTGATCGTGATCGCTGCAGCCCTCGTGGCCACGGGGATCATCGTCGCGGCCGTGCTCGCGACGCGAACGCCCGGCGCGCGATCCACGGACGGTCTCGTCGCGTTGTCCGGACCGCAGCGCGCCAGGTCCCGGTCCCCCCGCGAGCAGACGCTCGCGGGCGGTGTCGCCGTCGAGGCCATCGGGCACGCTCTCCTCGCCCCCGCCGTGGAGGAGTCGCTCGCCCGGCGCCTGGCCGAGGTCGACCGCCGTGAGCGGGACGTCGCCACGCGCGACCAGTCGCTCGCCGCCGAGCGCATCGAGCTGACGCGGCTGCGCGACGAGCTCACCGCAGCGCTCGAGCGCGCCAGCGGCCTGACCGCCGGCCAGGCCCGCCAGGCCCTGCTGAAGGACGTCGAGGACGCCGCCAGACACGACCGCGCAAAGCTCCTGCGTCAACTCGAGGAGGAGACCAAGCGCGACGCGGCGCGTCGGGTCCGGTCAATCCTGTCGGTCGCGATGCAGCGGCTGGCCGCATCGCACGTGGCCGAGACGACGGTCAGCGTCGTCGAGCTACCCGCCGATGACATGAAGGGCCGCATCATCGGCCGTGAGGGCCGCAACATCCGGGCGCTGGAGACGCTGACCGGCGTCGACTTCATCATCGACGACACGCCCAACGCCGTCGTCCTGAGCGCGTTCGACGGCGTGCGCCGCGAGATCGCGCGCATGACGCTCCAGGCGCTGCTCCAGGACGGGCGGATCCATCCCGCCCGGATCGAGGAGACGTACTACCAAGCCAAGTCGGACCTCGACGCCCGGATGCAGCAGCTGGGGGAGGAGGCGGTGCTCGAGGCCGACGTGCAGGGCCTGCACCCGGAGCTCGTGACCATCCTCGGGCGCCTCCGTTTCCGCACGAGCTACGGCCAGAACGTGCTGGCACACTCCGTCGAGTGCGCGAACCTCGCGGCGATGATGGCCCACGAGCTGGGAGCCAGCCCGGTCACCGCCCGCCGCGCCGCGCTCCTGCACGACATCGGCAAGGCTGTCAGCCACGAGGTCGACGGGCCGCATGCGCTCGTCGGCGGTGACCTCGCGCGCCGGCACGGTGAGAGCGAGGCCGTCGCGCACGCCATGGAGGCCCATCACAACGAGGTCGAACCGCAGACCGTGGAGGCCGTCATCGTGCAGGCCGCCGACGCGATGTCCGGCGCCCGGCCCGGTGCCCGCGGCGAGTCGCTCGAGCAGTACGTCAAGCGCCTGCGCGACCTGGAGCACCTCGCCTCCCAGCACCCGGGGGTCGACAAGGTCTACGCGATGCAGGCCGGCCAGGAGATCCGCGTGATCGTGGCCCCGGAGGCCGTCGACGATGCGGCCGCCGCCGGCCTCGCCCGCGTGCTGGCCCGCCAGATCGAGCAGGAGCTCGAGTACCCCGGGCAGATCAAGGTCACGGTCATCCGCGAGTCGCGGGCGACGGACGTCGCACACTGACCACCCGGCTGGGGCAGGTCCCCGACCACGCCCGACTACCCTTCGGCGTGGACATGAAGCGCTACCACGTCACCACCTTCGGCTGCCAGATGAACGAGCACGACTCCGAGCGCATGAAGGGCATGCTCGAGTCGCTTGGCTACGAGCAGACCGCCGAGCAGGCCGACGCCGACGTCATCCTCTTCAACACCTGCTCGATCCGGGAGACGGCGGACTCGCGGTTCGTCGCCCATCTGGGGCACGCCAAACGCGTCAAGCGCGAGAAGCCCTCGACGATCATCGGCGTCGGCGGCTGCTGGGCGCAGTCGCTGAAGGACGAGGTCTTCACCCAGTTCCCGTTCGTCGACGTCGCGTTCGGACCGGGTCAGGTCCACAAGCTCACCGAGTTCCTGACGTCCGACTCGCTCACCGCCCAGGGGTACTTCGAGTTCGAGGGCTTCGCCGGGGACCTACCGGACAAGCGGACGCGGGAGCACCAGGGCTGGGTGCAGATCAGCGTCGGCTGCAACTGCAACTGCTCCTACTGCATCGTGCCCCAGACCCGGGGGCGTGAAGCCTCACGCCCGTTCGCGGGCGTCGTGGCCGAGTGTGAGCGCCTGGCGGGCGAGGGCGTGCGCGAGGTGACGCTCCTGGGCCAGAACGTCAACGCCTACGGCCGCGACCTGCGCCCGGACCGCGCAACCTTCGCGCAGCTGCTGCACGCGGTGGACGCGGTCGAGGGCATCGAGCGCATCCGCTATACCTCGCCGCATCCGAAGGACATGAAAGAGGACGTGATCCTTGCCCACGCCGAACTGGCGTCCGTCTGCGAGCACATCCACCTCCCGCTCCAGTCGGGCTCCAGCCGCATCCTCAAGGCGATGCGGCGTACATACGACCAGGTGCGCTACCTGGACCGCGTCGCGCTCATCCGCGAGCACGTGCCCGACTGCGCGCTGACCACCGACATCATCGTCGGCTTCCCCGGTGAGACCGAGGAGGACTTCCAGATGACGCTGGACGTCTGCGAGGAGGTCGGCTACGACAGCGCCTTCACCTTCGTCTTCTCGCCGCGCCGCGGGACCGAGGCGGCGCTCATCACCGAGGGCATCGTGCCGCACGAGGTGAAGGTGGAGCGCATGCAGCGCCTCGTGGAGGTCGTCCAGCGGCGCGCGCACGAGCGTGCCCAGCGCTTCGTGGGGCGCAGCGTGGAGGTGCTCGTGGAGGGCACGTCGCGCACCGACCCGTCGCGTCTGCGCGGCCGCACGCGCCACAACAAGACGGTGAACTTCGCCGGGTGCGGCGTGCCCGGTGAGCTCGTGATGGTCGACGTCGAGCGTGCGACGTCGCAGACGCTCGCCGGCGCCGAGTCGCTGCTGGCGCGGGCCGGCCGCTAGCGACGTCGGCCGGACGCGGACGGCGCGTTGCGAGCCGCAGGCGAGCAACGGCCAACGGAACCCGAGCCGCCAGGCGAGGGTTCCGCTAGCGCTTGTCGGCCTGACCCGCGGCCACGTTGGCCGAAAGCTTGTCGGCGCCGAGGCGGCTGGAGACCGTCGCGCTGAGCTGCGGGGCCATCTGCGCGAACTTCGCGCCCAGGCGCATGCCCAGCGGCGCGACGTCCAACTCGGCCTTGTCCTGCTCGATCGCGCGCAGGACCGCGTCGGCAACCTGCTCGGGGGTGCAGGTCCCGACGCCCTTGGGCAGTCTGGCCCCGCTGTCGGCGAACATTCCCGCGTCGCGGATGAAGCCGGGGAAGATCGTCGACACGCCGACGCCGGCCGGGGCCAGGTCCGCGCGCAGCCCCTGCGCAAACCCGCGCATGCCGAACTTCGAGGCGCTGTAGATCGATGTCCCGGGTGAGCCGGTCTTGCCCGACAGCGACGAGATGAAGACGAGGTGGCCGCTCCCGCGGCTGCTCATCATGGCGGCGTAGGCGTGGGCGATCGTGATCGGCGCGCGCAGGTTGACCTGCAGCGCCCGGTCGACCTGCTCGGGGGTGAAGGACAGCAGCGGCCCGGAGGCAGGCAGCGCGGCGTTGGCGACGACGACGTCGACCTCGGGGTGTGCGGCCACGAGCGCCTGCACCGCGGCCGGGTCGGCGAGGTCGCAGGCGACGGCGACACCGCCGAGCTCGGCAGCCAGCGGCTCCAGGACCTCGCTGCGGCGGCCGGTGACGATGAGCGTGGCGCCGGCAGCGTGCAGGCGCCGGGCGATGGCGTGGCCGATCCCTCCGGTGGCGCCGGTGAGCAGGACGGTGCGACCGGTGACGTTCATGACGCGCATCATACGAGCGGTCCGGGTCGAGGCGACGAGCGACTCGGGGATACTGCGGGCGATGCAGCCGCCCGTCCTGGCGATCTTCGGCCCGACCGGTGTGGGCAAGACCGCGCTCGCCCACGCGCTGGCCGATCGCCTGCGCCGCCGCGGGGAGCGTCCGGTCGCCGTCTCCGCGGACGCGCTGCAGGTGTACGCCGGGATCGAGACCCTCACGGGAGCCGCCGACGCCGGCGACCGCGCGCGCCTGGAGCATCGGCTCGTCTCGTTCGTCCCGATCACCGAGACGTTCAGCGCCGGCGCGTACGCGCAGCGCGCCCACGCCGAGATCGACGCGCTGCGCACCGCGGGCGCCACGGTGATCGTCGTGGGCGGCACAGGGCTGTACCTGCGCGCCGCACTGGCGGACCTCGACCTGCGCCGCCCGGTCGACGCGACGGTCCGCGCCCGCTGGACGGCGCTGCTGGACGACGCCGGACCCGCCGCCCTGCACGCGCAGCTGCGGGCCCGTGACGCCGGGCTGGCGGCCCGCATCGCGCCGACCGACGCGCACCGCCTCGTGCGGACGCTCGAGCTCCTGGACACCGGGCAGGCCCCACCAGGCCCCGGGGACACACAGCTGTGGACGACCGAGACCCGCCACCCGACGCGGCTCATCGGCCTGACGATGGACCCCGCCGCGCTGGCGGCGGCCATCGATGCCCGCGTGGACGCCATGCTCGACGCCGGCGTGCTGGACGAGGTGCGCGAGGCCGACGCCGCCGGCGCGTCGGCGACCGCCCGCAAGGCGCTGGGCTTCGCCGACCTGCTGGCCGGCGATGTCGCGGCGATGAAGACACGCACCCGCCGCTACGCCAAGCGCCAGCTCACCTGGATGCGCAAGCTGCCGGGGGTGGAGCTCGTCGACATCACCGGGCGCGCCGCCGACGACGTCGCGGCGCAGCTGCTGCCCTGAACAGCGCCCGCCGCCCACCGCCCGCGCTCTGCCGGCGACGGCCCCGCCACATATCGTGTCGTCGATGACCGACAAGCTGATCGCCGTCACCGGCGCCACCGGTGGCATCGGTGGCCGCGTCGCTGCGCGTCTGGCGCAGCGCGGCGTGCGCCAGCGACTGGTGGTGCGCGATCGTGACAGGGCTCCGAGCCTGGACGGCGCCGAGGTCCTGGTGTCCTCGGGCTACAGCGACGCGGACGCGATGCGGGCGGCGCTCGACGGGGTCCACACGCTGTTGTTCGTCTCCGCGGGCGAGAC
Organism: Solirubrobacterales bacterium; assembly: GCA_025964155.1. GTDB lineage: Bacteria > Actinomycetota > Thermoleophilia > Solirubrobacterales > Solirubrobacteraceae > Paraconexibacter. The sequence continues at coordinate 7,403 of JAOPZJ010000327.1, forward strand.
CGAGGACCGCGTGGGCGTGCACCGCTCCGCCCTGGAGGCGGCGGTGGCCGCCGGCGTGGCGCACATCGTCTACCTGTCGGTTGTCGGGGCCGGCGACCCAAAGGCGACCTTCACGCTCGTGCGCGACCACCACGCGACCGAGGAGGCGCTGCGCGGTCTGCCGGTCGCTCACACGATGGTCCGCGACAGCCTCTACCTGGACTTCTTGGCGAAGATGGTCGGTGCCGACGGCGTCATCCGCGGGCCGGCGGGCAAGGGCAAGCTCGGCGGCGTCGCGCGCGACGACGTCGCCGACGCGCTCGTGGCGATCCTGACCGGCGACGGGCACGAGGGCGCGATCTACGAGCTCACGGGCCCGGAAAGCATCAGCTTCCAAGAGGCCGCCGAGATCATGTCCGCGGCGAGCGGCAAGGCGATCGGCTTCTACAACGAGCCGCTGCAGGAGGCCTTTGAGTCGCGGATGGACCCCGACGTGGAGGACTGGATGATCGACGCCTGGGTGACGACGTACCTCGCGGTCGCCCGCGGCGAGTTCGATCTCGTCACCGACGACGTCCAGCAGCTGACCGGGCACGCGCCGGCAGGCCTCGCCGAGGTCCTCGGGCGCTACCCCGACAGCCTGAACCACGTCACCGCCACATAGGGTTCCGGCATGCGCTTCGAGAAGTGGCAGGCCCTGGGCAACGACTACCTCATCGTCGAGCGCGATCAGCTCCCGCTGACCCTGACCCCGGAACGGGTCGCGCTCCTCTGTCATCGCCATCTCGGCATCGGCGCCGACGGCGTCCTGGAGCTGTCGCCGCCGGACGAGGCCGGGTTCGTCGCGCGCCTGCGGATCTTCAACCCGGACGGCTCGGAGGCCGAGCTCTCGGGGAACGGGGCGCGCGAGGCGATCCTGTACCTGCGGCGCACGGGCTGGACCGAGAGCGATCAGTTCTCGATCCAGACGGTCGCCGGTGAGATCCGCCCGACGATCACCTCCCCGACGACGTGCCGCGTCGACATGGGACGGGCACGAATCGTCTCCGACGACTTCCCCGACGGCGGGAACGACGGGCGCGGCCTCGTCGAGGGCTTCCGCTTCCAGCACGTGCAGGTCGGCAACCCCCAGTGCGCCATCCACGTGCCCGACCGCGACGAGCTCGAGGCGCTCGACCTTCCGGCGATCGGCCCGGCCATCGAGCACAGCCCCCTGTTCCCGAACCGGACGAACGTCTCGTTCTTCTGCGAGGTGGAGCCGGGCGTCATCCGCGCCCGGATCTTCGAGCGTGGCGTGGGGGAGACGATGTCCTCGGGCACGGGGGCCACGGGGGCCGCACTGGCCTACGTCCTGCGCGGCGGCGATTCCCCGGTGCGGGTGCTGCTGGACGGCGGCGAGCTGACCGTCGAGGTCGACGAGTCCCTCCACGTGGACCTCAGCGGCTGGGCGCAGCCCGTCTGCGCCGGTACGGTCAGCGCGGACCTGCTGGAAACCCTGCAGGCGTTGTAGCGTCCATGGTCATGACGAGGATCGCAAGCGCCGCCGGACTGGCCACCATCGACGAGGCGTCGGGACGCACGCTGGACGTCTGGTATCCCGACCCCATGCTGGGGGACGACTCCCCGACACCCGTGGACGTCGCGGTGCCCTCCGGTCCTCTGCGGGGCACGCGAACCGAGGCGGTCATCACGCGGATCGACCTGGACGCCGCCCCGAAGGACGTCCCCGACGCCTATCTGCGCCTGCACCTGCTCAGCCACCGGCTCGCCGTGCCGCATTCCCTCAACCTCGACGGCCTCTTTGGCGTCCTGCACAACGTCGTGTGGACGTCGATCGGCCCGGTCGACGTGCACGCGTTGCCGGCCGCCCGGCTGCGCGCCCGCGCCACCGGGACGCCCCTGCACGTGGCGGGTGTCGACAAGTTCCCGCGGATGGTCGACTACGTCGTGCCGACCGGTGTCCGGATCGCGGACACCTCCCGCGTGCGCCTGGGCGCCCACCTGGCCGAGGGCACGACGGTCATGCACGAGGGCTTCGTGAACTTCAACGCCGGGACGCTCGGTGCCTCGATGGTGGAGGGACGCATCAGCGCGGGGGTCGTCGTCGGTGCGGGCAGCGACATCGGCGGCAGCGCCTCGATCATGGGCACGCTCTCAGGGGGCGGCAGCCAGATCATCTCGATCGGCGCAGGCTGCCTGCTGGGCGCCAACAGCGGTGTCGGCATCTCCCTGGGCGACAACTGCGTCGTCGAGGCGGGCCTGTACGTCACGGCCGGCGCCCAGGTCGGCCTGCCTGACCTGAGCGTCATCAAGGCGAGCGAGCTGTCGGGTCGCGACGGGCTCCTCTTCCGCCGCAACTCGCGCACCGGCGCGATCGAGGTCGTCCCCCGTGTCGGTACCTGGGGCGAGCTCAACGCCGCGCTCCACTCCAACGACTCCTGACCGGGTTTCGCCGACGTCTCGACACGCCCACGCGGCGCCGCTGGTCGGCGGCAGTGCTGGCGCACGGCTCGCCGACAGCGTCACCACGTGGAACGCGACGATCCGTGGCCGAAACCCGGCCAGGTCTGCGGGCCGCGAGGCGCGAGACGCGAGCAGGCCCGCGGGAATGCGAGGCGCTTGAACGGCGGGTCATTGACGGCGGGAGGTGCCGGCGGGACCGTGCGTGGGCGGCGGACCCGTCCTGGCTGGCACGCTGCCGCTCGCGACGGCGG
>JAOPZJ010000347.1 GCA_025964155.1 Solirubrobacterales bacterium
CGGGGGTCAGCGTCGCGCGGCCGGCGGCGGTGCGGGCGGGCAGGCGGACGCGGAACGTGCGCGACGTGCCGGTCTGCGGATCGTTGCTCGTGCTCGGGTTGCCGACGAGCGGGCCGCCGGAGCCGTCACGGATCTCGACGTTGCCGGCGAGGCTCGCGGGGTCTGAGTCGGCGGTCCGGACGGTGGCCTCGACGTCGATCACGTCCAGCGCCGAGACCGGCGTCGGGGTCCCCGTCTTCAGGTGGACGGCGGTCACCTCCGTCGGCACGAGGCCGACGCGCAGCGCGGTCTGGCCCTCGGAGTCCTGCCAGCCCCCCGCGCTGAAGTGGGCGACGACGGGGGCGTCGCCGGCCGCGAGGTCGTCGACGGCGATCTCGGCGTGGCCGGTCGGCACCGCCGGGAGCGGCAGGTCGTCTGAGTCCCTCGGCGCGTCGACGCCGAGCGTCCCGCGCCCGATCTCCGCTCCGTCGCGCGTCAGGACGACCGTGCCGGTTTCGGGCGCCCGGGTGGGATCGTCGGCCCAGCGGACGTCGACCGTGAAGGTGACCGGGCCGCCGCCCAGGCGGATCGCGGCGAGGCTGGCGCTGACGGTCGTCGCGGTCGCGCGAGCGGGGTCGGCGGTGGCGTGCTGCGGGGCGGAGTTCCCGGCGCCGAACACGCGGCCGGGCGCGCGCTCGGCCAGGAACCGCGCAGAGTACGCCCGGGTGCCGGCGTACAGGGCGAACGGGACGTCGATGGTGCTCCCGTCGACGGCCTCGGCGCGGCCCAGGGGGCGGTCGGTCGCGTCGTCGTAGACGTAGACGAAGCCGCGGGGCTGGTCGTGGTCGAGGTCGCCCGGGAAGTCCGCCGGGGCGGTGACGGTCACGTGCGCGACGGCCGCGTCGCCCGGGGCCTTGCCATCGGCGTCCGATAGGTCGAGGGCCACGTCCGGTGTGATCGCGCCCGCGACCTCGAGCGTGCGCTGCGCGATCGTCGCGGGGTACGTGGCGTCGCCCTGGTACTCGATCTTCGCGTTCCCGTCGAGGGAGCGCGGGCGGACGGGCAGCGTCGCGTCGCCGTTCTCGTCGAGCGGGTACTGGTCCCCGGTGTAGTCATCGAGCGTGAGGACGAGGTTGCCGGTCGGGACGGGCAGGCCCGAGTCGGCCGGGGCGGACGCGTGGACGCGGATGCCGTCGTCGGTCCTGGCGCCGAGCGTGAACGGCCCGAGGACCGCGATGTCGAGGTCGGGCGCGGGGGCGCCCAGCACGGTCGCCCCGCCGACCGACCTGCGCCAGGTCCCGGCGACGCCGAGGTAGCGGACGCGGTACTCCCGGTCAGCGCTCACGCCCTGGCGCGTGTAGGTTAGCGTGGTCGTCGCGGTGCCGTCGCCGGCGTCTGAGAGCGTCGCCGTGGCGAGCGGCGCGAGGCTCGCTTTCGGGTCGTAGATCTCGACGTCGCCCGACGGCGTGCCGCCCGCGCGGTCCTGCGCCGCCACCGTCGCCTTGAAGGTCAGCTGGGCGTCGGCAGCGGCCGGGCTGGGGGAGGCCTCGAGGGCAGCCGTCGTCGGCGGCGCGAGCGGGGGCGAGTGGTACTCGTCGCGGCAGGTCCCGGTCACGTCGTTCAGCGGCGGGTTGCCGCCCACGATCAGACCCTCGTCGAAGATCAGGGTGTTGTCGCTGCCGAAGTCGCACCCTGCGCCCTCGACGAGCTCGTCCTTGAACGTCAGCTGCCCGCGCCCGCGGACGACCGCTAAGCCGCGCAGCTGCAGGCTGGTGCGCTTGAAGATCACGTTCTCGAGGTCGACCGAGCCCGCGCCCGTGGCGTCGCGGACACCGATCGTCGAGTCCGGGCCGGTGCCGCCGAACGTCACGCGGGTGAGGTTGCCGCCGCGCCCGCCCGCCACGAGGTCGACCGCCGGCTGCTCCGGGTGCTGCTGGTCGGGGACGATCAGCAGGTCGATCAGCGTCGGGTAGCCGAAGCTGTCTGCGTCGTCCTCGCTGCCGGAGACGATCAGCGGCGCCGGGGCGGGGGCGGGGTCGCTCTCCAGGCCCGGCCGGAACCCGTTGGTCGAGACCTGGAGCTGCCCGTTGCGGATCGAGGCGACTGCCGCGAACGTGATCGTGATCCCCGGATAGACGTTCAGCCGCTGGCCCGCGAAGTCGATGTCCACGGCCTTGTCGACCGTCAGGGGCGCGTTGAGGAACGGGTCGGGCCCGAACTGCCGCATCAGGATCCGGTCGCCGTCGTGCGCGAGGGCGATGGCGTCGCGCAGGCGGCACGGACCGCGCTGCGTCCCCGGCACGCTGCTCGTGCTGTAGCTGCAGTTGGCGGCGGCGGCCGGGACGGCCGGCCCGCCGAACGTGTCCCCGGGCTCCGAGACCTCGATGGTCCCCGCGCGCGCTGCGCCGGCGACCGGTCCCATCAGCCCGCCCCCGACGACAGCGATCAGCAACGCGGCACGCATCAACTGCGCGCCTCTTGCAGCTTGAATCCCCACCGCGCGGCCCCCTGGATTAGATCTCGGCCGCGAATCTACTCCTGGCGATGGCGCGGCGGTGTCAAGCGTTCAGATCTCTTACAGATAAGCACGGATATCGAGCTGTCAGGTGCCCGCGCGGTGCTCGCTGCGGCCACGGACCGCCAAAGAAGGTAGGCCTCGGTCGCGTCGTGCATCAGCGCGGCGAACGCGTCCCCGACGTCACCGCCGCGCTCCTCGACGAGCCGCGACACGATCACCGAGTGCTGCGCGACCGAGTAGAAGACGGCAACCGAATCGTCACACGGGAGACACCAACGCATGAGTACACCACCATCGCAGCCTGAAGCGGAGCGGACTGACGGATCATCCGTCCAGATCGGCGCTCTCGTTCCGCT
>JAOPZJ010000248.1 GCA_025964155.1 Solirubrobacterales bacterium
GCGTCCGCGTCGTGCCCGCGCGCGAAGAGCGCCTCCGGGCCGAGGTCATGCTCGACGTAGCCCTGCAGGATCGGGTCCAGCAGCTCGTAGGGGGGGAGCGAGTCCGAGTCCTTCTGTTCCGGGCGCAGCTCCGCGGACGGCGGTCGCGAGACGATCGAGTCCGGGACGGGGTCCGACGCGTCGCGCGCGCGACGCCAGGCGGTCAGCTCGTACACGAGCGTCTTGGGGACGTCCTTGATCACCGCAAAACCACCGGCGCTGTCGCCGTAGAGCGTGGAGTAGCCGACGCTCATCTCCGACTTGTTGCCGGTGGTCAGCACCATCCAGCCGAACTTGTTGGAGAGGGCCATGAGCAGGTTGCCGCGGATGCGTGCCTGCAGGTTCTCCTCCGTCAGGTCGGGGTCCCGTCCGGTGAAGACGCCTGCCAGCAGCTCGTCGTAGGCGGCCATCGGATCGTGGATCGGCAGGTCCAGGCACTGCACGCCGAGGTTGGCGGCGAGCCGCCTGGCGTCGCCCTGGGTGCCCTCGGTCGAGTGGCGCGACGGCATCACCGCAACGCTCACGCGGTCGGCGCCCAGGGCATCCACGGCGATGAGCAGCACGAGCGTGGAGTCCACGCCGCCCGAGAGCCCGAGGACCACGTGCTGGAAGCCGTTCTTCTGGACGTAGTCGCGCGTGCCCAGCACGAGGGCCTCGTAGACCTCCTGGACCGCGGGCGGGCGCTCGGCGACGGTGCCCTCCTGCGCGCGGGTACCCGCGGCCGGCACCGGCGCGCCGGTGACGAAGGAGCCTCCGTGCTCGACGAGCGGACGCTCGCCGCGCGTGGCCAGGCGCGGGCGGGTGTCGCGCAGGCGCGCGCTGCCGGCGGCGTCGGTGTCGACATCGCAGACGAGGAGCGCGGGCTCGAACTGCGGGGCGCGGGCCACGGCGGCGCCGGTGTGGTCGACGACGACGGACGAGCCGTCAAAGACGAGCTCGTCCTGACCGCCGACGAGCGCGCAGAACGCGATCGCGGCGAGGTTGTCGCGCGCGCGCTGCGCGATCATCTGCTCACGCGCCGCCGCCTTTCCGGCGTGGAACGGTGACGCGGAGATGTTGACGATCAGGCGGGCGCCGGCCAGGGCTTCCGGGGTGGCGGGCGCTCCGGGCATCCAGATGTCCTCGCAGATGCTCAGGCCGACGGTGACCCCGTCGACCACGATGATCATCGGGGTCGTCCCGGACTGGAAGTAGCGCAGCTCGTCGAAGACCCCGTAGTTGGGCAGGCGCAGCTTGCGGTAGACGGCCTGCACCTTGCCGTCGGCCAGGACCGCGGCGCTGTTGTAGACGTCGTCGTCGCGCTCGGGGAAGCCGACGATCGCGACGATCCCGTGTGTGCGCGACGCGATGCCGTCCAGCTCGGCCCGCGCGGCGGCGAGCAGGTGCTCCTTGAGCAACAGGTCCTCGGGCGGGTACCCGGTGATCGCGAGCTCGGGCACGAGGACGAGCGCGGCGCCCGCGGACTTGGCGTCGGCGACCGCGGTCTCGATCAGGGCGGCGTTGCCGGGCAGGTCGCCGACGACGGTGTTGAGCTGGGCCAAGGCGATCCGCATGGACGCGGGATTCTCGCATTGCGAGGATCTTCGGCGCCCCGGCGGTCAGAAGGTTGCACCTGGGAAGCCTCGGTGATCCCCGCGGGGCGCTGCACCGGCTGGACGCCCCAATAGCCTGCTTGCCATGCCAGTCAAGGGATCCCTGGAAGCCGCCCAGATCGCCGCGTTCCTGCGCGAGGGCACCGAGGGGCTGCATTGGCGCGACGCGCACCTGCACATCGGCCGGAACGACCCTGACGGCACGACGGCGACCCTCGAGGAGATCCTGCAGGGTCTGGACGACGCTGGTCATGCCGGCGGGCTCGTCTATCCGATGCACGAGCCGGACGGCTACCGGGCGGCGAACGAGATGATCGCCGCACAGGTCGCGGCGTCGGGCGGGCGCCTGGACTGGCTCTGCCGCGTGGATCCCAACGCCGATGGTGCGGTCGCCGAGGCGCAGCGGTGCCTGACGGACGGGGCCGCCGGGATCAAGCTGCACCCGCGCAGCGACGCCTTTGGGCTGCCGCACCCGGTGGTCGAGGAGCTCGTGGCGCTGGCGGCGGCCCGCCGCGCACCCGTCCTGTTCCACGCGGGCCGCGGCATCCCCAACCTCGGGCTCGCGGCCGCCGACCTGGCCCACCGGCACCCCGATGTCCGCATCATCCTCGCGCACGCCGGCATCAGCGACCTGGGGCTGCTGGCCGAGGCGGCCGCGACGCTGCCAAATCTCCTGTTCGACTCGTCGTGGTGGAACATCGGCGACGTCCTGGCGCTGCTGACGAGCATTCCGCCAGGCCAGATCCTATACGCGAGCGACATGCCCTACGGCACCGGGCTCTTCGCCGCGTTCCTGCTGACGCGCGCCGCCAGGCAGGCCGGCCTCGGCGCTGACGCGCTCGCATCGATCGCCGGCGGGCAACTGGCGCGGATCATCGCGGCCGAGGATCTCGTGGACCTCGGGCCGGCCGTGGGCGAAGACCAGCTCGGGATGCGCAGCGCCGCGCTGGAGCGCGTCACGACCCACACGGCCGCCGCCTTGCACGTGGCGTTCGCCAAGGGAGAGCCGGCCGAGGCGGTGGCCCTCGCCCGCCTGGGCTGTCAGCACGGCGAGGGTGCGCCGCACGGTGCGCTGCTGGACGTGGCCGACCGGCTGCTGGATCTCGCGACCGCCCAACGCGCCGCGACCGGTGGGGATCCCATCGCGCTCGCTCCGTGCGTCCTCGCCGCGCACGTCGTCTGCGGGACCCCCGGCGCGGGGGTGCCCACCACTTGGCCGTAGGCAGAAACTGCCCGCAAACGGAGCAGAAATGTCCCAAGCTGGTCTGTGATGGTCCACACACAACATCGGGCGCAGGTCGATATAGTCGAACATCTGTTCGATCGCCGAGTCGTCCCCCGTCAACGTGGGGGCGAGCGGGGGACCCACCGCCGGAGCCTTGCGGAAGACGCAGGGGCCGGATGGGGCGAATCGCCGGCTGCTGCCGGCGTAGCGCTTTGAGCCACGTCACGCACGGTGCGTGACGGGCGAAGTGCGAGCCCGACAGCTAACCCCGTAGGCGGCAAGTCACAGAAGGAGGTCGACCTCAATGAGGCCGATGACCATGACCCGTGCCCGCCTGACGGCCGGCGCGACTGCCATCTGCGCGACCCTGGCCGTGGTGCCCGTCACCGCCTCGTCCGACGCAGCCGCCGCTGCAGCCACCCCGGTGGCCGCGAAGGCACCTGCAGCACCGAAGAACACCGGCGTGCGCAAGCGAACCCAGGCCATTGTCCGGGTGGACCATGTGCGCCGCAACATCCTCGTGGGCCGCGGCGCCGTCGTACGCGGCAAGCTTCAGCCCGGCCTCAAGGGCCACGTCGTGCGTCTGCAGCGGCGGACGGCAAGGGGCTGGGCCACGATCGACCGCACGGTCACCCGCATGGGTGGCGCGTACCGCTTCAGCTTCACACCCCGCAGCACGGGCACGCTGAACCTGCGGGTGCTGTTCCTCGGTGACAAGGGCGCTCGCAAGTCGCAGCGGACGGCCGGCCGTATGAACGTGTTCCGCCAGGCACAGGCCTCGTGGTACGCGCTTTTCGGCAGCCGCACCGCCTGCGGTCAGACGCTGGGCTACGGCACGCTGGGCGTCGCGCACAAGGGGCTGCCGTGTGGCACGAAGCTCACGCTGCGCTACCGCGGGCGCAGTGTCCAAGTGCGCGTGATCGACCGCGGACCGTTCATCGCCGGTCGCGAGTTCGACCTGACCTCGGCGACCAAGCGCGCGCTGGCCTTCGGCGATCTGGGGACGGTGCTCGTCAACCGGTAGATGCGGCGTCAGGACCGGACGGGTACGCGCCCGGGGCGGTGCAGCCCGGGTGCGAACATCTGTTCGGTCCTTGACGTCCTGCGTGGGCCGTACTCTTCACGGGGCGTGTCCACGGTCATCGCCCACCTGGACATCGACGCGTTCTACGCGTCGGTGGAGCTGCAGCGCCGACCTGAGCTGCAGGGCCTCCCGGTCATCGTGTCAGGCTCCGGCCCGCGCGCGGTGGTGACGACCGCCAGCTACGAGGCGCGCAAGTTCGGCATCGGCTCCGCCATGCCGACCTCGCGGGCCCGTCGCCTGTGTCCCGAGGCGATCCTCATCCCCCCGGACTTCCCGACGTACCGGGCGGTCTCCGCGACCGTGATGGGTCTCGTGCGGGGGACCGTCGACGAGGTCGAGGTCATGGGCCTGGACGAGGCCTACCTGGACCTCAGCGGGATGCACTCGCCCAAGGCGGCGATGCGGCGGCTCATCACCCAGATCCGTCAGGCCACGGGCCTGACCGCCTCGGTCGGCATCGGGCCCAACAAGCTCGTGGCGAAGGTGGCCTCCGACGCCGAGAAGCCGGCCGGCTTCGTCGTGCTCACGCGTCAACAGGCATGCGACCGCTTTGCGCAGTCGGCGCCGAGCCTCGTGCCGGGGATCGGTGCCAAGACCGCCGAGCGCCTCGTGGCGCTGGGGATCACGACCCTCGGCGCGCTGGCGCAGGCCGACGCGGACGCGCTGGCCGAGCACTTCGGTCCGCGCCAGGGCCCCTGGCTCGTCGCGCGTGGACGCTTCGAGGGCGCCGAGCGCGTGGAGTCGGTGCGGGAGGCCGTCTCGGAGTCCCGCGAGACGACGTTCGACGTGGACATCGCCGACCGCACGGACCTGGAGGTGGAGCTGCACCGCCTCGCCGAGCAGCTGTGCCGGGGGCTGCAGAAGCATGAGCGCGCGGGCCGGACGATCGCCATCAAGGTGCGCCTGGACGACTGGACGACGGTGACGCGGGCCCGGACGATCGGGCACGCGACGAACGAGCTCGAGCACGTCGGGCAGGTCGCGCTGGAGCTGCTGCGCGAGTACGCCCCGGCCCGGCCCGTTCGCCTGCTCGGCGTCCGCGTCGCGTCGTTCGGCGGTCCCGATGCGCCGCCGGCGGAGGTGCAGCAGCTCGCGCTGCCGTTGTAGGCGGCGGCGCGCGGCAGTCGCTGTGTAGGGTCGCCGACCATGGAGCTGCACCACATCCTCACCGGCGCCGGCGAGCCCCTGTTGCTCATCCAGGGCATGAGCGGCACGCACCTGTCCTGGGGGGACGCGTTCCTGGCCGAGCTGGAAGGGGATTTCCACACCGTCGCCTACGACCACCGCGGGATCGGGCTCTCGCCCCCGACCAACGCGGCGTTCACAATCGCCGAGCTGGCCGACGACGCCGCCGGCATGCTGGACACGGTCGGCTGGGACAGCGCGCACGTGCTCGGGATCTCGATGGGCGGGATGGTCGCCCAGGAGCTCGCGCTGCGGTACGGCTCCAGGATCCGCACGCTGACGCTCGGCTGCACCTTCTGCGGCGGCCCAGGATCGGCCGGCCCGCCGCCGGAGACGGTCCAGACCCTCGGGGCGGCGATGACGTCCGGGGACCGCGAGCTGGCGATCCGCGTCGGCTACGAATGCAACACCTCGCCCGCATTCCGGGAGGACCCGTCGCACTACGCGGCCTTCCGCGACATGGCACTCGGAGCCCCCGCCAAGATCGCGACGATCATGTTGCAGATGCAGGCCATCGCCGGCCACGACGTACAGGCACGGCTGGGGGAGATCACGCAGCCCACGCTCGTCGTGCACGGGACCGACGACCGGATGCTGCCGCCGTCCAACGGGGAGCTCATCGCGTCGAGGATCCCCGGGGCCGAGCTGCAGCTCTGGCAGGACGTCGGCCACATGTTCTGGTGGGAGCAGCCGCAGCGCAGCGCAGCGGCGCTGAAGGCACACGCGCTGGGGTAGCTCGGCGCGGCACCGGCCGCCGTGCGGGATCATGCGGGGATGGCCGACCAGCAGACACCGACGCCCGACGCCGAGCCCAAGGGCTGGTGCGTCTGCGGGCAGAAGGTCACGATCGCTGATGCCGAGGCCGTCACCCTGAGCAACGGCAAGCCCGGCTGGCAGGGCTACTGCCCGGAGTGCGGGTCGCCGCTGTTCGCCATCCGGCGCAAGGCGCCGGGGGGCTGACGTCTCGCCCTGAGGCGCTTGGGACGTCGGTGATGGCGGGCGTGGTGGCGCGCTGACGCCGGGGTGCGGGGCGTGGTGGCGCTGACGCGAGCGAGCCCGCGGGGTGCGAAGTGCTTGAACGGCGGGCATTGACGGCGGAGGGGCGCCGGCCTGGACGGTACGCGGGCGGCGTAGGCGGGTCGCGGGCGGGTCCGGCGGTGTCGCACGTTTGTCGGGCTCTGGCCGACGAGTGTGCGAAGCCGCCGCCCTTACTGGTCCGTGAGGCGGCGGTGTCGCACGTTTGTCGAGCTGGGGTCGATGAATGTGCGGAGCCGCCCAGCGCACCGGCCCTCAGTCCTCCTCTGAGGGGCTCACGCCAGAAGTGGTCCAGGCTCACTCGCGCCAGCGCCACAAGCGCTCGCGCCCTGCGGCTGTTTCAAGCGCACTAGCACCCCAACCAGCCCACTCGCGCCAGCGCCCGCGCCCGCACTACCCCTCCACCGCCTCCGAGGCCTCCAGCCACGCGGTCTCCAGCTCCTCGCGCTCGGTGGTGAGCGCTGTGAGCTCGGCGTTCAGCTCGCGCAGCCGGGCGTGGTCTGACGCGCTGGCCGCCATCTCGTCGTGGAGCGCGACCTCGCGGGCGTCCTGCTTCTGCATCGCGCGCTCGAGCCGCTGGACCTCCTTGCGTGCCGCGCGCAGCACCGCCTGCGCGGGGGCGGCCGGGCGCGCAGGCGTGCCGCTCGCGGCCGGGGCCGTGGATCGGGCGGCCGCCGCTCGCCGCAGCTCGATGTACTGGTCGATCCCGCCGGGAAGGTGGCGGACTCCGCCGTCACCGGCCAGGGCGTAGACGTTGTCGCAGACGCGCTCGACGAAGTAGCGATCATGACTGACGACGACGAGCGTCCCCGGCCACCCGTCGAGCAGGTCCTCCAGCGCGGTGAGCGTGTCGATGTCCAGGTCGTTCGTCGGCTCGTCGAGCAGGAGGACGTTCGGTTCCTCCATGAGCAGGCGCATGAGCTGCAGCCGGCGGCGCTCGCCGCCGGAGAGGTCCCTGACGAGCGTCCGCGCCCGCGCGCCGCGGAAGCCGAACCGGTCACACAGCGTCCCGGCCGTCATCTGCTCACCGTCGCTCGTGACGGCGGTGCCGCGCACCTCCTCGAGCGCCTCGAGCACGCGCAAGTGGCCGGGGATCTCGGCCGTGTCCTGGGACAGGTGCGCGAGCCGCACCGTGGCACCGCGCTCGACCACCCCGGACGTCGGCTCGAGCTCGCCGCTGAGCAGGTTCACGAGCGTCGTCTTGCCGGACCCGTTGACGCCGACGAGCGCGACGCGGTCGCCGGGACCCAGGCGCCACGTCGCCCGCTGGAGCAGGACGTTGTCCCCGAAGGCGACCGAGACGTCGACGGCATCCAGGACCTTGCCGCCGAGGCGCGCGGTGGCGAAGCGCAGCAGCTGCACACCGTCGCGGACCTGGGGCTCATCGGCGATCAGCGCGTTGGCGGCCTCGATCCGGAACTTGGGCTTGGACGTGCGCGCGGGCGGGCCGCGACGCAGCCAGGCCAGCTCCTTGCGCAGGAGCTGCTGGCGGCGGTCGTTGCGCGAGGCCTCCTGGCGGTCGCGTTCGGCGCGCGCCAGGACGTACGCGGCGTAGCCACCGTCGTACTGGTGGATCGCCCCGTCGGCGACCTCCCAGGTCGACGTGCACACCTCGTCCAGGAACCAGCGGTCATGGGTGATGACGACCATCGACCCGCGGCGTGCGGCGAGGTGGCCCGCCAGCCAGGCGACCCCTTCGACGTCCAGATGGTTCGTCGGCTCGTCCAGCAGCAGGAGGTCGGGGCTGTCGAGCAGCAGCTGGGCCAGCGCGATGCGCCGCCGCTCCCCGCCCGAGAGCGGCCCGATCACCGTGTCCAGGCCGTTGGGGAAGCGGCGCAGCTCCACGCCCCCGAGCAGCCCGTCGAGCACTGCCCGAAACCGGCTGTCGCCGGCCCATTCGTGGTCTGCGCGCCCGCCGACGAGCTCGTCCCGGATGGTCTTGGCCCCGTCCAGCTCGTCGCCCTGACCGATGAGCGCCATGTGCAGGCCACCGTCGCGGGTGACGGCCCCGGCGTCCGGTGTCTCCAAGCCCGCGACGAGCCGCAGCAGCGTCGACTTGCCGTCGCCGTTGCGCCCGACGATGCCGATGCGGTCACCGGCCTGGATGCCGAGCGTGACGTCGCGCAGCACCGACTGACTGCCGTAGCCCTTGTCCACCGACTTGAGGTTGACGAGGTTGGCGGCGGCGGCGGACATCGAGCGCTGCATCTTGCCGGGAACGTGGGGAGGAGGCCGGGTGCCTCGCGCGGCGCGGCTCAGTACAGCGCGGCCGCCAGCTTGCGACGGACGTCGCGCGCGAGCGGATGGTCGACGCCGAGCTCGTCGAGGATGCCGACGATGATCGCGCGCAGGTCATCGCGCTTGTCGGGGAAGCGCCTGACGCGGTCCAGCAGGACCTCGAGTGCTTCCCCGGCCTTGCCGGCGTCCAGGGCGTCGAACGCCTCGTCGAGCTCGAGCGAGGGGTCATCACGCAGGCGCAGGGCGGCGGCCATCCCGTCAGCCCGGAAGCTGCCGTGGACCTGCTCGAGCAGCTTCAGGGCCTCGTCGACCTCGCCGCGCTCGTGCAGCAGGGCGGCGAGAGCGAGGGATGCGTCGGTGCGGCCCGGCTCGAGCTCCAGCGCTTTGCGCAGCTGGTCCTCGTCGCCCGAGGCGACCAGCCCGTCGGCCTCGGAGGGGATGAGCTTGGCGAAGAAGCGCTGCACGACGGCCGGGTTCTGGGCCCCGACGAACTCGTCGACGACCTTGCCGTCGACGAACGCCTTGACGGCGGGGATGCCCTGCACCCCGTAGCTCTGGGCGAGTCCCTGGTTCTCGTCGGTGTTGACCTTGGCGAGCACCACGCCGCCCTCGGCGTCACCGGTGAGCTGCTCCAGCAGCGGTGTCAGCTGCTTGCACGGCCCACACCACGGCGCCCAGAAGTCCACGACCACCGGCGTCGTGTGTGAGCGGTCGATGACCTGGGTCTGGAAGTCGGTCTCGGTCGCGTCGATCACGGTCATGACGTCTAGGGTACGACGTGCGTGAGCACCCCCGACCTGTACGTGACCGACGTTGGCACCGGCCCGCCCGTCGTCCTCCTGCACGGCCTGACCGCCACCCACCGTTACGTGGTCATGGGCTCGCGATCCCTGGAGCGCTCCGGGCATCGCGTCATCGCCTACGACGCCCGCGGACACGGGCACAGCGGGCCCGCGGATGCCTACACGTACGCGGCGCTCGCCGACGACCTGCGGCGCGTCCTGGACGAGCACGGCGTGGAGCGCGCGGTTCTGGCCGGCGCCTCGATGGGCGCGCACACCCTGCTACGCCTGGCGCTCACGGACCCTGACCGCGTCGCAGGCCTCGTCGTCATCACGCCGGCCTACCACCAGGACGCCACATCCGGGCTCGAGCGCTGGGACGCGCTGGCCGACGGGCTGCGGACGGGCGGGGTGGAGGGGTTCGTCGCCGCCTACGGAGATCCTGGGGTGCCGGAGCAGTGGCGCGAGACCGTCTTCAGGGTCCTGCGCCAGCGCCTGGCGCTGCACGACCATCCCGAGGCGGTGGCCGACGCGCTGGCGCAGATCCCGCGGAGCAAGCCGTTTGACACCACCGACGACCTGGCCCAGCTGCCCGAGGTGCCGACGCTCATCGTCGCCGATCGTGACGAGGCCGACCCCGGGCACCCGCTGTGGGTGGGGGAGGCCTACGCCGCCGCGATCCCGGGCGCGCGCCTCGCGGTGGAGGAGGAGGGCGCCTCGCCGTTGGCCTGGCAGGGCGGGCAGCTGTCCAAGCACATCGCGCAGGTCGCCGCCGAGGCGGCGTTTTGACCGCCTCCGGCTACTCGGGCACGCCGCTGGCGAAGAAGCTCGGGTACCAGGCGGGCATGACGGCCGCGCACCTGGACGCCCCGGACACCTTCGCCGGCTTGCTCCACGGCCTGCCCGACGGCGTCCGGATCCGCACGAGCCTGCGGGGCCACGCCGATCTCGTCGTCTGCTTCGTCACCGGGCGCGCGCGCCTGAGCGGCCGGGCGCCGGTGCTGCGCCGCGCGATCGCCCCGGACGGCATGGCCTGGATCGCCTGGCCCAAGCGCTCCTCCGGCGTGCGCACCGACATCACCGAGGACGTCATACGCGAGGTGGTCCTGCCGATCGGCCTGGTCGACGTGAAGGTCTGCGCCATCGACGAGACGTGGTCGGGTCTGAAGCTCGTCGTCCGCAAGGAGCTGCGGTGACCGGCGCGACGCCCGCGCCGGCCGCGGTCGCGGACACCGCCCCGGACGCGC
This sequence comes from Solirubrobacterales bacterium, assembly GCA_025964155.1. Classification (GTDB taxonomy): domain Bacteria; phylum Actinomycetota; class Thermoleophilia; order Solirubrobacterales; family Solirubrobacteraceae; genus Paraconexibacter. The sequence goes on from JAOPZJ010000248.1 coordinate 10,428, forward strand.
CGCTCTTCCACCGCCGGCGGGAGCTCTTCGTGCCCACGGCCCACACCCGCGGCCCGTGGGATCCCGGCGCAATGCACGGCGGGGCTCCGACCGCGCTCCTGGCCCAGCACCTGGACGGCCTGGCCGGCGAGCGTCGCCTGGCGCGGATGACCTTCGAGTTCCTGGGCCCGGTGCCGATCGCGCCGGTGCGCGTGACGGCGAGCATCCTGAAGCCCGGACGCAACTTCCAGCTCCTTGAAGGCACCCTGAGCGACACGACCGGCAGGCCGCTGGTGCTGGCGCGCGCCGTCGCGCTGGCCCCCGGGATGGTCTCCGGCCTCGGGGCGGACGCTGCCCTGCCGTCGCTGCAGCCCGCGCCCAGCCCACCGCAGGACGGCGTGTTGTCGCCGTTCCCGGCGGCGCCCGGCGGCGAGGAGGAGGAGGGCATGCACCGCACGGGCATGGAGCTGCGCTACCTGTCGGGGTCGGTCAACGAGAACGGGCCCGCGCTCGCGTGGCTGCGGCTCGTGCGCAACCTCGTCGACGCCGAGGCCCCGGTTCCCGCCGCACGGGTCTGCGCCGCGGCGGACTTCGGCAACGGCATCAGCCGTGTCGTGGGCTTCGACACCCACGTGTTCGTCAACACCGACCTGACGATCACGCTGCTGCGTGAGCCCGTCGGCCCGTGGGTGCTGCTGGACGCCACGACGCACATCGACGCCTCGGGCGTCGGCTGGGCCGCCTCGGACCTGCACGACGCGCAGGGGCCGATCGGGCAGTCCCACCAGACGCTGTTCGTCCGCGCGCGCTGACGCGGGGCTTCCGCGGCCGCCGGATGACGGGCCGATGCACCGTGGCCGGAGGAGGGGCGCCCCCGTCGTGCCGGGGTAGGCTGCAGTCATGACTGCCGGAGCGCAAGGAGCTCTGCGGCGCGCCGCCGGGCTGCTGCGCGACCGCCAACAGGCCGCCGCGTTCCGTCGCGCCGTCGTGACCGCGCCCCATCCCGAGATGGTCGTCATCGGAGATCTGCGCACGAGCGGCTTCGAGGTCCCCGCGGGCAACCTGGGGGCCGACAGCGTCGTGTACGTCGCCGGTGCCGGGGCCGACGGCGGCGTCGCGCCGGGCATCGTCGCCCGGTTCGGCTGCACGGTCCACGTGTACGACGCCGACCCCCGGGCCGCCGAGCATGTCGCCCGGGTCGCCGCCCGGGAGCCACGGGTGGCCTTCCAGCCCGTGGCCCTGTGGGACAGTGCCGCCACGATCACCGTGCACGCGCCGCGGCTCGGCGGCTACCAGGCCCATCGCCCGACGGATCTTCGAGGCTCGCACGAGAGCTTCTCGGCGCCCGCGCGATCGCTCACCGCGGCGCTGGAGGATGACGGCCACGACCACGTGGACCTGCTGTGCGTCGCGGTCGACGGTGCCGAGTACCGCCTCGTCGACCACATCCTGCGCGAACCGGTGGACGTGCGCGCCCTGTGCCTGCGGTGGGCCCAGCCGGCGCCGCTGGAGCGTGTCCTGGAGTCGCTGGGCCGCCTGCGGGGTGCGGGCTTCGAGCCTGTCGCCCGCTCCGGCGACGCGGCGGCCTGGAAGACGACGCTCGTCCGCCTGTAAGAGGCTGCTGCTCAGGCGGCCCGCATGCGGCGCACCGCCAGCGTTCCGCCGAGCAGCATCCCCACGCCGAGCACGGCGACCTGGCCAAAGGTGCCCGAGGCACCGCGCACGGATCCGGCGAAGACGAACCCGACGCCGACGTAGGACCAACCCCAGAGGGCGACGCCGACCGCGTCCACGCCACGAACCGGCGGCCCGCCATGGCGCTGGAGCCGGCCAGGAAGGGCGCGAAGACGCGCACGGGCCCGACGAAACGCCCGCCGAGCAGGACCCAGCCGCCGCGGGCGTCCAGCAGGTCGTGATCACCAAACCCGCGTTGACCGGCGTCCCGGCCGACCGCGAAGGTGAACCACGGCCCCCCGGCGGGATGGCCCCAACCCGACCAGAGCATCTCGTGTAAACGTCAGCCGGGGTAGCAAGGCCGCGGGAAGGAATTCCCGAGGATCTGCTGGACATACTGGGGTCCGCACTTCACCGCGCCATTGACGAGGAACAGCGCGAGCGCGACCAGGGACGTGTCCGGCCCGACCCAGAGCGTGTAGCTGCGCGTGCCGCTGTGGCCCGCGGTATCCGTGGCGGTCACGTCGAACTGTGACGGGCCGAGCGCCTGCGTCATGCCGGATATGTTGCCGACCGGGTTCAGCGAGAAGCCCTGCGGAAGGCTCCCTGACGTGATCGCGAAGGTGACCGGCGGGCTGACGGTGACGCCGTCCGCCTGCCATCCCAGGTCCTGGAAGTAGCCCTTGCCCTGCTCCGCATTGGGCAGCGAGTCCGGCGTCACGATGATGCCGCTCGCGCTCGCGCTGGACGGCAAGGCAACCGCCAGCGCGACCGCGGCCAATCCGACGAAACCCCACACCTTCTTCATCGCGAACCCCCTCGCGCGATCGATACGAGGTGTCAAATATAGTCGCGCTTCCTCCTGTCAGTCAAGAAACCTGAGTCACCCGGCCCAAGCGGCGACGGTCCTGGCGATCCCGATCCACAGGTCCCGACCTTCGACCCTGCGCTGATCGCCGGCAGGCTCGTGATCGGCATCACGAACTCCTGGCCGCCGGTCGACGGCGTTCAGGAGACGTTCGAGGATCGCCGGTACGGCAGCAGCGGGATCGTTCAGCGCCGGCTCGCTCGGTCCACGATCGTCGAGACCCTCGACCACATCAGCCGCCGCTCCGTCAGGCGGCCGCCATCCGTCGCGCCGGCCGCACGAGCAGCACGAGGCACGTGACGGCGCCGAGGGCTCCGATCCCGGCACCGACCGCGAACGCCCGCTGGAAGCCGTCGGTCAGCGCGACGGCGTCCGGCACGCGCCCGTGGAGGTCCGCCGTGCGCTGCGTGGCGACGGTCGCCAGCAGCGCCAGCCCGAGCGACCCGCCGACCTGACGGAAGGTGTTGACGAGGCCCGAGGCGAGCCCGGCCTCCGTCCGATCCACCCCCGCGGTCGCCGCGATGGTGACCGGGACGAACGAGAACCCGATCCCGGCCGCGACGAGCAGCGAGGGGACCAGGACGTCCGCGAGGTAGCCGCCGTCCGCGCTCACGAACGTGAAGAGCACCATGCCGCCGGCGATGCTCGTCATGCCCGTGGCGAGCACGGGCCCCGGCCCCAGGCGGCTCGTGAGGCGCGAGGCGATCTGTGAGCACGCGACGATCATGAGCGTCATGGGCAGGAACGCCAGGCCGGTCCTGATGGGGCTGTAGTCCAGGACCTCCTGGAGGTACAGCGAGACGAAGTACCACATGGCGAATGCCGCGCCGCCCATGCAGAAGACCACGAGGTTCGCGGCGGTCAGCGGGCGTGAGGCGAAGATGCGCAACGGCATGAGCGGTGCGCTGGCAAGGCGACCCTCGATGAGCACGAACACGGCCAGCAGCGCCGCCCCGATGCCGAGCGTGACGAGAGTCTGGAGCGAGCCCCAGCCGTGCTGCTCGGTGCCGACGATGCCGTAGCTCAGGACGACGAGGCCCGCCGTCACGCTGAACGCACCGGCGAAGTCGAAGCCGCGACGGCCGCCGGCCCCGCGCGAGGCGGCGGGTGTGAGCACCCGCAGCGCCCCGGCGATCACCGCAAGGCCGATCGGGACGTTGATGAGCAGGATCCAGCGCCAGGAGAGCGTCTGCGTCAACAGCCCGCCGAGCAGCGCGCCGGTGGCACCGCCGACGCCACCCATCGCGCCCCAGAGACCCAGCGCGCGGTTGCGCTCGGCGCCCTCGGTGAAGGTCGTCATCAGGATCGAGAGGGTGGCCGGCGCGACGATCGCGCCGCCGAGGCCCTGGGCGGCGCGGGCGAAGACGAGCATCGTCTCGTTCTGGGCGATCCCCCCGACGAGGGATGCGGCCGCAAAGAGGGCGATCCCGGCGACGAAGACCTCCCGTCGCCCCAGCAGGTCCGCGGCCCGGCCGCCGAGCAGCAGGAAGCCCGCGAAGGCGAGCGTGTACGCGTTGACCACCCACTGCAGCTGCGCCGCGTCAAAGCCCAGATCCTGGCGGATCGACGGCAGCGCGACGTTGACGATCGAGACGTCGAGGATGACCATGAACTGCGCCAGGCAGCAGAGGACCAACGTCAGCGTCCGGCGGCGTTCGAGCGTCATCCCCCGGATGGTTGCACAGACAACAGGTGGCGCCGTGGGCCCACAATGGTGATCCGGTGTTTGCGCCGCGCCCCCGACAGCGGATAGAACCGCTCAGGCGCTTCACCGCGATGGTGGTGCGCGGCGATGCAGGTGGAGGAGGAGACGGATGCGGCAGCTGACCAGCCTGGACACGCAGTTCCTGGCGATCGAGAGCGCGACGACGACAGGCCACGTCGGGGGTCTGGCGGTGTTCGACCCGGCCACGGCGCCGGGCGGCAAGGTCACGCTCGAGGACATCCTGGACATGCTGCGCCAGCGGCTTCACCTGCTCCCGCCGCTGCGCTGGCGCCTGGCGGAGGTGCCACTGGGCCTGGACCGGCCGTACTGGATCGAGGACCCGGACTTCGAGCTCGAGTTCCACGTGCGCGAGCTGGCGCTCGCGCCGCCTGGCGACGACGAGCAGCTCGCCGAGCAGGTCGCCCGCATCACGTCCCGTCATCTGGATCGCGCGCGCCCGCTGTGGGAGCTGTACCTCATCCATGGCCTGCCGGATGGCCACATCGCCGTCATGACGAAGATGCACCACGCGCTGATCGACGGCATGTCGGGCGCGGAGATCATGGGGATCCTGTTCGATCTGGCCCCGGAGGGACGCGAGTTCCCCGACACCGCGCGGTTGCGGCCGCACGGCGAGCGCGCTCCCGGGCAGCTGGAGATGCTCGGGCGCGGGGTGGTGGGGCTGCCGCTGCAGCCGCTGCGGATGCTCCGCGCGGTGCCGGGCGTCCTGCCGCATCTGGACGTCGCACCGTCGATCCTCGGTGTCCCCGGCGCGCAGGGCATCAGCCGGACGCTGTCGCGGATGCGCAACCTCGCCAACGGCAGCCGGGACGGCGACGTGCTGGAACGCCCGAAGATGCGCGCACCGAAGACCTCCTTCAACGGCAAGATCTCCGCGCACCGGCGATTCACGTTCGGCGCGCTCTCGCTACCCGCCGTCAAGGCGATCAAGCAGCACTTCGGCGTCACGGTCAACGATGTCGTCGTCGCGCTGTGCACCGGCGCGATCCGCGACTGGCTCATCGCCCACGACGAGCTCCCCGCCGATCCGCTGCTGGCGCAGATCCCCGTCTCGGTGCGCACCGACGAGGAGCGCGGCACCTTCGGCAACAAGATCAGCATCATGATCGCGCCGCTGGCCACGGACGAGCCGGATCCCGTCGCACGGCTGATGCGCACGCACGAGGCGATGAAGGCCGCCAAGGACCGCCATCGCGCGCTGCCCGCGCAGGCGCTGCAGGACATCACGACGTTCATCCCGCCGGCGATCAACGCCCGCGCCGCCCGCGTGGCGATGCAGATGGGCACGAGGCAGGGCCTGCGGCCGCTCTACAACGTCGTCGTCTCCAACGTCCCGGGCCCGCCGATCCCGATCTACATGGCCGGCGCGAAGCTCGTCCACAACTATCCGGTCTCGGTGATCACCGATGGTGCGGGGCTGAACGTCACGGTCCTGAGCTACCGCGATCACCTGGATTTCGGGATCGTCGCGGACCGCAGCCAGATGCCCGACCTGCCGGTGCTCATCGACGGCCTGCGCAACGCCCTGGCCGAGCTGCAGGACGCCGCCGGACGGGGGGCGGGGGTACCCCTGGCGGCCGACGCCTGAAACGATGGGGGGGTGAACGCCTCACCTCGGACCCCGACCACCCCCTCCAGCCGCGTCACGACACGTCGTCTGACGGCGGGCCTCGCGGCGCTCGTCCTCGGCGTCGCGACGGCCACCGCGGCCGGATGTGGCTCCAACGATTCCGCAGCAGTCAGGTCGACCACGCCCACGCAGCGGACGGCGAGCACCGACACCGTGGGCACGACCACGACACCGTCGACGACGGCGACCGTCCCGCCGTCGACCCCCACGACGACGACGCCGACGACGCCGACCAATGACGGCGGCGCGTCGCCGACGACGAGCACGGCGTCGCCGAGCGACGGCGGCGCGGAGCCGACCACGCCGACGAGCGCGACGACCCCGCCCACGACCACGACGCCCGCGCAGGATCCGAGCTGCAAGCCGGGCACCGGACCCGGGTTCCCCGCGCGCCCGCAGTGCGAGCCGGTCTCCGGCCCGGACGCACAGGACGAGGGGTAGTCCGCACCGCGGCCGGGCGTTCTTGCCTCGATCTCCGTTGTTGACGGGGAGTTTGTCTGGGTGGTCCGCTTACGGGCGCCTTCGATAGAGTCGTGCCCACGCCGTCCGGCAGTCCGCACTCAACGTGCGCTCCATCGACACGGCGCGTCACGTGCTCGGGTACGCCTACTCGCCCCGACTCCTTGCCCACGATCCGCCGCCCACGACGGTCGACATCGCGGGGCGGCCATTCCCGCTGGGCACCGCGAACGTGTCACACGCGGTGCTCACCGCCCAGGCGCACGAGCTGGTCACCCGCAGCGCCCTGTGCGGCGTGCTGGTCGCGGTGCCCCTGACGCCCGCCCCGGAGGACGCGCTGCTCGCCGTCCATACGCCCGCGTACCTCGAGCGCCTGTGCGCGGCTAGCGCGGGCGGGAGTTGGGACGGCGAGTACGCGCCCGTCACGCCGGCCACCTGGGACGCCGCGCGGCTCACAGCCGGCGGCGTGCTCGCCGCGGTCGACGGGGTGCTCGACGGCCGCCTGGAGCGCGCGCTCGTACACGCGCGCCCGCCCGGCCACCACGCCGAGCCCGACCGCGCCATCGCGTCGACGTACCTCAACAACCTCGCGATCGGCGCCGAGCACGCTCGCGCCCGCGGTGCGGCGCGGGTGGCGATCGTGGACTGGGACGTGCACGTCGGCAACGGCGCCGAGCGGATCTTCTGGGACCGTGCCGACGTCCTGGCCATCTCGCTGCACCAGCGCGACTGGTACCCCGCCCACGCCGGCGACCTTCGCGCCACCGGCGGCCCGCGCGGGGAGGGTTGCACGGTCAACGTTCCGCTCCCGCCGGCGACGACGGACGCGGGCTACCTGCTCGCCTTCGACGAGCTCGTCGCGCCGATCGTGCGGGCGTTCGCGCCCGACCTCGTCCTTGTCGCGGCCGGTCAGGACCCGTCGGCGTTTGACCCGACCGGCCGGATGCTGGTCTCCGCGGCGGGCTTCCGCGCGCTCGCGCACCGCGTCGCGCTCCTGGCCGGCGAGGTCGCCGGCGGCCGGCTGGTCGTCAGCACGGAGGGCGGCTATAGCCCGGTATACAACCCGTTCTGCCTGCTCGGCGTGCTCGAGGGCCTGGCCGGCACGGACGGCGGGGTACCCGACCCATGGGCCGGCGACGCCACCGTACGCGCCGCCCAGGAGCCCGCGGATGATCGCGTGCGCGACGCCGTGGCTGCGGTCCGACGAGTCCACCAGCGCTGGTTCAGCTGACCTCCGTGGGAGGACCAGGCGACAGGGGAGTGCCGGCTCAGCTAAGAACCCATTTCAAAATCAGGTGGTCCGGTGAGGGCGCCCGGATCGTGGATGCCAGGCGACGACCGGTGACACGACCAATCCTGGTTGGATTGGTGGTGTCGCCGGGTGGCGGCTGGCGCCGCGAGACGGGTTCCTCACCGCACCGCCTTTTTGAAATGGGTTCTCAGGGCACGATGAGCCCCTCGATGCCCGCCGGGGCCTCCGGGAACTGCGGGTCCATCCGCTCGAGCGTCTTGACGAGGATGCTGAGCACGGCCCAGTCGCGGTACCAGTTGCGATCCCCGGGGACGACATACCACGGTGCGTGGCTCGCGGTCGTCCTGATGATCGCGTCCTGATAGGCCTGCTGGTAGTCGTCCCAGTACAGGCGCTCGTCCAGGTCGGCGCGGTCGAACTTCCAGCGCTTGCGCGGGTCGTCGAGGCGCGCCTGCAGGCGCCGGCGCTGCTCCTCCTTGGAGATGTGGAGCAGGACCTTCACGATCGTCGTGCCCTCGTCGTGCAGCAGTTGCTCGAAGGCACGGATGTGGGCGTAGCGCCCCCGCCACACCTGCTCGGGGACGAGGTTGTGGACGCGGACCACGAGCACGTCCTCGTAGTGGCTGCGGTTGAAGACGGTGACCTCGCCGTCGGCGGGAGCCTGAGCATGCACGCGCCACAGGAAGTCGTGCGCGAGCTCGTGTGACGTCGGAGGCTTGAAGGTCGCCACGCGGACTCCTTGCGGATTGACCCCGGCGAAGACCGAGCGGATCGTGCCGTCCTTGCCCCCGGCATCCATCCCCTGCAGGACGAGCAGCAGCGACCGCGAGCCTTCGGCGTACAGCCGCGCCTGCAGGTCGTCCAGGCGGGCACGCAGCTCGGCGCTGACCATCCTTGTGGCGGCTTTGTCGCCGGGCGCGCCGGCCTTGGAGCCGGCGTCGAGCGCAGCGAGATCCAGCTTGGCGCGCGGCGCGATACGCCAGCGATCGGAGGAAGCACGCTTGGGCATCGGCAGAGCATTCCACGCGCGGGGGCGCGCGGTCACAGACCGCCCGCCCCCTGCCGGACCTTCGTGGGCAGCCTGAGGCGCCCGGGACCGTAGTCGACCGACGCCGCCCGAGTGGGGTCGCTGCCCTTGCGCAGCGTCCACGAGACCGCGAGCGGGGCCGTCTTGCCCGGCGGGATGGTGATGAGCAGGCCGAGTCGCTCGAGCTCGCCGGGCGGGATCGGGTCGGGCTTCTGGAAGGCGCCGTAAAGGCCGTGGGCGTAGCCGGCGGCGTACTGGCCGGTGCCGCGCAGGCGCCTGCCGTCGGCGTCCCGCACCGTGAGCGCGGTGGCGTCGAGCCTCAGCGGGGCCGAGGTCGTGTTGCGAACCGAGCCGACGGCGACGCGGTCGTCGGGCAGGGCGGTGGTCTTGAAGACCTGGGGCGCCGCCGTCCACGCCAGCGGATCCGCCCGGTCGGCGGCGGACTCACCGCCGCCACAGCCGGCCACGGTGAGCGCTGCGAGCGCCGCGCCCAGCAGCGCCCGGATCGGCGGAGTGGGCCTCACTCGGGCTTCGCCGGGCTCGTGAACCAGTCACAGCCCGGGGGATTGGTGAGCTTCTTCGGGTCCCAGGCGGCGCATGACAGCATCGGGGCGAGCACCGCGAGGTTCGTGGGCTGCGGGAACGGCGAGCCGGGGCAGGTGGGCAGGCTCGCGGGCTCCGAGCCGTGCCCGGCGCCGGACTTCAGCTGGTTGCCCTCGAAGCAGTTCCCCGCACCCTGCGAGTCCCAGATGAACTCGCGACCATTGGGCTTGCGTGCCCCGGACGGGTCCGCTCCCATGACGTTGCCGAGGAAGCGGTTGCCGTTGGAGGTGTCGAGCTGGTGTGCTGGGTCGGTGTCTCCGCGCAGGGCCGCGGGCACCCCGAAGAGCAGGATTCCGACCCGGTGGTTGTCGTACAGGTGATTCTTCTGGATGAGGTTGCGGTTGCCGCCCGCGACGATGATCCCGGTACCGACGGGGGTCTGGAACTGGGGGCAGACCTGCTCCTTGGGGCGCAGCACGAACGGCGTGGCCGCGCAGTTCTTCTGGTTGGCCGCCGCGAAGAAGTTCGCGTTGTTGGAGCGGATGCGGTTGTTCTCCCACTTCACGCACTCCTGCGGCATCCCGGGGTGCCCGGCCGCGAAGGAGTCCGTCGACAGGCCGGTGGCGTTGTCGTGGAAGTCGTTGTCGTGGACATACGTCGAGTTCCCCGCCGTGCCGGAGTAGCCCAGCACGTTGCCGTAGCTCTCGGAGTCGCGGATCTCGATCGAGTAGTGGTCACACCCGCGGCTGCCCGACCCCAGCGGGTCGGCGCCCGGCAGATCGCCGCACGGCCCATAGGCGTTGGGGTCCGTCGCGCAGCCCTTTTCGGTCGAACCCGGGTAGATCCCCGAGTCGCCGTTGCCGTAGGCCAGGACGTGGTCGTACAACCCGTTCGTGGAGGTGAACGTCAGGATCCCGTAGTCCTGTCCGTACCGGGCGACCACCTTGGAGATGCGGAAGCCGTTGACCTCGACGAGGTCGACGTCGTTGAAGGCGGCCTGCTCGACGGCGAAGTTGCGCAGGTAGATGCCCCAGGCGCGGTCGACGCGCAGCACGTCCGTCTTCTTGCGGTCTCCGCGGATGAGCACGTCCTCTGGCTCCTTGCCCAGCCCGGCGATCTGCAGGTTGCATTTCTGCAGGCACTTGGGGAGCGACGGGTGCGCCGGATCGGCCTCGGGCGTGGGGTCGCCGACCACCTCGATGAGGTTCTTCGCGTTCGGGCACTTGACCTGGTGGTTGCGGTCCGGGCGCACCGGCGGGTCGTTGGAGCGCGGGCCGGCCGGCGGCGGGGCGCCCGTGAAGCCCTCGGTCACGACGTAGTCCTTGCCGCACTTGGTGCCGTCCTGGTAGCTGCCGGTCGGCGTCATCCGGCTGGCCAGTTCCTCGTACACGCCTGGCATGATGAGGACGCGGAAGCCGGTCTTCGCCGCATCGACTGCGGGCTGGATGTCCTTGAAGCGACAGCGCTTGAGCGTCTTCAGGCGGCTCGCCAGGACGCGCTTGTCGTGCTTGAAGATCTTCTGCAGGAGCTGCTTGGACTCCGGCTTGCAGACCACGACGCTGGGCCCGCTGGAGCGGTAGACGGGGATGCCGCCGGGCGGCGGCGGCTTGAGGCCGACCGACGGGAACGACGTGATGCGCTCCGGGTGGGCGGCCGCCGTGCCGGGGAGCGCCGCCAGCGCGAGCAGGAGAAGCAGGGCGATCGCGGCTCTGGGCATCGGGCGAGCATAAGGCGCACGCACACCCGATGCGCCGACTTGCTGTCCATGATCTGCCGCCTGGCGGGCGAAAGGGCCGTCAGAGGATCAGCAGGCTGTCGCCGAACTCGTGCCAGAGGTAGCCGTGCTCGAGCGCCGACGCGTAGGAGCGCTGCACCCGCTCGCGGCCGGCGACGGCCTCGAGCAGGCTCAGGTGGGAGCTGTCGGGTTCATGCCAGCCGGTGATCAGCCCGTCGACGGCCCGCACACCGCGCTCGGGAGTGATCACGAGGTCGGTGAGCCCTGCGCCCGGGTCAATCGCCCCGTCCGGGCGCGCCTGGGTCTCGAGCGCGCGGACGACGCTCGTCCCGACGGCGACGACGCGGCCGCCCCAGGCCCTCGTCGCCGTCACGAGCCGCGCGGTTGATCCGGGAACGCGGAAGCGCTCGGGATAGGGACGCTCGCCTTGCTCGAGCGAGGAGACGCCGGTGTGGAGCAGGACCGGCGCGGTCGCGACGCCCCGCGCCGCCAGCGCCGTGATCAGCTCGGGGGTGAACGGGCGACCGGCGCTCGGCATCTCCGCACTGCCGTCCTCGCTCGCATACACCGTCTGGTAGGCGGACAGCGGCCACTCGAGCGGGACGTGGGCGTAGCGGACCGGCCGCCCGTGGCGCGCCAGGTAGGTCAGCGGCCGCTCGGGCAGGCGTAGTCGCGCGACCCATAGCCGGCGCCCCGGGACGTAGGGGACGAGCAGCTCGGCCTCGGCGCCGGCCGGGAGCGCAACGACGGTCCCGGCGGCTCCCGATCGGTAACGCCTGCGTTCGTGACGGAGCTCGACGACCCAGCGATCGCCGCGTTCGTCCCCGATCGGCGTCGACAGGTGGAGCTCGAGTCTGACGCCGTCGGGGGTCGCAGCCGGCAGCGCGGCCGGGATCGTGCGGGAGGTGTTGATCACGAGCAGGTCGCCGGGCGCGAGCTGGTCGGGCAGCTGCCGGAAGCGCGTGTGCTCGATGTGTCCGTCGCGGGTTGCGACGAGCAGCCGGACCTCGTCGCGCGCAAGTCCGCGCGCCTCGGGCGGCTCGTGCGCCTCCAGCCGCGCGGGCACCGTGAACGCGGAAAGCGTGCTCACCGGATCACCGGCGCGAGGTCGCGCGCTGCGTAGCGGCCGCTCGCGTGTTCGCCCTCGATCAGCGCCAGCAGGCCCGGGACGCTCGCCTCGGGGGGCGGGCGGTCGGAGATGTCCTCGCCCGGGAACGCCTCTTGGTGCATGCGCGTCCGCATGTCGCCGGGATCGACGGCGTAGATCCGCAGATCCGGGCGCTCGGCGCCGAGCACGCCGGTCAGTCGGTCCAGGGCCGCCTTCGCCGAGCCGTACCCACCCCAGCCCTCGTAGCACTCGACGGCGGCATCGGAGCTGACGTTGATCACCGCGCCGCCGGTCTCCAGCAGCGGCAGCGCGAGCTGGACCAGGGCAAGCGGCGCAATGACGTTGGCGTCGTAGACGGACCGCAGGACCTCGAGCGGATAGTCGGCGAGCCGCGGCCGGGGGCTCGGTCCGAGCAGGCTGGCGTTGTTGACGAGGAGGTCCAATGAAGCGCCGGCCGCGGCCACGAGGGCGCGGCGGTGCTCGTCGTCGGTGACGTCGCCGGCGATCGCGGTGACCGGGCCGAGCGCGGCGAGTTCGGCGCGCGCCGTCTCGAGCGCCACAGGCTCGCGGGCGTCGATCACCAGGCGCCAGCCGCCCCGCACCAACTCGCGGGCAAGCGCCAGGCCGAGGCCGCGCGAGGCACCGGTGACGAGCGCGACCCGCGCGCCGGCGGAAGCGGG
>JAOPZJ010000361.1 GCA_025964155.1 Solirubrobacterales bacterium
CAACTCGGCGTCGGCCCGCCGCCGGTCGGTCACGTCCCTGCCAACGGCGAAGATGACGCCTCGCTCGGGCATGATCCGCGAGTTCCACTGAAGCCAGCGCACCGAGCCGTCACGACCGATGACCCGGAGCTCGACTCCGATCACGTCATCGCTGTCGCCGCCGACGCGCTCGCCGAACAGGTCGCGCACCGAGGGAAGGTCTTCCGGGTGGACGAACTCCAAAACCGGCCGGGAAAGCAGCTCCCGCAGCGGATAGCCCAGGGTGCGCTCGTACGCTGGGTTGACCCGCTTGAAGTAGCCGTCAAACCCGACGATGACCATCAGGTCGAGCGCGAGATCGAAGAACTCCTCCAGCTCGCTCTGGGACTGCGGCACTGAGGGCGGCTCGCTGCCCACGTCGATGCACGCTCCTTCCTCTCGGGCTCGACATCGCCAGGCCGCGGCCCGCCGGCGAGGCTCGCCTCCAGTATGACTCGCGCAACCCCCTGTGGCGAACGCGACGGCCAAGCCGAGGGACTACCGCCACCGGGCGCTATCTCGGCTGGACAGCGGAGAGTCGACGCGGGCTCTCCGACGCAACCAAATCAGCGGCTGGTCGCCGCTGGTGCGGGCCGATCAGCAGCGCGGCGAGCAGCCGACCACAGGTTGCCGCGCTGCTGCTTGGAGGCAATAGCAGCCGCGCGGCGGACCGAGCGGCGGTACCGCGGTGGACGACATGCGGCACCTGGCGGTCTTTGACGCAAGGCTGCTCCTTTCGCGCGTGCGAGCGGGTGCCCGAGCCCGGCTTTGGTCGAGGCCGCATCGTGTTGGCCCGCGCCGCCGCGACGACCACCGTCGCGAATTGCTCCGAGTCAAGATGAGCGCTCTATCGTTTTCGAATGAGAAGGTCAAAAAGGCGTTGCTTATGGCTCGCAACTCTGCGTAGCCGCTCGGAGCGCATCGCCGTTAGTCGCCGTCGCCGGCTGCCCGCTCCCCGGCTAGGACTTCCGCAACGAAGTTGGGGGACAGGGACGCCCGCTCGGCCAGGCGATCGACGTCGAGATCTGCGGCTTCGGCTGCGCGGCGGAGTAGCAGCGGACGCTCGGCCTCACCGAGGGCGGCGCCGTCGCGCGGGCCCATCTCGTGGCGGTTGTAGTTCTGCATCGATCGCCGGAACCCGGCTTCGCTGAGGGCTCCCATCTCCCGAGAGCGGTACAGCAGGGCTTTGGCCGATACACCCCAGTGCGCACGGCGCTTGAGGACCTCATCCCAGGTGCGGGCGGTCGGGGCGACGTGGACGAGGTCCGAGCCGACCAGGGCAGCGGGCATGAGAAAGGCGGAGGCGAACATGTGCGCCTGGCGTTCCTGCTCGAGAGACAGCGGGTCGGCGTCCGAGTGCATGATCATGTGGCCGAGCTCGTGGGCGGCGTCAAAGCGCGACCGGGCCATATCGGACTTGTCTGACCAGAGTACGACGACAGGTCGGTCCCCGAACCAGCGTGAGAAGGCGTCGAGCTTGCGACCGTTGCTGACCAGGCGCGCGACAATGATGCCGCGCGATTCCAGAAGCCTGACGACGTTGGCGATGGGGCCGTCGGGAACGCCCCATTCCTGGCGGGTCTGCTCGGCGATCGCTTCGATCTGCTGACGTGACGCGCCTGGGACCACGGAAACCTCGGGCACGTCGGGAGCCGGAATGTCGATGAGCTCGTCGAGGACATCGGCGATGTCGAGGACGTGCTCGGCGAGCGCGTCGGCGCGGTCTCGTTCACGTTGGCTTGTTGAGCGCAGCGAGCGGAAGAACGATCGAGCGGTCAAGTCCGGCCGACGTCGGCCGGCGGGCCGGGTGAGGTAGCTCGCTGGTACGCCGCACGCGAGAGCCAGGCGGGCTTGGATGACGGGGCTGGGCAGCGTTCGGCCGGCCTCGTACTGGGTGATGGAGGCCGGGGAGACGTCGACGCGGTCGGCGAGCTCCTTCTTGGTGAGTTCGTTGGCCCAGCGAGCAAGCGTCAGTCTGCGCGGATCAAAGGCGCCCGTCATCCGTCGCTGGACCGACCTTCGCCGGCCTTCCGCGGCTTGAGCTCGGGCAGCTCGGCCTCAGGCAGCTGGTCGTAGGCGACGCGGTCCTCGGCGTCGCTGCTGGTCGCCTGAGTGGCGTAGCGGTCGTAGAGCGTGACCTTCCAGGTCCAGCTCTGGGCGCCGGCTAGCACTCCGGTGGCGATGCGCACCAGGCCGTCGGGCGCGGACTCGTGCATAAGCACAAGGCGCTTGATGACGGGGGTGTCGTCGACGGCGAGGGTCAGCTGGGACTCATCGACGACCCGGCGCTTGGTGTTCGATCCGGCGACGTTAGGGTGCTCCAGGCCCTCGCGGGCGGAGTAGAAGCTCAGCGCTGTGTGGCCGAAACGCACGTGCAGGGCGTTGTCGGTCAGGTCACAGCTGACCAGCGGCTCGGACTCAAAACGGCGCAGGATGCGGTTGCGGGCGCGTCGGTAGAGCAGCCCGCCGCGCGAGGTCGCATCGTCGTAGGCGGCAGCGCGCGTGTCGTTGGCGACGTCATCGGCCGCGGCTTCGATGCACTCGGCCATAATGAGGGCGACCGCAATGAGCTTGTCGGTGACGCCGTGGGCGTGCAGGGCCTCGCGCGAGGTGGGGCTGAGCGGGAGCAACGTGCGCCTTTCGTCCTATTGCCAAATCAACGCTTTAGACTTTAGCGCGCGTTCGGACGGAACGGACTCATGCTTCGCCCATCCCTCGCGTCCCTCACCCCAGTTGGCGGCCGCGCGTTCCTCATCGCCCTCGCCGCTTGGACGTCAGATGCCACACGCCGCACGCGGGGCACCGATAGCTGGACGCCTCGCGTCGCGCCGGCGACGAAGAGCGCTGCAGGACCTTCAAAGCGCGCTGGGCTTGCAAACGCGTCGGGTACCGCACCTTGCTGCATGTCGGCATTGCCGAACCTCTCAGCCAAGGGTCCCGCGCGACTGATTGCCACGCCAGTGCCAGGGCCGGTCCTGATGGGCCAGCGCCGATGTCGACCGCGATAGGTCCTAGAGACGAAGCGTAGAGTCGCGCAAGCCGAGGAGGCAACTGGCGTGGACCCCATCAACGATTGACACGCGGGCCGCACCCAAGTTGCTGGGTCCGCGTGGGAGCAGGCGCGGCGGGCGGTGGTGGACCCGGCTGGCGCGGTGGGCGTGGCCCGTGGTGCCGCCGCGGAACAGCGGCATCGATGGCGAACGACTATCGCCGTGGCAGCACAACCGCTGTGACATCTCCGAAGTCGCAGTTCGACCAGATCCCGAGCGCTCGAGTGCTCATCACCTGCCAGAGGCGGCAGGTAAGTCGCCCATCGCGAGCGCTCCGAACAGCCGCCAGGTGACAACCGTCGCCCCGCCAACGCCACCTGCTCCGCGTAACGCCAAATTCCAGAACAGACTAGATGCCAGAGCTGGCCGCGTTACGAATCCGTCACGGATTCGACAGACCCTCTCGACGCCCCAAACGGCGCTTTGCGCTTCCCGACGCGCGCTGCACCCGTGTGTCGGGCGCATGCTCCTGGCTTCGGTTCGCTTCAGGGGTGTGGCGACGCGTCAGCACTCCCTCTTCCCTCGCGTCTCGCTCGTCGACTCGCCGCTGCTGACGCCGGAGGAGTGCGCGCACCTGCTGGGCGGCATCCCGGTGAAGACTGTCCGCCAGTACGCCCGCGAAGGCCGGCTGCCGGCGCGCAAGATCGGGCAGCACTGGCGCTTCGTCCGCGCGGAGATCGAGACGGTCCTCAGCGACCGTCAGGTCATCTGAGTCTGCTCGTGGCTCGCGAGGCCGAGCGGATCCATCGCTCGGCTGACGAGCGCGCCGAGCTTCTGGGCTGCGTCGTTCTGGGGGACGTGGTGCAGGTAGATCTCGGTGGTCGTGACGGACTCGTGGCCCATGTAGGCCTGCAGGTCACGCAGCGCGAAGACCCGGGCGCCGAGCGTGCCGAAGGTGTGGCGCAGATCATGAAAGCGAAACGGGGTCTCCCCCTCGCGCAGATACCCGAGGCCGACCGCGGCCAGGGCGTCGTACAACGCCGTGCGCACCTCGCCGCCCGCGAAGCCGGCCCCGGTCGTCGAGGGAAAGAGCCGGTCGGATGGGCCGACGTAGAACTTGCGCTCGCCGAGTTTCGCCAGCACCTCGGCGGTCTGCGGGATGAGCGGCACGGCCCGGACCGCACCGCTCTTCGGCGTCCCCTCCTGAAAGCCCTCGGACTGCGCGCGCCGCACGCGGATGGCGCCGTTGGCGAAGTCGATGTCCTGCCAGCGGATGGCGCGGCACTCCCCCAGCCGCAGCCCGGAGAACGCCGCGAAGACGGCGAGGCTTGCCATCCAGGTGTCCGGGTGGGAGCGCTCGAGGGCGCGCGCCACGGCGAAGACCTGCTCGGGCTCGAGAACGCGCAGGTCGCGCTTGCGCTTCACCGCGACACGCTCGGCGTCGACGGCGGGGTTGCTCGTGATCCAGCCGATCCGCTTGGCCCGGGCCAGGATCCCGTGCACCTCGACCATCGCCTTCTGCACCGTGCGCGGCGACAGCCCCTCGGCGTGCAGGTGCGTCTTGAGCCCATCGACGTCCCGGGTGGTGATCGTCGCCAGCGCGCGGTCGCGACCGAAGTACGAGATGAGGTAGCGGTCCGCGTCATTGCGGTAGCTGCGCAGCGTCGTCGGCTTGACGCCCTTCTCCTCTTCGCGGTGGCGCAGCCACTCGTCGACGGCCAGGGCGAACGTCATGCGCCGGCGCACGTAGCGGCCGGGCGCAGCGATCTGCGGCGGCAGGCTCGCCAGGAGCTCCGCCAGCGCGACCTCGGCCTCCTTGGGCGTCAGGTAGTCCGGGCCGGGCTTGGAGCCGCCCGGCGCCCGCCAGCGCGCGGCGCCACGCGCCGTCGTCCCGTTCGGCTTCGCCCACGCCGGTCCGAGCATCCGATGCGACCGCTGACCGTCGCCAAAACGCACCGTGGCCACCCAGACTCGGCCCGTCCGGCGTTCCTCGACGCTGAGACTGCCGCTCGCCGGCCTGGTCGTTTCCCCCGCCATCGTGCATCCAGTCTAGACACATCCGCGGACATTTTTGTCACGAGAACGTGTCACGAGGTCTTGCTTTTGCGTGCTCAAATAGATCGATTTGCAGGGAGAAAGCAGTAGGGCGGCCTGGACTCGAACCAGGATCTGACGGATTATGAGTCCGCGGCTCTGACCATTGAGCTACCGCCCCGTCGCGCGCACGCAGGCCGCTGCGCGTGACGGCTGCAACGGTACTGCGCCGAGGGGCTTGCCGATCGAGCGTCACAGATCCGTTGCTGAGCAGCAGATTCGCGACGCTCGATCGGCGGCACCTGCGTATGGGACACCGCCGGACCCGCGCAGTCTGCCGCCGCCGGTCATGAGCACGCTTGATCCGTGGTACCGATCTGTCTACTCTGCCTGCCGTGGTCTGTGTCTCTGTCCGGGACTGCGGGCTGACGATGGAACTTCGGGGTTTGCGGCATCGTTGGTGCGGCAGAACACCGTGGGCGTCAAGCTCCATATCGATCGCGGGGTGAGTGCACCATGGCTGAGCCTGCAGACACAGAGCGACCGGAGGAGCTGCGGCGCCTCCCGCCACCGCCTCCGGGTCTGATCGTCGAGGTTGCCGAGAGCGGCGACGCGTTCCGCATCGCGCCACGCGGCGAGATCGATATGGCGAACGTCGAGCTGTTGGCGTCCGCGATTCAGCATGCGGAGCGCAGCGCGTCGGCCACGCTCGTGGTCGACCTCGGCGCCGTCGGCTTCATCGACTCTTGTGGTCTTCAAGAGATCGTCGCCTTGCATCGGCGAGCGCTGATGACGAAGCGGCGGCTGTTGCTGGTGCCGGGGCCACCGGCGGTGCAACGTGTCTTCGAGATCTGCGGCCTGTCTGGCGTTCTGAACTTCATCGAGTAGCTTGGGGGGATCCGGGTAGGCGGCCGAGGGGCGCTCGCGAGTTGTGGCTGGATCGCGACACACTGAGACTTCCGCAGAACGCGGGACGCCTCGTCTGGCTCATCTCCGCGCCGGACCGCACTGGTGCTGCGCCAGATCCGTGAAGCTCGACCGGCGGCGCCTACCTCACGGGTCATCGCCGCCGCCGGCGTTCGCTCACCGACTGTCCCCCGGCCGCAGGCGGCGTGCTCACGCGTGCTGCCGCGCGCCGGTGCCGCGGCTAGGACGCCGGGCCGATGACCTTTGCCACGGCCCGCTGCAGCTCGCCGACGGAGACCGCGCCTTCAAAGCGCATGGAGACCTTGCCCGCCCTGTCGATGACGAAGATCCACGGCTCGGTCGGCAGGTGGTAGGCGATCACCTGCGGGCGAAAGCCCTTGGAGGTGTCGTTCTCGTTGTAGATCTCCTGGTGGATGAATGCCGCCTTGTCCCCCACCGCGGACTTCACCTGCTCGGCGACGTCGACGACCGGCCCGCAGACCCGGCTGACGCACAGCTGCGGCGTGGCGAACACGAGCACGATCGGCTTCTTGCCGAGAACGTCTGCCATGTCGGTGCGCAGCAGGTCCTCGGCCGGCGGGACGCGCGTGGAGATCTTCGACGGGTCCCCGCCCACGGAGGCGATCGTCGGCGTGTGGATCCGGATCGCCCGCTCGCCGACGCCGGGCGGCGGCGTGCCCTTGCCACCGACCTGCATGCTGTACGCGCCGGTCGACAGGAGCCGCCCGTCCATGCGGGCGACCGCGACGACGACGACCTTGCCCCGCTTGGGGAGCGGGACATCGGCGACGTAGACGCTCTTGGCGGCGTCCGGGTCCTGCGCGGTCGTCCGGCTCTCGAACTGCGGTTTGACGGCCAGCGACTCCGAGCGCGCGAGGAACGGGCCACGGACGCCGCTGCCGTCCGGGCGCGCGACGTACAGCGCGACGCCTGCCCCGGCGAGCTGCTTGCGCGCGACGTCGAAGAGGGCGAAGCCGACGCGGTTCGTCCCCGGCTGCAGCAGCGACACGCTCGGCGCGAAGATCGGGCCTTCGGGCAGTGAGGCCTGCAGCTCGCCCAGCGTCTTGCCCGCCACTTTGGGGAAGTCCTGCGCCTTGGCGCTCGCCTGCGGTTGCGCGGGCGCCACCGCATCGGTCCCGCCCGAGGAGCCACAACCAGCGATCAGAAGCGCGGCGACGCAGCAGGCGGCAGACAGGCGGACGAGCAGAGGCATGTCAGGCCATCCTAGGGCCGGGCCGGTCCCGGCCACCCCGGTACCCCTCCGGGGCCGCGGGGGGCCGCAGCGCACCACCGTCTGGTTGGATACGCCTCGTCCACACGAACTTCAGGAGAGCGATTGATGGCACAGCGAGCGGCACTGGTGACGGGCGCATCGAGCGGGATCGGGCTGGCGATCGCCGACATGCTCGGCCAGGAGGGATACGCCCTGACGGTCGCCGCCCGCCGCCCCGAGAAGCTCGAGGCCGCCGCCGAGGGCCTCCGCGGCAAGGGCTACGACGTGCAGCACATCGCCGGCAACCTGGGCGACGAGGACACGATCAACGCCGTCGTCGCCGCCCACGGTGAGCGCTTCGGGCGCCTGGACGTCCTCGTCAACAACGCGGGCATCGGGATGGGTGAAGCCGTCGACGCGCTGACGACGAAGAAGGTCGACCTCCAGCTCAACACCAACCTGCGCTCGATCTTCCTCTTCTACCGCGCCGCCATGCCGCTGCTACGGGCCGCCGGCGAGGAGCACCACAACGCCCTGGTCATCAACACGGCGTCAATCAGCGGCATCCGCGGGGAGGCATGGCTGGGCGTCTACTCAGCCACGAAGCACGGCGTCGTCGGCTTTACGCAGGCGATGAACAAGGAGCTGGCCTCCGCCGGCATCAAGTCCACCGCGCTGGCGCCCGGGTTCGTCGACACGGCGATGACGGACTTCATCAAGGAGCACGTCCCCGCCGACTCGATGATCCAGTCCGAGGACATCGCCGAGGGCGTGCGCTTCCTCATCCGCACCAGCCCGGGCTGCGTCGTGCCGGAGATCCGCTTCGAGCAGCCCGGCGGCGGACTGGATTCGCTGCCCTCCTAGCCGTTTGCGCGTGCCCAGGGAGCGGCCTTACCATGAACCGGACGGCCGCTGGTCCGGTTCGTGGTACATAAGGCTATGGGTCACCGTCCGTCGTTCCTGGCCGCCACCTGCGCGCTGATGATCGTTGTCGCGTGCAGCCCCGGCGCGGCGGCCGCGCAACCGACGTCGTTGCCGTCCGTGAGCTCCGGGCACCGGCCCGGACCGGACGTGCTCTACGCGCCGGTGCCCGATGCCCCGCAACTGCAGAACGTCGCGCCGTGGCACGCCCCGCCGATCCTCGTCTCCGGAGCCAGCGCCTACCGCGACGGCGAGTTCCTCTACCAGGACTTCCTGCAGGACGACCGGGGCGCCGGCGGCGTCCCGGACCCGTCCGACCCGCACGACCTCCGCGCGTTCCTCTTCTCACCGAAGTCCGGGACGCTGACCTACCCCACCGACCCGGTCTTCGCGAACAACGCCGCTGACCTCGTCGAGCTGCGGGTGCGCCCGCTGGTGCACGCCACGGCCTTCCGGGTCACCGTCAACACGCTGAAGGACGCCACGCGCACCGCCTTCACGATCGCGATCGGAAGCTCCGAGACCGCCCGCGCGTGGCCGCACGCCGCCGGGGTCAGGTCCCCCGCTGAGCTGTTCCTCACCGTCCACGGCAGCAGCGCCGAGCTCGTTCGCGCCGACACCGGGGCGCCCGTCACGCCCGTACCGACCGCGACGGTCGACGCCGTGCGCCGCCAGTTCGACGTGCGCGTGCCCCACGCCGCCTTCGACCCCGGCGCCCGCACGATCCGCTTGGCCGCCGGCATCGGGCTGTGGGACAAAGGCGCCGGGCACTACCTGACCCCGGGCCAGATCGCGACCGCGACGACGCCCGGTGGGGCCGCCCCGGGCGGCGCGGCGCTCTTCAACGTCGCCTTCCGGGCGAACGAGCCCGCCCCGGACGTCACGCAAGGCGGGGCCGGCATCACGATCGCCGATGCTGCCGTCGGTGCCGCGGTCGATGCCGCGTGGTGGCGGGAGCGTCGCCAGTCCGAGGCGCTGCGCCGCGGGGACGCCGGCGCGTTCAGCGCGCAGGTGGACTTCGGCAAGCTCGCCGCCGGGACCGACGACGAGTCCGCGGTACCCGCGACCGGCCCGATGGACCGGATTCTTGCCAGCGCCGGTGAGGCCGGCGGTGGCGGCATCGACCACACCAAGGTGTGCTTCGACCTCGTCTCCCGGGTCGGAGCCGGCGCCAAGTGCGAGGGGCGCTTCCAGAACCAGCTACAGCAGTACGCCCTGTACGTGCCGGTCAAGCCGAGGCCTACCGCGGGCTACGGCTTCACGCTCCTGCTGCACTCGCTCTCGGGCAACCACAACCAGTATCTCGCCAGCCGCAACCAGGCGCAGCTCGGGGAGCGGGGCACGGGCAGTCTCGTGGCGACGCCCTCCGGCCGGGGCCCTGATGGCTTCTATGCCGGCCTGCCCGAAGCCGACACCTTCGAGGTCTGGGCCGACGTGGCACGGCACTACCGCCTGGACCCGGCCCGCTCCGCAGTGAGCGGCTACTCGATGGGTGGCTTCGGGACCTACCGGCTGCTCGCGCGCTGGCCCGACCTCTTCGCCCGCGGGTTTGCGGTGGTCGGCGTCCCCGGCACGGTCTCAGACCAGCTGGCGTCACTGCGCAACACGCCGCTCATGACGTGGAACGCGGCCGGCGACGAGCTCGTGAACATCCTGGACAGCGAGCAGGCTGTGGCGGACCTGGCGGCGGCCGGCGTGCGCTTCACCTCGTTCCTGTTCCCGGTGGCCGACCACCTTACGCTCGCGACCAACGACGAGTACGGCGTGGGCGCGGCGTTCCTCGGCGACCATCACGTCGAACGGGACCCTCCCCACGTGACGTACGTGGTGGACACCAAGGAGGACTCGGCGCCGGCGCGCGCCATCGCCGACCACGCCTACTGGGTTTCGGACCTCACGGCGCGAGACCCGACGGCGACCGCGACGATCGACGCTCGCTCGGAGGCCTTCGGCACCGGCGATGCCCCCGTCCCGCCGGTCCGGCAGGGTGCGGGCACGCTCGACGGCGGCGCCCGTGGGCCGATGCCGTTCGTCTCGCGTGAGCGAGCCTGGGGCGCGGCGCCCGCCACGGTCAAGGCCGATCGTCTCGTCCTGACCGCGACGAACCTCGCCTCGGTGACGGTCGACGCCAGGCGCGCACGCCTCAGCTGTGCCCCGCTGCTCGCCATCACCAGCGACGGCCCGGTCGACGTTCGGATCAGCTGCCCGGCCCCAAAGCGCTGCGTGAGCCGGCGCGTCCTGCGCGTCACGCTGCCCCGGCTGGACAAGAGCGAGCACTATGTCCGCTCGAGCGTGCGGGTCGGCACGCGCAAGGCCAAGCGCTACGGCGGCCCGCGGCGCACGCTGCCGGTGAGCCTCAAGGGGCTGCGCGCCAAGGTCGTGAAGGTGACGATCACCGCACGCACGAACCGCGGGCGGACGGTGCGCCAGGTGCGCACGTACCGCCCGTGCACGACGAAGCGCGGTTAGACGAGCTCGGTCTCGCGCTCGACCGGGCGGAGCGTCTCGCGCTCGACGCGCTCGACGCGCTCCAGTGCGCGCTGGGCGTCGCGGTCCTCGCGACGGCTGCGTAGGAAGCCCCAGCCACCGTCCTGGGCTGCTTCGCGCGCACGCCGCTCGCGGGCAGTGGCCTGGTGCTCGGCGATCGCTCCGGCCAGGTCGGTCGGCCCGGCCTCGGTCGGCCGGTGCCGGCGCGCGGTGGCCCGGTGAGCCGCGATGGCCTTGCCCAGGTCGCTCGGCGGGCAAAGCTGCTCCTCGAGCAGGCTCGCCTCCAGGCTGGTCTTCAGGACGCGCACCTCCCGCTCGGTGGCGCGGCGGGCGCGCTTGACGCCGGCGAAGGCGTCCCATGCCTTGGCGAAGGAGATGAAGCTCGTGCGACCACCACAGCGGTGCGCCGCGAGCATCGGGCACACTCCACCGTCACGGTCCGAGTACGCCCCCACGATGATCTCGTTCTTCGAGATGCCCTCGAGCATGGCCCTCCGCGTCTGGGTCGGAAGGCAGTCGATCGCCAGGCGCAGATCGTCAATGGGTTGGCGTCGGGTTCGCATAGGTAGGCTTGCGCGCCCCGGTTGGGAAGGGGCGCCTCCGCAGCCCAGAGTACGCCCCGGCCGTCCGAGGACCAAGTGATTCCCCTCCCCCTGAATGAGGTCTTGCATGAAGCTCGGCGTGCACATCGGCTACTGGGGCCTCGGCCTCACCCGCGAGGACCAGCTCGAGATCGTCCAGGAGGCGGAGCGCCTCGGCTACGACTCGGTCTGGACGGCAGAGGCCTACGGTTCGGACGCGGCGACGATCCTCGGGTGGATCGCCGGGCAGACGACCACGATCAAGATCGCCTCGGGCATCCTGCAGATGCCGGCGCGCTCGGCCGCGATGACCGCGATGACCGCCGCGACGCTCGATCAGCTCTCCGACGGCCGCTTCATTCTCGGCATCGGCTCGTCCGGCCCGCAGGTCTCCGAGGGCTGGCACGGCGTCCGCTTCGCCAAGCAGCTGCAGCGCACGCGCGAGTACGTCGCCGTGCTCCGCATGGCCCTTGCGCGTGAGCGCGTGGAGTTCCACGGCGAGTCGATCGACCTGCCGCTGCCCGACGGCCCCGGCAAGGCGCTGAAGCTCACGATCTCCACCGTGCAGGACCAGATCCCGATCTACATCGCCGCAATCGGCCCGAAGAACACGCAGCTGGCGGCCGAGGTCGCCGACGGCGTCATCCCCACCCTCTTCTCCCCCGAGCACGTTCGGGTCATCCGCGAGGAGCTGCAGGCCGGCGTGGACCGGGCGGGCAACGGGAAGACGCTCGCCGACGTGGCGATCGCGCCGTCGGTCCAGGTCTACGTCGGGGACGACATGGAGGAGGCCCGCAACCTCATGCGGCCGTTCATCGGCCTCTACGTCGGCGGCATGGGCTCGCGCAAGCAGAACTTCTACAACCAGCTCGTGCAGCGCTACGGCTTCGAGGACGCCGCCAAGGAGATCCAGGACCTGTACCTGGACGGCAAGAAGGACGAGGCCGCCGCGGCGATCCCCGACGCGCTCATCGACACCGTCTCGATCTGCGGGCCGCCCGAGCACGTGCGCGAGCGCCTGGCCGCCTACAAGGAGGCCGGCGTGCACACGCTCGGGGTCACGCCGATGGCCTGGACGAAGGAGGGTCGCATGGAGCAGCTGCGCAAGGTGGCCGAGCTTGCGGAATAGCTCGCCCAGAGGGCTCGAGCGCGCGTGAAGGTCCTGCTCGGGGCGTTCGGTGACCCCGGGCACGCCTTTCCGGCCATCGCGCTCGGCGTCGCGCTCCGCAGCGCCGGGCACGACGTGGTCGTCGAGACGTGGCAGCGCTGGCGTCCCGAGGTCGAGGCCGAGGGCCTGACGTTCGCGGCCGCGCCCGAGTACGACGTCTTCCCGACGCAGGGGCGCCACCTCAAGCCGTACGAAGCGGTGGCGCGCGCCACCGTCGACACCCGTCCGCTCGTGGCCGAGCTGCGCCCGGACGTCGTCGTCGCAGACATCCTCACGCTGGCGCCGGCGCTCGCCGGTGAGCTGGAGGGTGTCCCGGTCGCGACGCTCATCCCCCACGTCGACCCGCGCCCGGCGCCCGGATTCCCGCCGTACTCCGTGGGGGCACGCCTGCCGCGCACCGCGCTCGGCCGCGCCGCCTGGGACACGCTGGCGCCGCTCGTGCGCCGCGGACTCGTCCAGGGTCAGGGCGAGCTGAACGAGACGCGCCGCCGGCTCGGGCTGCCCGCGCTCGGCCACCTCCACGGCGGCATCAGCCGCCGGCTGTGCCTCGTGGCGACGTTCCCGCAGCTCGAGTACCCCCGCCCCGCTGACACCGCGCCGAACACCCATGTCGTCGGGCCACTGCTGTGGGAGCCGCCGACCGAGGACGTGCCGCTGGACTTCGGCGATCCGACGCTGCCGCTCGTGCTCGTGGCACCGTCGACGGCCCAGGACAAGACGCATCGCCTGCTGCGCGCGGCGATCGCGGGGCTTGCCGACCTGCCCGTGCGTGTGCTGGTCACGACGAACCGGCGCGCCCTCACCGACCCCGTACCCGAGCTGGGCGCCAACACGCGGCTGGTGGACTGGGTCTCCTACGCGCGCACGATGCCGCACTGCGACGTCGTCGTCACCCACGTCGGGCACGGCACCATGGTGCGGGCGCTGGCCAGCGGCTGCGCGGTCGTGGCCGTGCCCGCAGCCGGTGACATGAACGAGAACGCCGCCCGCGTCAGCTGGGCGGGCGCCGGTGTGCGCCTGCCGCGGCGCCTGTGCACTCCCGCGGCGGTGCGCCTGGCGGTCGGGCGGGCGCTGGAGCAGCCCGGGCTCCGGGAACGCGCTCGGGAGCTGCGCGCGTGGATCGACACCGCCGACTCGGGCGCGCGCGGGGTGGCGCTGATCGAGGCCCTCGCGCGTGACACGCCTTCCGGCCTTCCGGCGCTTGACACCGCGCCACCGCCTGCGCCGAAAACCCGCTGATCGCGCCGCCTCGGGTGTCTGACATTCTGCGCCACCATGACCTTTCGCTTCTGCCCGGGGTGCGCGGCCCCGTTGACCGAGATCCAAGCAGGGAATGACGCTGGGCTGCTGGGCTGCCCGGATGGGCATTACGTGCACTACGCGAATCCGGCGGTGACCGCGTTCGCCTTCATCGAGGACGATGGCCGGTATCTCGCGCTCCGGCGCGCGCACGAGCCCTTGGTCGGCACGTGGGACCTGCCCGGTGGCTTCATCGAGGCCGGTGAATATCCGGACGACGCGATCTGCCGGGAGATCCTCGAGGAGACGGCGCTCGAGATCACCGACCTCGAGGTGTTCGGTGCCTGGACCGGGCAGTACGGCGAGGGCGGCAAGTGGACGGTCGACATTGCCTACCACTGCAGGCGAGCCGCCGGGACGTTCACGATGTCCGCGGAGAAATCAGAGGCTGCCTGGCTGTCGCTGGACGAGTTCCCGTTGCCGGCGTTCAACAGCGAGCGTCTGGCGCTTGACGTGCTTCGCTCCTGCCACTCCTGATCGACGTCGACGTGGCTCGGGGAATGCTCCGGGGACTGAATTGCACGGGAATCGACGCGAGCGCGTTATCCTCTCCGCGCTTGGCCGTATGAGCAGGGCGCGTTGATCGCTGGAAAACGGTAATAGGGGGACACGGGATGACCAAGACGGTTCTCGTCGCTGGCGGCGGCGGTTTCATCGGCGGCGCGCTGGTCGCGGACCTGGAGGCGGGCGGCGCACGGGTGCGCTGCGTCGACTGCAAGCCGGTAGACGAGTGGTACCGGGTCTCCGCGACCGCGGAGAACCTCGTCATGGACCTGCAGCTCCTGGACAGCTGCCTGGAGGCCGTGGCCGGCGTGGACGAGATCTACAACCTCGCGTGCGACATGGGCGGCATGGGGTTCATCGAGAACAACAAGGCGCTGTGCATGTTGTCGGTGCTGATCAACACCCACCTGCTGGACGCCGCGCGGCGCGACGGATCCCCCAGCCGGTTCTTCTACGCGTCGTCGGCGTGTGTCTACGCGGCCGACAAGCAGTTGACCGCCGACATCGCCCCGCTGAAGGAGGAGGATGCCTACCCGGCGATGCCCGAGGACGGCTACGGCTGGGAGAAGCTGTTCTCCGAGCGGATGTGCCGCCATTTCAGCGAGGACTTCGGCCTGGTCACGCGCATGGCGCGCTACCACAACGTGTACGGGCCTCTCGGGACGTGGACCGGTGGGCGCGAGAAGGCGCCCTCGGCGATCTGTCGCAAGGTCGCGGAGGCCAAGCTCTCCGGCGACCACGAGATCGAAGTGTGGGGTGACGGCGAGCAGACGCGCAGCTTCACCTACATCGACGACTGCGTCCGCGGGACGCGGATGATCATGGCGTCCGACATCGACGTGCCGATCAACCTCGGCTCCAGCGAGATGGTCACGATCAACCAGCTCATCGACATCGTCTCGGACATCGCCGGCATCGACGTCGCGCGCCGCTACGACCTCACGGCCCCGAAGGGCGTGCGCGGACGCAACAGCGACAACACGATGATCCTGGACCGGCTGGGCTGGGAGCCGTCGACCCGGCTGGCGGACGGCCTGGCCGAGACCTACCGCTGGGTCTACGACCAGGTGGCGTCCAGCGCCGCCAGGACGGCGGCGTGACGACCGGGAACGGGCGGCCGCTGCGCATCCAGCTGTGGAGCTACAACTACGACCCTGAACCGACCGGCATCGGCCCGGTCAGCAAGGTGTGGGCGAACGCGCTGCACGCCCGTGGCCATGACGTCAGCGTCGTGGCCGCCCACCCCCACTATCCCGAGCCCAACTGGGGCACGCGGATCCTGCCCTACCGCGAGCAGCGCGGGCCGATCGACGTGCTCCGCCTCCCGCTGTGGATCGGGCGGGCGACCGCCGCCGAGCGCGTGCGCCAGGAGGCGACCTTCATGGCCGCACAGTTCGCGGCGATCCCGGCGCTGGGCAAACCCGACGTCGCTGTCGTGGTGTCACCGTCCTTTCCGGCGCTGCTGCCCGCCGTCGTCGCGCACCGCCTGCGGCGCACCCGCTGGGTCTTGTGGCTGCACGACATCCTCCCGGACGCGGCGTCGGCGACCGGGCTGCTCGACGAGGGAGGCACGGTCCTGCGCCTCTCGCGTGCGCTCGAACGGACGGCCTACCGGCACGCCGACAAGATCGTCGTGCTCTCCAGCGCGTTCACCGACAACCTCCAAGCCAAGGGCGTGCCGGCCGACAAGGTGACGCTCGTGTACGACCCGGCCACGCGCGAGCCGCGCGATCCCGTCGTTGAGCGATCCTCGCCCACGCCGCGGATCCTGTCCATGGGCAACATCGGGTTCTCCCAGGGCCTGGCGGCGCTCGTGGCCGCGTTCGAGTCCGATCCTGCCGTGGCCGGCCCCGACGTCGAGCTTGTCATCACCGGCAACGGCCTGGCGGCACCCGACGTGAAGGCCGCCATCCGCACGGATCGCGTTGCAATGCTCGGCGTCGTCGACGATGACCGCCTGGAGGACGAGCTCCGGCGTGCCGACATCGGCCTCGTGACGCAGCACCACGACGGTGGCGAGTTCAACATCCCGTCGAAGCTCATGAACTTCATGGCGTACGGACTCCCGATCATCGCTGCGGTGAACCCCCACGGCGAGGTCGCGCGCATCATCCGGGCCTCGGGCGCCGGCTGGGTCGTCGACAGCGGCGACCCCGACGCGCTGCCGCGCGTCATCGCACAGATCGCCGCCGATCCGGAGGATCAGCGCGTGCGATCGCTGCGATCACGGGCCTACGCGGAGGAGCACTTCACGGTCGACGGCTTCGCCGAGCGGTTCGAAGCGGTCATCGACGATGTCCTGGGCCGGCGGGTGGTGCCAGTGGCCGCCGACCAGCGCTAACATGCGCGCGATCCTCCCGCCGGCGCGTCTTGACGTCGCACCTTTCCAACCCGGCGGGATGCCGCGGGTTTCATCGTTGTCGGATCGCCGGACGGGACGTCCGGTCAGCAGGGAGCCTGGAACATGAACGAGCCTAACGAGACAACGCTGGCCGACTACCTGCGCGTGATGCGCCAGCGCCGCGTCTTCATCCTGATGGTGGCGGTCGGGTGCGCCGTGGCGGCGTTCGGCGCGTCGTCGCTGCAGACGCCCAGCTACTCGGCGACCTCCTCGGTGACCGTGCGTGACCTCAGCCAGGATCTGACGCCCATCGGCGGGGCCTTCCCTGGCAGCCAGACGCAGTTGCAGCTCGCGTCGATCCACTTGCCGCTGGTGACGCGCGAAGAGGTCGTGCAGCGTGTCCGCGGAGACCTGGGCAGCCCCCTGGACCTCGACGCGCTCCGCAAGCGCGTCGACGTGGAGATCGACCCGAACTCGATCGTCGTGAAGATCACCTCGCACGCGCGGCACGGCGACGAGGCGGCTGCCATCGCGAACGCGTTCGCCAAGGCGGACGCCTCGCTGAGCACGCGCGAGGCGCGGCACGCGTACGCCGTCCAGGCCGAGAAGGTCCAGCAGAAGCTGAGGCGCCTGAAACCCCCGGCGAAGGGCTCGCTCATCGACAAGGACGCGATCCAGCGCGCCGCCCTCCAGGACCAGCTCACGCGGCTGCAGTCCCTCAGCGCCGTGGCCCGTCCGGTAGAGGTCAGCGACGTGGCACGGGTTCCGGGGGCCCCCAGCTCGCCCAAGCCGGTCCGCAACACGATCGGCGCGCTGATCTTCGGCCTGCTGCTCGGGATCGCCCTCGCGTATACGCGCGCGTCACTCGACCATCGGTTGCGGGTGACGTCGGAGGTCGAGCAGGCCTTCGACAACAAGCCGATCGTCGGGCACATTCGCTCCCAGGCGCTCGGCCACGCGGGTGCCACCACCGACGCCCGCGACAAGAAGAGCCCGGGTCCGCTCTCCGAGCCCGACGAGGAGTCCTTCCGGATCCTGCGGCACAACGTCCGCTACCTGTCGGCCGAGGAGAACCTGCGTACGGTGCTCGTCACCAGCGCGATGGCCCAGGAGGGCAAGTCGACGGTCAGCGCATGCCTGGCGATGGCGAACGCCGCCGCCGGCAAGCGGACGCTCCTCATCGAATGCGATCTTCGCCGTCCGGTGCTGGCGACGCGCTTCGGCCTGGCGGAGAAGCCGGGTCTGACGGACTATCTCACCGGTCACGCTGAGCCTCAGGACATCATGCAGACGGTTGCGGCCATCCCGTCGGAGGAGAACACCGGCGGAACGGCCGCCACGCTCGTCTGCATCACCTCGGGCTCGGCGCCCCCGCGCCCCGCCGACCTGCTGGGCTCCGAACGGTTCCGCACGTTCCTGGCCGAGGTCAGCGAGGTCTACGACACGATCATCATCGACAGCGCACCGCTGCTGTCGGTCGCCGACACGCTGGAGCTCATCCCGCATGTCTCCGCGGTCCTTGTCTGTGTGCGCCTGCAGCAGAGCACCCGTGATCAGGCGCGCGCCGCCCAGGCCGCGCTCGCCCGGCTTCCGGAGCGTCCCACCGGGATCGTCTTGACGGACGTCAAGGACACCGGCGAGGGGTACTACGGGTACTACGCCGCGCCGGTCGCCGCGGCCAAGGCATAGCGGCCGGGGCCGAACGTCACCCCCACATGCCGGTGTCTTCGACGTAGCGGCCGCGGAGCGACTTCGTCAGTCGGGGAAACCTGCGCTTGAGGGTGTCGTACTCCTCGGGCATCGCGCACCGTGCCCCCTTCGCGAGGTCCGAGAGGATGAGCCGGCCGGCGAGGGGCCGTGCGCTGCGCCTCCACCGTTCGTACTCGGCTGCCTCGGCGGCGACGAATGGTGACGGCACGCTGCCCGGGTCGGCGAGCACAACGGTCCGGTAGGCATGGCGCATGCGCCGGCTGATCCGCCTTCCGGTGGTGTCGGACCCATAGATGTAGGCAGGCTGCTCGCCGATCTCACGCTGCTTCTCGATCAGCGCCGCGGCGTACTGCTTGGACAGCGCGTTGATGGCCTCGTTGCCGGCGCGCATGTCCCCCGCGCTCGCGCTCGTGCTCGTGCTCGTGCGGCCGTACAGCTCTTCGGGGCGGCGCGGGTCGAACGCGTGGAAGTGGAACAGGCGCAGGCGGTCGCCGCTGGACGCCACGTAGTAGCCGTCGGAGTCGCGGGCGATGGGACGTTCGTGCAGGTTGCCGACGCTGACGTTGTAGCCGTAGTGCCGAAGGGCCGTGGCGCCGAACAGCACGGCGCCCAGGTCCACCCACTTCTGGTCGGTGAACAGGCCGTCGAGCGGACCATGCAGGCATTCGGAGCGCAGATGGCCCCACCACCACTTCAAGAACTCGTCCGCGCTGCGGTTCACCGCACAGAAGCCGAGGTTGTAGACGCCGACGTGCAGCAGATGGCCCTCGGAAAACCGCGTCTCGGTGAGATTCGGCTCCAGGGTATGGGGCGTCAGGACGACGCCTGCGCTGCTGTCGAGCGCGGGGCCGAGCTCGAGCATCGGGGCGGTCACATAGGTGTCCGGGTCGAGATAGACGACCTGTTCGTACTCCCGCAGCAGGGCCTGCAGCACCAAGGGCTTGATCGCCGTCGCGAACTCCACCAGGTCGTATGACATGGCCAGGTCGAGCACCGCGCGTTCAGGGAGATCCAGCGACGCCGGCCGCATCCACCGGACGCCGGGGATCTCCGGCAGCTCGGTCTCCGGCGTGGCATCGACCAGGAACACCACGAGCGGGATGTCGCTTCCGTGCTCACGCAGGCTGTCACTCAGCATGAGCGCTCTCGGCAGGTAGTTCCTCGCGAGGATGGTGCAGTAGGCGGGTTGCATCGTCACGTGGCGTCTCGGGGAGTTGCATTCATCTGACGCGGCACCCTATCTGCCGCCGGTCGTCCAACTGTGACCGGCGGCGCGAGCAACTGCTATTTTCGCCGCGTGACACTTCCCGAAACTCGCACCGACCTCGCCCGTGGGCTCTATCTGGACCTGCTCAAGCGAACCCTGACGGGCGCGGTGGCCGAGGACAACGACTCGATCCTGGGCGGAGTGCGGACGGCCGGCTCGCCCCTGCTGCGGAAGAACGTGGCGGACGCCGTCGGCCGGCTGATGGGGCGCTTCGGCTTCGAGATCGCGTACAAGAAGCCGTACGACCCCGAGCTGCGCGCCGTCGGTCACGACTGGCCGGCCCGAGCGGACTCGATGATCGGCCTGCGCCGGATGGACAACATCCAGCACTGCGTCGAGACGGTGCTCCGCGATGAGGTCCCTGGCGACCTCATCGAGACCGGCGTCTGGCGCGGCGGCGCCTGCATCTTCATGCGCGGCGTGCTCAAGGCATGGGACGACACGACCCGCACCGTCTGGGTCTCTGACTCCTTCGAGGGGCTGCCTCGCCCGGACGCCGCGCGGTATCCCGCCGACGCAGGCGACGAGCTGCACAAGCTCGGCGGCCTGGCGGTCGGGGTCGACCAGGTCCGCCACAACTTCGAGCGGTACGGCCTACTCGACGACCAGGTCGAGTTCCTCGTCGGGTTCTTCAAGGACACCCTTCCCACGGCGCCGATCGAGAAGCTCGCGGTGATGCGCCTCGACGGTGACATGTACGAGTCCACGATCCAGGCGATCGAGGCGCTCTACCCCAAGCTCTCGCCGGGCGGCTTCTGCATCGTCGACGACTTCGGCAGCCATGCGTCGCAATGCGGACGGGCGATCGACGACTACCGCAAGGCACATGGCATCACCGAGGAGATCGTCGACGTCGACGGCTTCGGCGCGTACTGGCGCAAGGCCGCCTGACCGCGCGGTCAGAGCTGGTGAGGCAGGCGGCCACTCTCGTACGCGTGGTGGCCGGGCGTGCCTCGGAGGAAGTACTGGAGCGTCTCGGGGAGCGCGCGGACCGGCTCGGCCGGGTTGCCCCGATAGAGCGTCAGCTCCTTGCTCAGCTTCGTGGTGATCACCGAGCCGGCCGACACGATCGACCGCGGCGGGACCCGCGCCCCGCTCTGCAGAATGCAGGCGGACATCACGGCGGAGCGGTCCCCGATCACGACCGGGCGCGCCTCCTGCCTGTCCCGCACGAGATTGAGGCTGTGCGTCAGGATCTGGGAGTTGAAGCCCGCCAGCGCGGAGTAGTCGCCGATCTCCACGCGATCGCAGCAGTCGATCTCGTGCCCGACCGTGATCATCGCGTGCTTGCCGACGGTCAGCGAGGGGTCGCGGTCGGGGGAGTGCGGGAAGAAGGTCGACGTCAGCGGCCAGCCGATGATGTGGTTGCGCGTGGCGATGCTGGCGCCCTCCTCCAGCCGCAGGACCTCCAGGCCCCTGATGACGTTCCGCGGTCCGATGCTGGCCCCTGGACCCATGGAGAGGTGGCTGACGAGGATGATGCTGCGGCCGATGTATGCCGTGGGATGGATGTCCCAGCCAAAGATCCGCCGGCCCAGGTGACGCCTCAGTGACGACGGAAGCACGATCATGAGGACGGCCCAGGCGAACCGCATGCATCACCCCTTGGTCGATGGTTCAAGAGCGCGCGAGTCTATCCCTACCCGCCTTCACGCGAGCCCTCCGCCCACGCAGTAGCATTCGCGCCTCGCTAGGGGCACTGCCGGGGGGAAAGCACGAAAATGGGTGAAGACAGTCCGAGCAGTCACCAGCCTGCCGCGCATTACGACCGTGTGCACAGCGCGTGGCAGCTGATCATGGGCGAGGAGTTCCACTACGGCTACTTCGACGCGCCCGACACGCCGCTGGAGCGGGCGACCGCGGCGCTGACACACCAGATGCTCGAGAGGGCCGGCATCGCCGCCGGCGACCGAGTCCTCGACGTCGGATGCGGAACCGGACGCCAAGCGTGTGACCTCGCGGCCGGCCTCAACGCCTCCGTGCTCGGAGTCACCACCAGCGGCGGCGGCGTCGCGGCCGCGACCAGGCATGCTGCAGAGCGTCGGCTTGACAGCGTCCGCTTCGAGCAGCGGGACGGGACCGACAACGGGCTCGCAGACGAGTCGTTCGATGTCGTCTGGG